>NZ_JBWVBR010000009.1:0-194326 GCF_056629255.1 Pseudoalteromonas sp. NFXS53 | reverse complement strand
CCTAAAAGCTGATTTGAAGGAAAGAGTAGAAGTAAAAACCGCTTTAAAGACAGCTATTTAAAGTGACGCATAACGCCTCACTAAGAGGCAAAAAATAGTTGGTTAAAATAAGCGACGCAGGAGCAAAAACCAACTGTTTTTTGTCCTTTTGAGTGACTTGTTAGTTGCCGACGCCACCAAACCTTTTTAAGTAAACATCTAAATTAGGCGAATATCTATGCGTTTAACTATATTATTACGTAAGAAAAACACTAATTCATTAGACTGATCTACATACTCTTTAAATATACCGTCATTTACTTCTAACACTAAACTTGGAAAGTAACCTAATAACTCTGACTCTTTAAGCCCAATTGGTTTAATGCTTTTTAAATTTGCAGTTTCAGAGGTTATGGATATTTCCCATAACCTAAAGTCTAAATCTGGATCGAAATACAATTGTATTCCTTTGGATTGATAATCCCAAATTTCGGAACTAACACCGTCTTGACCTAACTCATTTTCAATTAAATCAGGGACTCCAAATAGCTTATCAGCTTCTTCTTTGGAATCACCAAATTTTATACTGTTCAATCCGACTAATGGCACAATATTCATAAGGCAACTAACGCTCGATTAACGGGTTAAAAATTGAGGGCTAAAATTGAGCGAAGCGAAGAGCCCGCTGTTTTTAATCCCTGTTTAATTGCTTGTTAGCACTACTTTGACTCTAAATAATCGAATAATTTCTTTCTTTGAGCAGATGAAAACAAATAATAGCTAAACTTTATATCGTTACTTTTCGAGCTTTTTAAAACTATTAACCTAGGTAACCTATTAACAATTTTAAAGCCTTCAAAATTCTTCCACTCCAAAGTTACTCTATCGCCAAAATCAATGAATGTTATCCCTTGTTCATTAAGCTCTAAACCGTATTCAATGACCTTACTTCTACCAGAGTTAAAAACGAATAACCAGATGGTGAAAAGGACTATGAAAATTATCAAAATGAAAAAAAACAAAACCGTGTCTTTCGGATAAACTCCTGTGAACATGGCAAAGATCAACCCAACTGCAATGAACCAGATGTATTGAATGGACATTGTATATAATCGGTTGAGTAAACCTTGTACACGCGACTGAATTATCAGCATAAATCCTAAACTATCCTTGTAGTGCTAACGCCGCGTTAAGTGGTGAGCAACGCTGACCACTGTACTTAAAGTATTGTGCCGTAAACACTTAAACTCAAGTAAACCAAAAATGCCAAGCGTTGCGAATCCGTCTTGAACGCTTTGTTAGGCATCTAGCTCGCACCAAACTCCGAGCTTATCTTCTGTTGGATAACTCTAACGGTTTGCTCAAACGCGCTTTCTATACTTATTGCGTCTCGTAAATCTAGAAGATGATATTCAAACGGGAGTTCTTCCGACATTTTTTCGGCATAAAACTCACCTAGTTTTAGTCTCCATGGATACGATGTATACTCAGGTGTATACACATGAAATAGAACAACTTTTTCATAAGTTTTGTATTGATTTAGGAGCCAAAACTTGCCGACATTCGTATCAGGGTGAGTTTGTTTAACTTCAACTTCTAAAGCGACTACCACTTTACCATCAGTTAGTAGCCCGTCGGCTCGAAAGCCATCTGATGGGAAACCAGGAATAGCTTGATAGCCGTTCGTAAACTGTAATTTATTACTCTTGAAGCTCTTCATCCAATCCGCGAGCTGCGATTCAAATCTTAACCATTCTGACTTCATAGCTTGAATACTCTTGATGCCTAACGCCGCAAATAAACGGCTAAAAATAGTTGGCTATAATTTGTGAGGCACGAACAAAGCCAACTGTTTTTTGTCCGCACTTTTAATTTGCCTTGTTAGCTACCGCTAGGGTTTATCTGCATCAGGGTTGAAAAATAAGTAGCCAGTGAGTAAAACCCACATAGATATAAATACACCTAAACACGTCACTACAAACCTAAATGCAATTTCAAAATTACTACCAACTACCTCTTGAGAAAGCATAGAAAAGATTACTAGAAGGATAATCATGCTTGAAGGTATCAACGCGTATTTAAAAGCCCTTTTGTACACTGGTTTATCAGACATACTTAAATCTCAATAGGTAGCTAACGCCAAGCTAAGCGGCGAATAGCAGTTGGCTAAAATTAGTGAGTGAAACGAACGCCAGCCAACTGTTAGATGTCCGATTGAGCGCCTTGTTATAAGCATGACATTCCATCAGAGGCTACTTTTCGTTAAGAAAATCATGAGATATATCTAATATTTCCCTAACTTCACCAACATCTTTATCTAATTGTTTAAACCAGTCATCATATATCGGAGAGCATTCTTCAAATATTCTTTTTAATACATCTTTTTCAGCAAATTCCACTGCATTTTTCCACACCTGATTATCACCCATGGGGGTACTCAAAGCGGCAGCCATTGAGTTTACTTTGGCAGCAGAGGCAATTTCCCAAAAAACTTTAGCCAAATTATTTGACAGTTTTGCCAATTCATTTGAAATGTACATTGTATTTTCTTGAGTTAGTTTACATATTTTTTCAATGCATTCTTTAAAAATTTCGGGGTCACCAGCTCTGTGTTCGATTTCATCTGCGCGTTCAAGCATCATATTATCAATTTCATTTTTCAATTTGATGAGTTTTGTATATGTGGCAATTCTCTTATCAAATAAACTTTGAAACTGTTCTCTGGCAATAGATGTGTATGACTCATGTTTTAAAAATTCACTTTGGAACTCATTTCTAATTTTTTCTAACTGATTCACACTTTCTAACTTTAAATTTTCAATGGTTCTACTATGATTTTGCTCTATATTCTTTAAGCGACTTAAGTTGTCAGCCTTGAGGTTTTCAAGCTTCAGCTGATGAATATTTCCAACTTCATTCAAATCTTTTTTATTATCATCTTTAAGTTGCTGCAACTCTTTTCTTTGTTCACTTAAGTCTCTATTGATTATTCTCTTAAGCCAAATTTTGGCTAAAAAAGTTGTAAGTCCAGAAATTACAACTGCTGTTCCACCATAGGGTGAAAATGCGATATCTAAAAATTGATTCATGTTGATTCAGATTCCTGATTGGCCTAGAGATTACGCTAGACCAGAAAGTGCTTATAACGCCCAAATAAGGGGCTTATAATAGTTGGCTAAGATGTGAAGCGAAGCGGAACCCAGCCAACTGTTAGAAGTCCCACTTGATTTGCTTGTTAGGCATTCATTGCACGGTGTACAACATACCATAATCTGCTGACACCCTGATTTTATAAGTTTTACTGTGCCATTTTCCTCTAGATTCCACTGAGACATTCGCATGTTCTAATGTTGTGATTAAAGTTAAGTGGCGTTCTCCATTTATAATTTCATTGGAAGATATTTTCCAGCCTTTAGATTTAGGAAGTTCATAAAGCAGCGGAGCTTCACCTAAATCACCCATACTTGAAACAATAAACAACCTTGAATTAGGACATGATTCAAAAGTACCATCACATTCCATTATTTCTTCAGAACTTTCAATAATGCGTATATATGGAAATTCTTTACTTTTAAAAAGAGTGCGCATTGTTCCAAGAAGATAAGAAAGCTCTAGGTTATCAGATCTCTTTAATTCTTTCGCTTGAGCCAATGAAACTGAAAATAGAATGCAAAAGATGAATTTTTCCACCAACCCTCCCTGAATGCCTAACGCCTTACTAATGGGCGCATAAATGCTTGGCTAAAATTAGCGACGAAGGAGCGCAAGCCAAGCGTTTTGCGTCCTTTTGAGTAACTTGTTAGGCATATTGACAACTAAACGCGCTAATTTAAGTTCTTGATAGCAAATGCAACTAGGCATACCACAGCCAGTGTGAACGATGATGCGGAAATAAATACGCCATAGTTACCTATATTTGCAACCCAATTCTCGTAATCTCCTTCAACACGGACAGTCTCACCAAAAGCGACCATAACTGATACAGATGAGATTATTGAAAGTAAAAACAACAAAAATACTATAGACGAGAGAATTGCCCACTCAGGAGTTGGAAAAACATCTTTTAAAAATGTAGCTAAAATAACTATAGAGCCAGTACTTAAGGTTGTGAGGTGCTTAAAAACATCAAATAAAAGTTTTATGCCCTCTCGCTCTGTTTCATTAAGTGCCACCGATGCCTCCTTTATGCCTAACGCCGCAAATAAACGGCAAAAAATAGTTGGCTAAAATTTGTGAGGTACGAACAAAGCCAACTGTTTTTTGTCCGCACTTTTAATTTGCTTTGTTATATGCCGCTGGCTAATTCTATCTTTTCGTTGTTTATTACCCAGCCCGCAAGGTTATTGTTTGCAACTTTAACAGCCATAAAGTCTTTACCAAAACGTATACGCTGTACATGCCAAGTAGTGTTAGCCGCTAGTGTAAAAACTACTTCACCTTCAGTGCCGCATCTGTAACCACAACGCCAATCAGAATACACTAGGGTGTCAGTAGTAACTGTAATGGAATGTGATTGATCTGATTTAACATCAATACACCAAAGCCCCATAGCTAAAATAATGAGACAAATAAAGGCACTTAGACTCAATTTTTTCATAGGCATATAACGCCCTGTTAACAGGCAAAAAATTGTTGGCTAAAATTAGCGACGAAGGAGCAAAAGCCAACTGTTTTTTGTCCTTGTTTAACAGCTTGTTAGGTGAATTAGTCACCATAGAACAACAGGCTAGTTTCTTGTTTTATTGCTAACTCCGCTGCTTTAGCTAATTTATCTAGAGTTGATATGATTTCATTTTTTTCCAATGAAGCTAAACCTTTCTCTATAGTTTCGTATCTCACAACCGATTTTGGCATAAGAGAAAGAGTTTCTTTAGCAAAAGCAACCGTATTTATTAAGCGACGACAATCTTCAGTAGCGTATTTGGTTTGCCCATATTCATCGAAGTTTTGACCACCAACATTAATAATTGGTAACAAGTATTCTTGAATTTCAAAAGATGGAAAGTACCAACTATTTTGACCTTCCTTAGTATTAGCAATATTCCACGAAATCAAAGATTCACCTAACGCCGCAAATAAACGGCAAAAATTAGTTGGCTAAACTTGTGAGGTACGAACAAAGCCAACTGTTTTTTGTCCGCTCTTTTAATTTGTTTTGTTAGGTTTACGATAACATACAGAAAACCAGAACACTGTTGTTAAAGTAACACCGAAAACTGCATAAGTTATTATTGATTCAATAATTAACCTACCCGTTGCGTCCGTAAAAGAAGGTATAAATACAAATATAATAGAAGGAACAAGGCCGACCATTAAATAGTAATGTAAACCAACTAGTTCGTTTCGGCTCAACCAAAGGTGTATAGGCAGCATATAAAAGATTAACGCAGATGCACTTACTAAACCACCTAGTACTGAAGCGTAAAGCAAGTGAGAAAAAAGCACATTAAAGTCTGCTAAATACCACAAATATGCAAAAGACAACCCCCAACCTGTAAGGATTGCATTTCTTAATCCTTTGATAACTATATTCAAACTAGTAAACCTAACGCCTCATTAAGAGGCAATAAAATAGTTGGTTAAAATAAGCGAGGCACGAGCAAAAACCAACTGTTTTTTGTCCTGCTTTAATGACTTGTTATAACTAAATTACACCTAACCTATCAGGTTTTATAGTAAATGAACCCTGAGATTCAAATAGCTTATTTGCTAATTCCTCTGAGCTATTCTCTTTTGCGTAATCCAATTCCTGAGCTGTAATACCTGTAATTTGCAGTATATCGACTTTTCCAGATATTAAGTCGAATGATTCAGGGAATTGATTTGGCATTACAACCATTAAGCTTGAAATATTCGGCTCAATTTTCATTGGAATACGGTCTCCATAGTCAACTAGAGGTTTATCACCGTAATGACCAACGGACACAAGAATATTGAAAGCTACTAAACTACGTAACGTATTTATAGCCCAATCACTTTCCTCATTTGTTTCGAGAATAAACTCAGTTCCGAAACCTGAATACTCTTGCGGGTCATCTGATTCCCATGTATTAGACATGCCAGAGGTGACATAAACCCAAGTTTTTCTGTCACTCTTTGGAGCACATTTGAAAACACCAAAATGTAACCATCTAGGATCAATGCTGTCGATGCCAAATTGATTTTTGAATAGTGAGGCATCTAACGGGTAAATACCTTCACCAGTACCGCCAAATAATTCTGGATATACTTGTTCTTCTCTTTGTTCCCACGAATCTTCCAGCAGACTCATAATCTTCCTTTAGTTATAACGCCGTTGTAACCGGCACATAATAGTTGGCTAAAATTTGTGAGGCACGAACAAAGCCAACTGTTATTTGTCCGCGTTTACAACCTTGTTAAGGCCTAGTCTCTAAGTGCTTATTATTAACTTGTAAGATAAAGTTGCTACCCTTTTTGTTATGTTCCCACCCTTTTGAAACAGCTAAATTGATAAAATACTCTATATGTTTAGGTGTAATTTTGGGATAGTAGTCCAAATATACGGCATCACTTACTAGCCCTGAAAAGTCTAGCCAAAAGTTTCGTGTTACAAGCCCCTTTAGTATTAACTTTCTTCCATTAGCAGCTTCATTTTGTACGGTTATATTTAAATCAAACTCACAGTTACCTTTGTTTGAAACTGACACTGAATATCGGTAATCAATGTTCTTGAAAGAAATCTTGCGGGATTTACTTTTCGGTAACGCCATACTTCATTGGGCCTTAACGCTTGCCTAACCGGCGCGAAATAGCAGGCTAAAATTAGTGACGAAGGAGCGCAAGCCTGCTGTTTTGCGTCCTTTGGTTTAGGCACTTGTTAGGTACCGTTCTGCGCGATACAGCCCCAACCATCAATTTCAACGTTATATAACTCGGCTATACAAGTCATGAAGCCAGATACACAAAGCAAAATATTTTGAGTAACAGGCATGTCGATCAATAGCTGAACCATGTACTGCTCTTCTTCTGCAATTACAGATGCCTTTCCATATTGGAAGTCGTCTAGAAAACCAGCGACAGTATTAGCTTTGTCTTTACTCTCACATTTGAAAGTGAAATCGACCTCTCTGAACTTGCTGAAATCATCTCCGTCAGAGTTCAATCTTCGAAGCACATCGGTATCAGCTTCAGATGCTTCCATTAATTTAGAAATTACAGACATTTCCTAGGTACCTAACGCCCAATTAACAGGCAAAAAATGGTTGGCTAAAATAAGCGACGAAGGAGCAAAGGCCAACTGTTTTTTGTCCTTGTTTAATTGCTTGTTAGTTGTTTTTATTGCAAAAAATGAAAACAGTATCACCTTGTACGTGAAATGGAACCTTTAAATTTTGTAAAAGTTCAATAAACTCAGCTTCACAAGAAACTACTTTAGGCGGCACTAATTGACCAACACTTTTAAGGTATTGTGGACGAACACAAAACCACTCTATTTTAGAATAAGGGTGCAAACAATGAGCAGACCAATCTCCTAAATAATTTACATCTTCAGAGAATGTTAAAGGAAAAGGTTCTTCATCAGATTTCTTATATTGAAATGGAGGCGTAAATGGCAACTCAGTATTAATTGAATCAATTAAAACCTCTATTTGATTAGCATCCATACTATTTATTTTCTCCAAACTATCGAAACAACTAACGTCCTCGTTAATGGGCAAAATATTGTTGGCTAGAATAAGCGACGAAGGAGCAAAAGCCAACGGTATTTTGTCCTTGTTTAACAGCTTGTTATACGTAAACTACTTGCCGTACTTTAACTCAAATAACTGTTTTAATAAGTTGGTGCGTTGGACATTTGAATGACCAATGCTACCAAGCACGATTGCAATGAGAACAACATTCATTGGTGACCAAGTAGATTGACCTGACCACATATCCCAGAATGCCCAGCTCATTAATATTGCACACAAAGTTGCAGGAACGAAGCTGAGTCGATGGATTTTTTTCTCGATGCGTTGAATTTGATCTATTTTTTGATATTCAGTGAGAGCTTTGACATCTTCAATTGAATTTAATTCCATCTGCTGAATCTCCTTTACGTATAACGCCGTTGTAACCGGCAAAAAATTGTTGGCTAAAATGTGAAGCGAAGCGTAGCAGCCAACAGTTTTTTGTCCGCGTTGACGGCCTTGTTATGCGTTGACACTCAAAATTAAAAGCGCTTGCGCCTGCACCAATAAGCCAAACTTAAAATTAAAAAACACTCACCAAACTCAAAATTGCAAAGAAGCGTTCGACTGGTGAATGACCTTTCTGGTCACAGCTTAAATTGAAAAACGAAAAGCCAAGACCAACATAAAACTTAATTACGCCACTGTACCCAAAAGCTGATTTGAAGGAAAGACTTGAAGTAAAAACCGTTTTAAAGACAGCAATTTAAAGTGACGCATAACGCCTCATTAAGAGGCAAAAAATAGTTGGTTAAAATTAGCGACGAAGGAGCAAAAACCAACTGTTTTTTGTCCTGCTTTAATGACTTGTTAGCTGTTTTTTAACTCCAGCCCGAACTTAACGAACCCCTTTAAAATTAACAAAGCTAGTAAAACATATACAACACCAACAGCAAAACCAAATGGTACAGCAAACAACAGCATTACAGGTATGAACTCTAATGCAGCACTTAAACCATTTGAAAATACTATTTGAGCACTAAAAACGATTATGAAAAACGCTAAGAAAACTACAGGGGTAAAGATTATATACTTAGTTATATTTTCCGTTGGTTTAAACCACACGTATATTGCATAGAACATAGCAAACGGCAAATAATACCAAACCCAAATATCTTGAAAGTGATCGACTTTAAGTGGATAAAGAATGACTGGCAATAAATACACAAATGCTAAATATTTCGCTTTATTCATAAAACAGCTAACGCCCGATTAACGGGTTAAAAATAGTGGGCTAAAATTGAGCGAAGCGAAGAGCCCGCTGTTTTTAATCCCTGTTTAATTGTTTGTTAAGGTGCTTACCCACCTTTTCTCAAAAGAATTGATGATCTTCTTTCGAATGTCTTTTCCCACTTTTTTAATTCAAAGCCAACATTATAATTATGGAACTCATCAACAACTAATTGATATCCGTTGTTACACTCTCCGCCATAAAATATAGATAGCTTAGGCTTTAAATTTTAGTAACGATTGACAGTAAATTCGAATCTGGAGACATCTCTATTTCTGATTTTACTGCCAACCTCACCTAAAACAGCAGAATAAATCAGCTTATCCCTATTCCACATCGTCAAGTTAACCTTGCCTACTTCTAACTCATTAAAGTAGGCTGGAATTTGTGCTTCTATATAATCAACACCATCTGATTCCAAAAAGTCCATATCGCGATATTCAAACTTAACTTGTGACTTTAATGCCTCTTGTTCCGATTTTGAAATGAGTACAGGAATGCCGCAGGACGCATTGACTTCACCTGAGAATAAAAGGCTTAATAAAATAATTTTATAAACACTGAATTTCAAGATTACTCCTGCACCTTAACGCCTTAATAAACGGCGAAAAATAGCAGGCTAAACTAAGCGAAGAATGAGCGCAAGCCTGCTGTTTTGCGTCCATTGTTTAATTAACTTGTTAGCTTTCGATCATCACAGTATGCAATAGAAAGATTTTTTAGTTTTTCTATGACCGAAAAGTCGTTAAGTTTTTTAGCGTTTTCAATATTTAATTTTTCTAAGTTCGGAGCGATACGCTCTAAGTTAGATATAGACTCTAAATTCCTACACATGTGCAGCTCTAGAGTTTTTAAATTTGGTAAAGATGGTAACCCATCCAGACTTGTTACATTAGTCCAATTGATATACAACTCTTCGATTGCTTCAGGAAACTCAACTGAATTGAAACTTTTATTTTTTGGATTTACATACCAAAAGTGAAGAAGTTTTAAACTTATCAAGCTTGAGAGGTTTTTATCTTTACGTCTGTAGTCGCAATTTAGAGAAACTAACGAGTTTAAGCGACTAAAATCAATGCTAGGGAACTTGCCATGAAACGACAGCTTTTGGAGTTTGCTCAAACCGTAGATTCCATCTATTGATTTAAGTTCTACCTCATAAAATGTTGCAGAGTTCGAGTTTTTAAATGAGCTTAAAAAATCCAAACTACTTTCGTTAAAACCTGATGTTGGTCGACAGAAAAAGCCGTCATATCCTTTTTCAAACTCCATGGCAACTTCATGCAAGAACTGGCTATTAATGCCAATTAAAACTTTATTGCTTTTGGGGTCTTCAAAAATATCAAAATTACCTTTTCTAACAATACTCACAAGGTTTACCTAGAAAGCTAACGCTTAGCTAACAGGCAAAATTGAATAAGCTAAAATCGAGCGAAGCGACGAGCTTATTTAATTTTGTCCTAGTTTAGCGCCTTGTTATGCGTTGACACACCGCTTTCAAAGCGCTTGCACCTGCACCAACGAGCTAAACTTTATTTATATAAACTCTCACCGAACCAAAAATTGCAATTAAGCGATTGACTGGTGGATACCCTTTCTGGTCACAGCTTAAATTGAAAAACGAATAGCCAAGACCAACTTAAAATTTGATTACGCCACTGTACCTAATAGCTGATTTGAAGGAAAGAGTTGAAGTAAAAACCGCTTTAAAGACAGCTATTTAAAGTGGCGCATAACGCCGTTGTAACCGGCAAAAAATTGTTGGCTAAAATGTGAAGCGAAGCGTAACAGCCAACAGTTTTTTGTCCGCGTTGACGACCTTGTTATGCGTTGACACACCGCTTTCAAAGCGCTTGCGCCTGCACCAACGAGCTAAACTTTATTTATATAAACACTCACCGAACCAAAAAATGCAATGAAGCGATTGACTGGTGAATACCCTTTCTGGTCACAGCTTAAATTGAAAACGAACAGCCAAGACCAACTTAAAATTTGATTACGCCACTGTACCTAAAAGCTGATTTGAAGAAAAGACTTGAGGAAAAAACCGATTTAGATTCAGTTAATTGAAATGACGCATAACGCCTCAGTTAAAAGGCAAAATTTAGTTGGCTATAATGTGAAGCGGAGCGAAACCAGCCAACTGAATTTTGTCCGCTTTTAAACTGTTTGTTATGTTTACAACTCAGCTTTTGAACACCAAAACTCTGAATAGCTACCTTCAACCCAGCACTCAATACGAATTGTTCCAAAATCTCGCTGTGTGTTTAACTCTTGAGATATTATTACCTTTTCCGATTGGAGTAAGTTAGAGATTAGATCTAGGTCGTCTAAGCCCTCAATCTCGATGTCTTTACACTCGTCATTGCACTCCACTTGAAACCACAAATTCAAGTCACTTTCGGCACTAACTTTACTAGTTGTCAAATCACTAACGAACCAAGGCTGCTGAAATTCAAATAGTATCTGATAGTTACTCATAGTCTCTGTAAACATAACAGCTTATTCTCTCCCAAAGTGCCTGTATAAATACCGACAAAACGGGCTATATTACGTGTCCCAATATTCACACAAGAAAAGTCTATTGTAAACATGAGTTTATAATGTCCAATTTTGTTCACCTGTGAAAATTGGACAAAACGCGCTGTAATAATGTTATTGGACAAAATTAAATGACTGTATGAATAAACAGTGATGTTTTTAATTCCATTAAAAAGGGCCTATAAAGGCCCTTACTATTCATTTTATGTTTTAAAGATGCTCTTTAAACAGCTTATAAATACGACGGTATTCGTCTAACCAACCCGTTGGCTGTCTAAACCCATGCGGCTCTACTGGGTAAATCGCTGTCTCGAAGTTTTCTTTTTCAAGCTCAATAAAGCGTTGAACGAGTCGAACAACATCTTGGAAGAAAACATTATCATCAACCATTGGCGCGTTGATAAGCAATGGTTTCTCTAAACCTTCAGCAAAGTAGATTGGAGAACTACGGCGATACGCAATTGGGTCTACATCTGGGTGGTTAAGAATGTTAGACGTGTAAGGCGTATTGTAGTATGCCCAATCAGACACAGGTCTAAGTGCTGCGCCCGCTTGGAATAAATCAGGCTTTGTGAGTAGTGCCATAAATGTCATAAAGCCACCGTAAGAACCACCATAGGTACCTACTGCGCCAGTATCAACGTTCACATTTTCAGCCATCCATTTAACACCATCTTCTAAATCTTGAATTTCAGGTGTGCCCATTTGGCGGTAAATTGCTGTACGCCAATCACGGCCGTAACCTTTAGACGCTCTGTAGTCCATATCCATGACCACATAGCCTTCGCTTGCTAACAGTGAATGGAACATAAACTCACGGAAGTAACCAGACCAGCCCATGTGTGAGTTTTGTAAGTAACCCGCACCGTGATTGAAGATAACAGCTTTACGTGTTTTACCAGTCTCACCTTCTACGTAGTCAGCTGGGTAATACACTTTTGCATAGATTGGTTGATCAGTATGACTCGAAGGCACAGCAACGATTTTCGGTGCGATTAACTTTTTATTTAAGAACTCGTCAGAAACAGTATTTGTTAATCGTGTTACTTGTGCTTTTGGCTTAGTATCTGCAACATATAGTTCATTCGGCATCATGATCTTTGAGTGATTAAGCAATAGTTTTTGCTCATCTTGGCTCAGTTCATAATCCGTCATACCATCTAAGTCAGTTAGCGCTACTTTTTCGGCTGTTTGCGTATTCACGCGATAAACTTCATAAATACCTGGGTGCTTAACATTTGCTTTAAAGTAGATTTGCGAATCATCTTTGCTTAGCGTTAGGTGTGATACAACAAATTGACCTTTAGTAAGTTGCTTTGCTTTGCCATTTACAGGTTTAGTATAGATATGGCTATAACCTGATTCTTCAGACAAGTAATACAACGTATCTGAATTGTTCATCCAGCCAAAGTCATTGTACGTGTAGTTCACCCATGCATCGTCGTGTAAACGATGTTGTGATTTGAACTCGTTATTGTCAAAATCAACGGTTGCGATCCAGCGGTCTTTGTTATCCCATGCTTCAAGCATTACAGCAACTTGTGAACCCGTTGTATTCCACTGCACTGCACTTTGGCCCCAACCCCAGTCCATCATCAAATTTATGTGACGAGGTTCACGTTTTGATTCGTAAGTTCTGCCTTCAGCTTTTGCATTCTCTGCTTTTTCAGCTGCTAAAACATCTTCATCAAAGCCAGGTAGTGTTTCATAACTTAAAGTTGTTTGTGCTTTAGATGCGATATCAATGAAAATCACATCTGAGCTAGATGGTTTCGAATCAGCTACGCGACGACGAGCAGGTACTGCTTCGATGTCACCGTTTTGTGACACATAGTTAGGCATAATGTCGGTATCAGCGCGCCATGGTGTGCTCTTTGTCACAACGGCGATAAGTTTGTCACCTTCAGGAGAAAGGCTTGCTTCTACAAGGCGGTTACCTTTACCTAGATAAAATTGGTTAGACGCAATTGTGTCATTTTCAGCATTTAATTGCTCTTTACGCTGTTCTTTATCTAGTGCGTTTTTATGCGTTAGCTTTACAAAATCAATCAGCTTATGTTGCTCTTTGGCGATGTAAGTTGATGGCTCTTGTGTGCCTTTAGGTTTGTCAGCTAGGTGTAATTTAACAAGCTCTTTAGTAAGACCTGAATTAATATTAACGCTATAGAAGCTATTGCCAGTGCGATAAGCTAATTCACCAGAATTTAAAAACTGCAAAGAGCGTGCTCTATCAGAACTTTGTGTTAGCTGTTTGATTGCGCCCGTTTTAATGTTTTTAACAAACACATTACCTTCAAACGTATAAGCTTGCACTTCACCGTTTTTTGAATAGACCGCGTTTTTAGCACCAACCGTATGAAGTTGGTTTAGCACAACTTGCGTAGGCGCTTTGCCTGCTGTAACAGCAAATGTGTCGCGTAATTCATTACCCGCTTGCTTGCGGTTGAAAATCACAGTTTGGCTATCTGCAGCCCAAAATGTGCGCTCAGGTTGACGACCCAACCAATCAGGGTGTGCCATTGCTTGCTTTAATGTGATGTTCTCACCACCAAAATCTAAAGGCGTTGCCACAACAGGAGCGAAGTTTGAAGCTGGTTCAGCCTTTACCGCGTCAGTCGATGAGGTTGTTTGACAACCTGTTAAGAACAGGCTCGCTGCAACCGCAGCAGAAATTAGAGAGTGTTTGATCATAGTTATTCTTCAACTTGTTAGACTAGGTCAATTTAAGCAAATGCGACGATAGAATACGAATAATTTTAGATAAAATAACAATAATTAAGGAAGTGCGTAATTCTTGGAGTAAAACCTTGGGGTTTATGAACATAAAAAAGGCCAGCATAGGATGCTGGCCAAATACTCTCTGCGCTCACATAGTCGTTGATGAACAACGATTATGAAATGAGGCCTATCCGCGCCTCATTACCTAAGACTAGTCCATTTTTGAAAAGTTCCAAGAAAATTGCATTAATTTATCACTCCATCGATGATAAGTAACAATATTACTGAACTGACGATGCCCCAAAGTAAGGTGGCCATTGCCAGAGGGCGCCATCCTGTTTGTTTTAACATAGCCAGAGACACGCTTGAGCCAACTAAAAATAAACAGGCATAAAGCACATGTTTTGCTCCTGCATAACCCAACTGCCAAAAAGTCGAATATTCAGGAAAGTACGTATTAATAAGTGCAGCCAATAAAAAACCAACAATAAAAAGTGGAATACTCGCCTTTTCTTCACTTTTCCAAAATACGCCAGCCAAAGCTGTATATGGAATGATCCACATTGCACGTGTGAGCTTAATCGTCGTTGCAATACCGACTGCGATTGGGCCATATGTTGAGGCTGTTGCAACCACACTGCTCGTATCATGTATTGCGAGGGCAGCCCAAATCGCAAATTGTTCTTGTGTTAACTCAAAGTAATGCCCGATTGCAGGAAAAAGCAACAAAGCTAAGCCATTTAATAGAAATACAATGGCAAGGGACACCGCAATCTCGTGCTGTTTAGCTTTTATCACTGGGGCCATTGCCGCAATTGCGCTGCCACCACAAATAGCAGTACCAAAAGACAATAACACACTGGTATTTTTATTTACTTTAAAGAGCTGCCCTAATATTTCGCCAAGCCCAATTATGGCTGTAATACTTACAATGGTGAGAACAAATGAGCTTCGCCCGACTTCAAGTACATCATTAAAGTCGACATTAAATCCTAGTCCTATCACAGCTAATTTTAATAGCCATTTGCTAGCTTGATTACTTAACGACAAATACGGGTTTGTAAAAATCAGAGTGAAAGCAAGACCGAGAAGAAGAGAAAATGCGGGGCCTATAAATCCTGTCAGACAAAGTACAAATAACCCAATAAACGAAAACTGTTTAATAGACTGACTAGTCACTTTGTTAATGCCTTATTTAGTTTATATTCCTATAATTAGAGTCAAAAAAGCCGAGTTAAACTCGGCTTTTTATTATAGTGTTTTTAACTGCTCAGCAGTTGTCTGTACACCAGGGTAATCTTGTTCTGGCAGTACTTTTGCCAGCTCAGCTAGTTTATCACCAAGCTCTGACAAACAATTAGCAGAAACATTAATATGACCCATCTTACGGCCTGGTTTTGCAGATTTGCCATACCAGTGGCTGGTTGTATCAGCAACAGCCAAAACTGCTTTTGGAATAGCAGCTTGCCCTAGTACGTTGATCATTGCGGTTGGGCGATTCAAAACCGTTGAACCTAGAGGTAGGCCCGTAACGGCGCGCATGTGGTTTTCGAATTGGCTAACATGACATCCCTGCTGAGTCCAATGACCCGAGTTATGTACACGTGGTGCAATTTCATTGACTAATAAAGTGCCATCTACATCGAAAAACTCAATGGCTAATACGCCGACATACTCTAATGCATTGGCGATAGCGTTAAACGCCGACTCTGCTTGCGCTTGAATTGCATTTTTCTCTTTACCCGCGATTGAAAGCGTTAATACCCCATTGGTATGTTGGTTTTCAGTCAGTGGGTAGATTGCAGTTTCACCATTTTTCGAACGAACACCAATGATAGATACTTCGCGATCAAATGGGATCATTTTTTCTGCAATAATTTGATGAGATGCGTCTTTAGCTAAAAATTCAGACATCTCAGTCCAAATTTGCTCTACCTCATCAAGAGATTTTACACGCCACTGCCCTTTTCCGTCGTAACCTGCTTGGCAAGTTTTGACTACCAAAGGCATTGCGAGTTCATCAGTTGAATCTAGCAAGTGCTGTTTTTCAGTGATGATTTTATAAGGTGCGCAGGCAACTTTTGCAGCATCTAGGAGCGCTTTTTCTTTCGCTCTATCACCACCCGTTGCTATGGCTTCTGTGCCTGGGTAAAACTTACCACTTTCATCACATAGCTTCAGAATATCTAAAGGAATATGCTCGAACTCAGCAGTGATTGCATCTGCAGAATCAATGGCTTGTTGTAATGACTGATCTACTGTTAAAAAAGTAACAGGATCGATGACTTTTTCAGAGCCAACATCGTAAGCTGTAACATGAATGTCTAAGTTCTTCGATGACAGGCTCATCATTCGCGCAAGTTGCCCTGCGCCAAGGACTAAAACGTTCATATTACTCAGCAGGATTTGGGTTAGCTAAAATTGTTTCTGTTTGTTCTTTACGGAAAGCTTCAACTTTTGCAAAGATTTCTGGTTGCTGACAACCTAAAATCTGAGCAGCAAGTAAGCCCGCGTTAGCCGCACCCGCATCACCGATTGCCAACGTACCTACAGCTACGCCTTTTGGCATTTGGCAAATTGAAAGTAATGAATCAACACCGTTTAGTGTTTTTGATTTAACTGGTACACCCAGAACTGGCAAGCTTGTGAAAGCCGCAGCCATACCCGGAAGGTGTGCAGCGCCACCAGCACCAGCAATAATAATCTTGATACCACGATCAGCTGCGCTAGACGCGTAATCAGCTAGAAGTTGAGGTGTACGGTGAGCCGAAACTACTTTTGTTTCATAGTCGATGCCAAACTTGTCCAGCATGTCTGCTGCATGTTGCATAGTAGGCCAGTCTGATTTTGAGCCCATGATAATGCCAACCGTCATAATAAATCCTCAGAAGTTTTGAACGATAGAAAAACAAACTGCAGGCTCTTATTGGGGGTAAGCCTGCAGTTTCTATGTGGGTATTATACCTATCTAGTTAGGTAATACCATTGAAAAGTACCATTGTATAAAGCGGTTAGTTAGCCGCCTCTTGTTGTGCTAGGTACTCGTCATATGTCCCTTTAAAGTCGATAACTTTACCGTCCTTAATTTCCCAAATACGGGTTGCAAGTGATGATACAAACTGGCGGTCATGTGAAACGAATAAAAGAGTACCTTCGTACTGTTCAAGGGCTAAGTTAAGCGCTTCGATTGATTCCATGTCCATGTGGTTTGTAGGTTCATCCATAAGTAAAATATTATGCTTGTGCATCATTAATTTGCCAAACAACATGCGACCTTGCTCACCACCAGAAAGTACTTTTACTGACTTTTTGATGTCATTTTGTGAGAACAGCATTCGACCTAAGAAACCACGAACCACTTGCTCGTCGTCACCTTCCTGTTGCCATTGCTCCATCCACTCAAATACAGTTTGGTCTTTTTCAAACTCATCAGCATGGTCTTGGGCATAATAACCAATGTTAGAATTCTCAGACCATTTAAACTCACCTGTTTTAGGTGCTAAACGACCCGCTAAAGTATGAAGAAGCGTTGATTTACCTACACCATTTTCACCAATAATAGCTATACGCTCACCCACTTCAACTAAGCCTTCTAAGCCTGAGAATAAAGTGCTGTCATAACCCTGTGAGACATTGGTAATTTCAAGCGCATTTCTGAAAAGCTGTTTACTTTGTTCAAAACGAATAAAAGGCGTTTGACGAGATGACGCTTTAACTTCATCAAGTTGAATTTTATCAATCTGTTTTGCACGAGACGTAGCTTGTTTTGCTTTTGATGCATTTGCCGAGAAACGAGAAACGAACTGCTGAAGTTCAGCAATTTGTGCTTTCTTTTTGGCATTCTCATTTAATAGTTTTTCGCGCGCTTGCGTCGCTGCAAACATATACTCGTCATAGTTACCTGGATATACACGTAATTCACCGTAGTCGATGTCAGCCATATGCGTACAAACAGAGTTTAAGAAGTGACGGTCGTGAGAAATAATTAGCATGGTGCAATCACGCTGGTTTAGTACTTCTTCTAACCATTTGATTGTATATATGTCCAAGTTGTTGGTTGGTTCGTCTAGTAGCATGATGTCAGGATCAGCAAATAACACCTGCGCAAGAAGCACACGTAACTTGAAACCCGGTGCAACTTCAGACATTAAGCCATAGTGTTGCTCAGTACCAATACCAACACCTAACAGTAACTCACCGGCTTTTGCCTCAGCCGAGTAACCATCCATTTCTGCAAATTGCGTTTCAAGATCGGCCACTTTCATACCATCTTCTTCACTCATTTCTGGTAAAGAGTAAATACGATCACGTTCAGCTTTAATTTCCCACAGCTCTTTATGACCCATAATAACCGTATCAATAACAGTGTATTGCTCGTAGGCAAACTGATCCTGATTAAGTTTCGCTAAACGAATATTTGGAGCTACACTCACGTTACCCGCAGAAGGCTCAAGTTCAGAGCCTAAAATCTTCATGAATGTCGATTTACCACATCCATTGGCACCAATAAGACCGTAGCGATTTCCATCACCAAATTTAACAGAAATGTTTTCAAAAAGTGGTTTTGCACCAAACTGCATGGTGACATTAGATACGTTTAAAATAACGAGCTCCAAATAGCATATAAAATAAAACTAGCGGTATTTTAAACTAAAGGTTTTTTGAGAGCCACCAGAGAGTGGCTAAGAATAGAAACTAATGCACGAACACGTTAAATATATAATTCCAATCTTTTTGATACTTTTGTAACTTTTCAATGATGCTTGGTGTGATTTCTGTGCCAGCTGTTAAAATCACAGCGCCCTGTTTATTCAATAAATCCTGTGTTAAATGCATACCGGTTTCTAAACAACTGACTCCGACACACACGTCAATATCGTGATTTTCGAACACCTTACCGCTAGAAAGTAACTCAAAATACACATCTAGAATATGTGGGTCATAAAACTCAGTTGCCAAGGTCTTCATGGTTTGCATTGCTTGATCTTGTTGCATCTTCTCACCAGTAATACGACCAATTAATAACTTATCGTAGTCATTTACTATGGTAAGAATACGACTGATAGTTGGTATGTTGTCAGCAATTAAATGCTCAGGTAAACCCGTGCCATTATAGTGCTCGTATTGGTGTAAGATACCTTTGCCTATAGTTTGAAGATTAGGCAGCTTTTGAAGTATTTCAGCCCCTTTGATGGCATTTTGCTGCTTTGCTATAAGTTGATCTTTCGTTAATTCATTTTCAGTGCATTTAACAAGCTCATCAGGTAATGACACCTTACCAATTTCATGCATTAAGCCCGCTAAATAAGCTTGAGTAATAAGCGGCTTTTCTAAACCTAGATGCTTAGCAACGAGCCGACAATGAGAAGCTACACGTTTTATATGGCCGTCATCGCTGCCTGTGGTGTCTTCAATAATTAGGTTAATCATCTCAATGACATCATGAAATAGTTTGCGCTGCTTTTGATTGACGTTTTTTAGTTTGTCAGTAAGTTGAGAAAGTGATGAAGTTCGAGCCTGAACTTTACTTTCTAGTTCATCGTTGTAACTTTGTAATTGTTGATTTTTTTCTTCCAGCTCATTTTGCAAACGAATCACAGACTGCTTCAATTGATACTGATCACAAGCCTGCATCACTATTTCTTTTAAATCGTCATTACGCCAAGGCTTACTGACATAGTTTGAGATCTTGCCTTCATTAATTGCTAAAGCAGTTGAGTCGATGTCGGAATAGCCCGTTAAAAGAATACGCGCTGTATTTGGATTGATGATAAAAGCCTGAGCTAGCAGCTCTGCTCCGCTCATTAATGGCATTTTCATGTCTGATATAATGACCGCAAATTCACGCTGTTTTAAAATTTCTACAGCTTCGAGTGGTTTATCACACACAGTCACTTCAAGCTCCTTTCTAAACAGGCGCTTTAAAGCGTTGAGTACTTGTGTCTCATCATCCACAATTAAAATTGGCAACTTATCAGACATTTAATAAAACCTTATGTTTCTACAAATGATTTTAAAACATTGCGTTAAGTAAAAAGTGACACTATTTTAAAAATATATCAACCTCATAACGCGAAATGCGGAGATTTATATGAAAGGCAGTGTTTTCAACGCGCTACAAGAGTTTGTAGAAACCAATCACGGTTTAGAAGCATGGGACACCATGCTAAATACACTCGACCTTCCCTCTCAAGGGATCTACACATCTTCAATTAAGTACGATGACAGCGAAATGTTCAGCATCGTTACTTATTATTGTGAAGCATTAAACGTACCAGCTTCTGATTTACTTAGAGCTTTTGGTGAATTTTTATTTGTGAAACTTATGCCTATGGCACCCAGTGAAGCAAAACAAGCCCCATCTCTGCACGCGTTTCTTTATATGGTTGATAACTTAATTCACGTCGAGGTAAAAAAACTTTACGCAGATTCAAACTTACCTGAATTTGATTATGCAGACCAAAATGATCAACATCTGACGATGATTTATCGTTCAGAGCGAAAGCTATGTCATTTGTCAGAGGGCCTCATTTTAGGCGCTGCTAAACACTTCGGTGAAGAAGTCTCTATTTCTCAATCGAAATGTTGTCATGAAGGTGATGATGCTTGCCATATAGAAGTAAGGTTTCTATGAGTGAAGAAACACAAAACAAAGTTGACGTACTCGAACGCGCACTAAAAAGAGAGCGAGCAGCTAGAAAGCTCGCCGAAATGCAGCTTGAAAACTATACTCGAGAGCTATTAGAACAAGAAGTTTTAAATGATGAAACGCGTATGGAAGTCGAAAACCAACAAACTCAACTGTCTTTTTTAACCGGTCTTTTAGCTGAAACCTGGAGTAAACCAACGCTAAAAAAGATTGTTGAAAACTATCTCGAAAGGACCTGTGCGTTTTTATCTAAACCAGATAATTTATTCATTGAACTCGATAGCCAATGTAATTACGGTCAATTTCAATACTATACTCAATCGAGTACCGAATCTGAAATCAATGAGCATTTGCAACTGTTAAAGTCTTTTCTTGCTCAACTCGACAGAGAAAAAGTATTCGATTTATTACAACAAGAGCAAGAAACACAACTCATAGATACCAATGACATAAGTAACGAAGCGCAAGACTTTTATCAATTTTGCGTTATGGTGCCTTTGTACACGCTCACGCTCGAAGATAAAAAAACGGTAGGTGTTGCAGTTTTACTCTACGAAGACCAACAAGATATCAATATCACCAAGCTACAAACCCTTGAGTCATCAAGAAGCATGCTTTCTATCGCCATAGAAAGAAAGAGAGCTGAAGAAGAGCTTCAACAACAGCTTATAAACCTTGAAGAGACAAACAAAATTTTAGAGCAAACACAATTGCAACTTGTTGGGCAAGAAAAGCTTGCCTCCCTAGGTTTCCTTGCTGCTGGTGTTGCCCATGAAATTAATAACCCGGTTGGCTTTGTATTAAGTAACCTCGATACCATGGCTGACTATATTCAAGATATTAAGTCAGCTTTACAGCCGCTTGCTGATGAGCCTTCGAGTAACTCGTTGACACAACTAAGCAAAAACTATGAAGAGTATGAATTGCCCTTTTTGTTTGAAGACAGCGGCGAAATTTTAAAATCTTCAGTCGAAGGGTTAGAAAGAGTCAAAGCCATTGTGGCTGATTTGAGTACTTTCTCTCGGATGGATAACGATGAACTAGAGCCAATCGATGTGACCAAAGTCATCAATAAATCTCTTAATATGGTAAGCAATGAATTCAAATATAAGCACCATATCGAAACTGACCTGTTAGAAAGTGCCACGATTTTAGGAATAGAAAGTAAATTACAACAAGTCTTTATAAACCTGTTTGTTAACGCAAAACAAGCCATGGCTGAGGGCGGTACTTTGTTTGTTAGATGCTATAGAGAGCGAACAAAAATTATGGTGCGTGTAAAAGATGAAGGTAAAGGTATTCCTCAAGAAAACATAAAAGAAATATTCACGCCGTTTTTTACTACTAAGGCGCCCGGTGAAGGTACCGGTTTAGGCTTATCTATTTCATACAGTATTTTGCAGCAACATAATGCAAAAGTTGAAGTGTTAAGTGAGCCTGATAAGGGCACCGAATTTGTGATCTCATTCTTCGAATTTTTCTAAGCTAAATTTAGATTATTCGTTAATAAGTACAAACCTAAAATTAAAAGTGATATTTATTGAAATATCACTTCTTACATTTGAATTAAATACTTTTTAAATGCGAGTACTTACAAGTTAATTGCTAAAAGATCGGTTAGTGCCTTATAAATTTTCAATTTTGCTTTGCTTTTTGCAAATGGTGCAACAGCTAATAGAGGCGCGTCAATACGTGATTTCAAGCTATCAAGGTTTGCATCAAACTCAGACATGTTGGGATCAATCTCATTTGCAATCCAACCAACACATTTCACCCCTTGGGCTTTGAGCGCTTGAATTGTAAGCAGCGTGTGATTCAAACAGCCTAACTTCATACCGACGACCAAAATGACAGGAATTTCTCGCGCTTTTACCCAGTCAGACAAATACTCAGTGTCATTAATTGGTAAAGACCATCCACCAGCGCCTTCTACAAGAGTAAATTCAGCACCGACGGATAAAATCTCTTTATAATGATGATTAAGTTCTATTTGTGTAATTACTTTGTTTGCACGTTGCGCTGCAATATGGGGTGCGATTGGCGGCTCAAAACAAATTGGATTTATCTGGTCATATTTAGCATGTACGTTTGAAGACTCCATGATGTTTAAAGCGTCTTCATTGACCAGTTGACCAAATGCTTCTTCTGCTCCCGCAGCAATAGGCTTAAAACCAATTGCTGAACGCTTATGTTGGGTTAAAAACTTGAGTAGTAAACAAGTAACATGAGTTTTACCGACTTCAGTATCGGTACCTGTAATAAAAAAAGAATTCATTATTTCGTTAACTCCAAAATACCGACTTGGTAGCTAATAACGGCTTTACCGTCTTGTAATGGAAAAGCTGACAATAGATTTTTATAAGCCGCTTTCCCCAATAAGCCTTGCTCTTTTTGACAGTCTGTTAAATGATTTGCGCCAATATTTTTCACCGACTTTATGGCATTGATTGGTTTATCGTAGTGATCTTGAAGACAGTGCTGATTTGAGAACACCACTTTGAATCCCACGCTATTAGCAATATTTACTAACTGAGTTAGATTCAAAAAATCATTAATGTGTTGGTTGTCATCCACTGCTTTCCATGCCTGTGCTATTTCAGACAAGGAACCATCTAAAACTGTCGATAATAGAACTTGAGAGCCAGGTTTACACACTGAATAAAGTGATTTAAATAAAGCTTCAGGTTCAGCGCTCCACTGAATTGCAAAATTTGAAAATACAACATCAAATACGTTTTCTGTAAAAGGCAGTTTATCCATATCTGCACAAACACGATTCACATTATTCTCAGGGTGCGTCTCAGACAACATGCCTAAACTCAGATCCATCGCAACTAAACAGTCACTGTGATGTTTTAGTTTATGCTGATGCAGCAAAGGGCCTGCGCCAAGGTCAAGCATGACTTGACTGTGCTTATTTAATCTTGAGAATAACAAATCCGCAGCCAACTTTTGTACATGTGCATGTTGCTTGTACTGCCCTGCGGCTTTTGAAAACTGCTTCGCCGTTGACAGTTTATCGGGTGTTGCAATCATATTGACACCTGTAAGGCTCTTACAAGCTTTTCAATATCATCATGTCTATGTGATGCGGTGATTGTGATCCTAAGTCTAGCCGTATTATGTGGCACTGTTGGTGGACGAATAGCTGTTAGCCAAACCCCCTGCTCTTTAAGCTTAGCTTGCGCATTTAATGCATTTTCAGCGCTGCCTAACACAACCGGTTGTATCGCTGTGTCTGACGGCATTACGGGAATGTTTGCATCGACACAAAGCTGCTTGAATAACGCAATATTATTAAACAAGTGCTGTCTCTGCTCACTCGCGTCAAGTACGCGTAAAAACTGCTGCTCTGCAGCTTGAACCATGAGCGGTGACATAGACGTTGAGTAAATATAATCACGATTAAACTGAAGTAAAAAGTCGATGACTGATTTACTTGCTAAAACAGCCGCGCCCTGACACGCCATTGCCTTACCAAATGTGATCACCAGAATTTCAGGCTTACAACCTAAGCCTACACTTCCTAGCCCATGTTCGCCCAATACACCAAAGCTATGTGCATCATCTAACATAAGCCAAGCATTGTGTTGCTGTTTTAATTCTAAAAGCTGCTGAAGTGGCGCACTGTCTCCATCCATTGAAAACACACCTTCACTAATGATCAACTTATTTGTGGCTTTACTTTTTTCTAAACGCTGACGTAGATGCCCCATGTCATTATGGTTGAAACGGATATGCTTGGCATCAGATTGCAAAGCCCCATCAATTAAGCTGGCATGGTTAAGTTTGTCTTGGAAAATGGCAGAATCAAGCGCGGCTTTTGAGCCTGAGCTTTGTGAAAAAAGAGACTTGATTACACTGCTGTTTGCACTAAAACCCGTACTAAACAGTAAAGCGGACTCGTAACCAAGGTGTTTGCACAGTAAGGTTTCAAAATCTTTATGGCACTGCTGGTACCCTGTAACAAGTGCCGATGAGCGGCTACCTGTTAGCCCACCTTGCAGCTCTAATTTAGACCCTAAACCAAGATAATCATTGCTGGCAAAGTTTAAATATTGCTTGCCCTCTTTGCTTGTCAAAAAGCGAGCGTTACTTGAATCGGCAATTAGATTACGAGCACGCAACAAAGACTCTGCTCGTCTTTGCTGCAGCGCTGCTTGTATAAATTCAAACGACATCCACTATGCTTCGTAAAATAGCTCTGACGTTGCCTTATCAGCAATTTTTGAACTTAAAGACGCTTCGTATGCCTCATCAGAGTAGTCTTGACGCTTCTCTGGATTCATACCTAGCTTTTTAAGTAAGTTCATATCTGCATCGGCTTCTGGGTTTTCAGTAGTCAGTAACTTGTCACCGTAGAAAATTGAGTTTGCGCCTGCGAAGAAACACATAGATTGCATTTGCTCATTCATTGCAGTTCGACCCGCTGATAAACGCACATAACTGTGCGGCATCATAATTCGTGCAGTGGCAATGGTGCGAATAAATTCAAAATGGTCTAGATCTTCAACGTCTTCAAGTGGTGTGCCTTTTACTTTTACAAGCATGTTAATTGGTACACTTTCAGGTTGTTTTGGTAAGTTTGCAAGTTGCATTAATAAACCATAACGGTCACCCGCTTGCTCACCCATGCCAACAATACCACCAGAACACACTTTCATACCTGCATCACGCACATTGTCTAACGTATCAAGTCTGTCTTGATAAGTACGTGTAGTGATAATTTGCTCATAATATTCAGGCGACGTATCTAGATTATGATTGTAGTAATCTAGGCCTGCATTTCTAAGCTCATGTGCCTTTTCATTATCCAGCATGCCAAGTGTCATACAGGTTTCTAAACCAAGCTCTTTTACTTCACGCACCATTTTAGCAATGTAAGGCATGTCTCTGTCTTTTGGATCAGACCATGCTGCGCCCATACAAAAACGAGTTGCGCCTTTTTCACGCGCTAACCTCGCTTGTTCAACAACCTTTTCTACTTCCATTAAACGTTCACGATCTAAGTCTGTTTTATAATGCGCTGACTGTGGGCAATATTTACAGTCTTCAGGACAAGCACCCGTTTTAATTGAAAGTAAGGTCGAGATCTGGACTTCGTTTGGATTAAAGTTCTCACGGTGAATACTTGCTGCTTTAAATAGCAAGTCGTTAAACGGCATGTTAAATAGTGCTTTTACTTCTTCGTAAGTCCAATCGTGACGAACTGTAGCCATAATCTGATACTCTTTTTATTCTTAGCCTGTCTATTAATTAGGCGTTTGATTTGACGGTGATTGGCTTAGTCTACTGAGTGTCGTAGTATTGTCAACGTCACAGCAAAGCTAAAGGTTTACAAGTGATCAATAATCACTCTATAGATATCAAATTCGATAAACAGCATATTTGGCACCCCTATACGTCTATAGGTGATCCCTTACCTGTTTACGGTGTAACACATACAGATAAGAACAAACTTTATCTTGATGACGGTACTGAACTCATAGATGGTATGGCTTCTTGGTGGAGTGCCATTCATGGCTATAATCACCCTAAAATAGTCTCTGCAATACAACAACAAGCACAAACTATGTGCCACGTTATGTTCGGTGGTATCACACACGCACCTGCTGTTGACCTATGTAAAAAGCTGGTCTCAATAAGCCCTGAGCCTTTACAAAAAGTTTTTTTAGCCGACAGCGGTTCTGTAAGTGTTGAAGTTGCAATCAAAATGGCATTGCAATATTGGATAAGTAAAGGTGAAACCAATAAAACAAAGCTCATGACCGCCAAAAAAGGCTATCACGGCGATACCTTTGCAGCGATGAGTGTTTGCGACCCAGTTAATTCAATGCACAGTATGTATCAAGGTTTCTTACCGGAGCATATCTTTGTCGAAGCACCAAAAGCTGGCTTTTACGACAACGAAAATGAAGCTGAACTTGCAGCGTTAGAACACGCGTTTGAACAACATAGCAATGAAGTCGCCGCTTTTATTATCGAACCTATTGTACAAAATGCTGGTGGTATGAACTTTTATCATCCGTCTTATCTCAAAAAGCTCAGAGCACTGTGTGATAAATATCATGTACTCCTCATTTTAGATGAAATCGCTACTGGCTTTGGTAGAACAGGAAAAATGTTTGCCTGTGAACACGCAAATATCAACCCGGATATTATGTGTATTGGTAAAGGGTTGACTGGTGGTGCAATGACGTTATCTGCGACGTTAGCGACAGAAGAAGTCGCTGTCGGGATCAGTCAAGGCGAAGCCGGCGTGTTAATGCACGGACCAACATTTATGGGGAATCCGCTTGCCTGCTCTGCGGCTAATGCAAGTTTAGAGCTGTTACATGAAAACGATTGGCTTTCACAGATCAAAAATATCGAACAGACGATGAATACTCACTTATCTCAATGTACAAAATTAGATGCTGTAGAAGATGTCAGAGTGCTCGGTGGTATTGGTGTGGTTCAAGTCAATCGCTCCGTTGATGTTGCAAAAATTCAAAAGTATTTTATTAGAGAACATAAGGTTTGGATCAGACCATTTGGCAAGCTGATTTATATAATGCCACCTTATATCAGCTCAGATAACGACATAATGGCTTTATGCACTGCAATTTACCAAGCTATCACCACAGAAGAATACTAAAGCTTATAATCATAAACTTAGCGTTATTTGTTCGAACTGATACAAATAACGCTGAAACATAACTATTAATTTGTTAGACTACTGCGCTTTATGTAATTAGAAGTAGAGTAAACTAACATATGCAGCAAACCGTCCAATTGCAGCCAGCAGAAGCTTATGTACCACCTAAATTCAATGTTTATCAACATCGTCAGATAGATAAGATTGAACAACTTCATCAACTTCCTGAGCATTTACGCTTTGAGATGCGCGTTGTCGCCAATGTTTTTCCTTTCCGTGTAAATAATTACGTGATTGAAGAACTAATTGATTGGGATAAAGTACCTAATGATCCGGTATTCCAATTAACTTTCCCACAACGTGGCATGCTTGATGACGAGTCATACGATGAAATGGCCGCTTTATTAAAGCGCGAACATACACCAGAAGAAGTTTTTGAATTAGCAACACAACTTCGTCAAAAGTTGAACCCGCACCCTGCCGGGCAAATGGATAAAAATGTGCCAACTTTTGAAGGCGAGCAAGTTGAAGGTATTCAACACAAATACAAAGAAACTGTGTTGTTCTTCCCTGCTCAAGGTCAATATTGCCACTCTTACTGTACTTTCTGTTTCCGTTGGGCGCAATTCGTAGGTAAAGCAACACGTTTTAACAATAACGATGAAGAGTTACTGCATAACTACCTTGCTGAACACAAAGAAGTTACAGACCTATTAATGACTGGTGGCGACCCTATGGTAATGCGTACTGTGAAGTTACGTAAGTACCTAGAAGCACTAAAAGAACCGCGTTTTGATCACATCAAGACTATTCGTATTGGTACTAAGTCTTTAACATTCTGGCCATTCCGTTACGTTACTGATCCAGATGCGCAAGACCTATTAGCGTTATTAAAAGAGCTTGTAGATGCTGGCAAACATGTTTCAATTATGGCGCACGTTAACCATAAGCAAGAATTACGTACAGATATTAGCCGTGAAGCAATAAAACTTATTCGTAAAACTGGCGCGCAGATCCGTACACAGGCTCCACTGCTAAACAACTTAAATGTTGATTCAGATATGTGGGCTGAAATGTGGAAAGAACAAACTCAAATGGGCATGATCCCTTACTATATGTTCATTGAGCGTGATACTGGTGCTAAACGCTACTTCGAATTACCATTGTACAAAACTTGGGAAATTTTCCGTGATGCTTACAAACAAGTTTCAGGTGTAAGTAGAACAGTACGTGGCCCTTCGATGAGTGCCGGTCCTGGTAAAGTTGAAGTATCAGGTGTAACTGAAATTGCCGGTGAAAAAGTATTTGTACTTCGCTTTATTCAAGCGCGTAACCCTGATTGGGTTCAGCGTCCATTCTTTGCAAAATACGATGAAGAAGCAACTTGGCTTGATGGACTTGTTCCTGCTTTCGGCGAAGAAAAGTTCTTCTGGCAAGAAGAATACGAAGCAATGTAAATAAATTAAATATGAATTGCGTAGTTAGCTACGCAATTCTTTTTCCACTCCTTCCCGCCAATTCAATACCACTTTTCTGAACCATAAACTATGATTTAAATAGTTAATTAGATTGGAGTTATGGTATGCCAATATCATTAACCAATGAAGAAAAGGTAATTCTTAGAAGTGTTTCAATTCCACCAAGACCAGAGGCGCTGATAAAGTTTTCTGAAGAAACGAGAAAGCCTGAGCCAAACATTTCTCGTGTATCTGAAATTCTACAGGACGATGTTGGGATCTGTGCTGCAATACTTCAAGTTGTCAATTCAAGTGCTTTTCGGCGTGCAAAAGAAATAGAATCAATCGATCAAGCCATTATGATCTTAGGCTTAAAACGGTTAATTCCCTTGGTTAAAGCCGTCGCAGTTAAAGCGGCTGTTGGTACAGATCCAACTATGGCTAAATTTTGGGATGTTCAAACCGATATTGCGCATATTGCCAGTATAGTTGCAATGAAACTAGATAAGCCTGCTTTGTCTAATCATGCTTATATGCTTGCACTCTTTCACGGCGTGGGTGTAGCAATACTGAATCAACATTTTGACGATTTTGAAGCTGTAATGGCTTATGCTGGTGAAAACAACTGGGATGATGCTGCTAAATTGCAATTTGAAAAATACCAGACAAATCACGCGACCATTGGTGCTTTACTAGCGCAGCAATGGCGCTTACCCAAAGTCATGATTAACATTATTTACTACCAACATGACACCGATGGCTTATTCCAATCAGAAGAATTGGATAAACTCGGCTTAGACTTACTGTGTATTCTCAAACTCTCAAGGCACTGTGCTTTTTTGAAAGAGCAACCAAGTGAAATAAATGGTGAATGGCAAAACATCATGGATGACGTTATAGATCATCTTGATATGGAAGAAGAGCAGCTATTTAGTATTATCGAAGAAATTACAGATGAAATATGAGGGCAAAAGCGCCCTCATTACATAAGTGCTATTTAAAGCCTTTAAGCATATGTTCACATACAACTGGCGTTGGTCTGTGATTATCATCAACAGCAACAAAGGTAAAGCTGCCTGAAATAGCTAAATGTTTATCATCTTTGTGCATGCGTTCTAAGAAGATATTAACATCTACTTTTAAGCTGGTATTACCAACATGCGATACAGTCGCTACTAATTCAGCGAAAGTGCCCGCTGGAATTGCTTCTTTAAAATCTACTCTATCTGAAGAAATAGTAACTAAAGGCTTTCGACAAAAACGTGTTGCGGCGATAAATGCAACTTCATCCATCCAAGCCAGTGCATCACCACCAAATAAAGTATTGTGATGATTGGTGCGTCCAGGAAAAACAGTCTTAGTTACAGACGTAACAGACTCTTTAATGCGTTGCTCAATCAAGGCTTGTTTTTCAATATCATTCATTTAAGTTACTACTTCGTATTTGCTAATTTATCTGTCATTAATAATGCTGGGTCAAGACGTTCATTGAACCAGTTGAAACGCCAATCTAAATGTGGACCTGTCACACGGCCTGTCGCACCTATATCTGCAAAATGGTCACCCACTTCAACCTTATCACCCACCTTAACGTGTATTTTATTAAGGTGAATATAGGTTGAAGTAATGCCATGACCATGGTCTATGATCACAGTACCACCACTATAGTATAGATCAGGGTCTGCCATGACCACTTTACCCGTAAGTGGTGCCCAAACTGGCGTGCCCGTTTTATTGGCAATGTCTAAACCAAAATGTGGGTTTCTTGGTTTGCCATTAAAAAAGCGCTGACTGCCATAAACACCTGAAATGCGGCCTTTGGCTGGACGTAAAACGGTGTCTTTAAAATAAGTAAAGTTAGATTCACCAGCTCGCGCAGCTCGCACACGTTTTGCATCATCTTTGATACGAGCAAGTACAGACTCTGGTGGTGAAACGTATTTCTTTTCAACACCCGTAATGCGATCAATTTTATATTCGCGCTTAGTGATCACAATATCTTGAGTATGCTGTTTACCTGCTTGGTCAACCCAAGTTAACGCATGCTTTGTACCTGCATCTCGACCAAAGCCGAACACAAACTCTCCTTCTTTGGTTATTTTTAATGCTTTGCCATTAAAATAAACCGAGTTAGGCTTGTCTAGCTTACCAATGATCATACCGCCTTGCGTTAGACTGCCTTTAAGTTCCAGTGCCATTGAACTAACACTTGCAGTCAAACCAACTAAAGCGAACAATGCGGCTTTAAGCATATGCAATGGCTCCTTTGCCTACACCCTCAAATGCTTTTACTTTTACGGCATTGTCAGGGTGCGTTTTTTTAATTTCTGTTGCTAAGTAATCAGCAATACACTCTACTGTTGTATCACAAGGTAAAAGATCACAACGCGCTTTACTGATTGCTAATTCGAAATAGCCCTGTGTAGACGTGTATGCAAAGGCATAATCAGAGTCTAAAGCTTTAATATGTTTAAGTTCTGAGTTATCAATCAAGTCTTCTTCAGAGCCTAGGTAAATGTCTTCCCATTTACGTGACCATTCTTTTTGCAGACGAGGCATAGGAATGTTATCGAGGCTAATACCAATTAACGAGCGGTGGCCGTGAACGATTCGCTGACAATTGCCATCATGCTTCTTCAAGCCATGGCTGTAGTGGTAATAAAAGCTAGAAGTTTGTTCTGGACGAAGTTCAATATCGATGTCTTTTACGTTTGCAGGCATCTTAGGCATAATTTGCTGCTTCAAAAACGCTATCACTGATTGTTCATTCACTGTTACAGCATCAATTAAGCAAATAGCTTGTTCTGGTGCATACATCGCAATGTGCTGTTTGTCAGCGAATTGAGCATCTAACTTCACTTGTTCGTTTTCAATACTGTACGAACCATTTAAACCTGCAGGTATTGCAAGCTTATGGTCGATTGTGTCATCGATAATGCGTTTAATCTGTTTTTTTACCAGTGCAAAATCTAAAACCATAGACTCATCATTCAAGTCTCCATGAAGTGTTAAGTCAGCAATCCAACTTTCACCTACCGGCCCTCTTTTATTACAAAAGTAAGAAAAATCAATAACAGTTAAAGCGTCTACGAATAAAATCATGTCGATCCAAAATGAACTAAGTTAACAAGAATCATTATAAAGAAATGTATTCTAAAAATCGCCCAAGTTAATGCAAGTTGTCATATAAAAATGCTTAAATGTTTAAAATATTAACAATAATCAACTGTTCAGAGTTGTTTGGCGTACATCTGTAAGCTAAAGTAGCCTGAATTTTTATTTTGAAGAAAAAGTATTAATACTATGGAACCAAAGAACAGCTACACAAAAGAAGAATTGATCCTATGTGGTCGTGGTGAAATGTTTGGTGAAGGCAACTGCCGTTTACCAAGTGACAACATGCTAATGATGGATCGCATCATTGAGATCAACGATAACGGTGGTGAATTTGGCAAAGGTCAAATTATTGCAGAGTTAGACATTGACCCTAGCCTTTGGTTCTTCGATTGCCACTTTAAAGGCGACCCTGTAATGCCTGGCTGTCTTGGTCTAGACGCAATGTGGCAGATCGTTGGCTTTTTCTTAGGTTGGTCAGGAGGCCCTGGTCTTGGTCGTGCACTAGGTGTAGGCGAAGTTAAATTCACAGGTCAAATCTTACCAACGGCTAAAAAAGTGACTTACCGTGTAGATATGAAGCGAGTAATTAAACGTAAATTATTCATGGGTATGGCTGACGGTACAGTTGAAGTAGATGGTCGCGTTATCTATGAAGCAAAAGATCTTAAAGTAGGTCTTTTCCAAGATACCAGCGCTTTCTAATTAGACTTTTTAAAAAGTTACTGTAACAACAAAGCCCTCAATTGAGGGCTTTGTTGTATTAAATTCTCTATAAATTAAGTTTTAAACATGTTGCGGTCGTCAACGGCTTCTCGCCACCCGCCTAACCATTCTGATCTAGATTCTAATTGTTGATATGGACAAAGTTCTTTTGAGCGTCCTGCTAAACCTGCTTTATATCCTTGGGAATGTGCTCTTTCTAATCGATCACGCTTTTGTCTCTTCATAGGTAAATCCTCACCTTTTGTTTATTAACACTGCAAAACATTGCAACATTTAATGAATAGTTAATAAAAACGTAAAATTCAAATGTTATTAGCCTTTACGCTCAAATTAAAATGATGCATGTTTTATAAAGTCTAATTTTGTAAATACGAGAACACGAAGACTGTTAAAGAAATGACTTTAACGCTTCATAAAAGCAGGATTGGCCAACCCTTGAAACCTAATAAAACATATTCTTCATATAGCTGCAATATAATTTACACAATTAAAATTAACTCAAGCCAAAAAAGAATAATTTAAATAAATAACAAATAAAAATTAAGATTAAAATTTATTTAATTTAAATCTATAAATTAAATATGCAAGATCCATGAAAATTCACATTGCCATTTCACTGTAATTATTTGCCTAAATAAAGTGCCTATTTATTAGGATCTTACAGGCACAAAAAAGGCCGCCATAAAGCGACCTTGATCGTATAAACAGTTATTGAAAGAAGTCTTAATTAATAACTTCTAAACCGCCCATGTATTGACGTAATACTTCTGGTACCACGATTGAACCATCTGCTTGTTGGTAGTTTTCTAAAATAGCTACTAACGTACGACCAACAGCTAAACCAGAACCATTTAATGTATGAAGTAGTTCAGGCTTCTTCTCACCTTGACGACGGAAACGTGCTTGCATACGTCGTGCTTGGAAATCCCACATATTTGAGCAAGATGAAATTTCACGGTACGTGTCTTGCGCTGGTAACCATACTTCTAGATCGTATGTTTTTGTTGCACCAAAGCCCATATCACCAGTACATAAAACGACTTTTCTGTAAGGTAGCTCTAATGCTTGTAAAATATATTCAGCGTGACCAGTAAGCTCTTCAAGCGCAGCCATTGAGTCTTCTGGTTTTACAAGTTGCACAAGTTCTACTTTATCAAACTGGTGTTGACGAATTAAACCACGCGTATCACGGCCGTAACTACCCGCTTCACTTCTGAAACACGGTGTGTGTGCAGTCATTTTGATTGGTAGTTCTTTTTCATCGAAGATTTCATCACGCGCACAGTTTGTAAGCGGTACTTCAGCTGTTGGAATTAAGCTGAAACCTTCTTGCTCCTCACCGTCGTCGTTGATTAAACCTTTAGTATGGAATAAGTCACCTGCGAATTTCGGTAATTGACCTGTACCTAATAAGCTGTCTTTGTTTACCAGGTAAGGTACGTACATTTCTGTGTAACCATGCTTATCTGCATGTGTATCAAGCATGAATTGAACAAGTGCACGGTGCATACGCGCAACACCACCACGCATTACAGTGAAGCGAGAGCCAGTTAGTTTAACACCCGTTTCAAAGTCTAGGCCTTTGTCTAGCGCTTCGCCTAAATCTACGTGATCTTTAACTTCGAAATCGTATTGCTTAGGTTCGCCCCACTTGATGATTTCAACATTTTCACTTTCATCGCTACCAGCAGGCACATCTTCTGCCGGTAAGTTAGGTAAAGTTAAAGCGATATTATTTAGCTTAGCCAAAATTTCATCTTGTTCGTTCTTAGCCGCTGTAAGTTGGTCGCCTAAGTTAGCAACAGCGTCTAGTAGTGGCTGAATATCTTCGCCTTTTGCTTTTGCTTGACCAATTGCTTTGGAGCGGCTATTTCTTTCGCTTTGTAATTCTTGTGTTTTTGTTTGAAGCGCTTTGCGTTGCTCTTCTAAAGCATTAATCGCATCAACATCAAGCTCAAAGCCACGTTTAGCTAGTCGAGCTGCTGCTTCAGCAATATCCTGACGTAAATATTTTGAATCTAACATTTTGCTTTTAACCTTTTTGCATGACTAAGTTAAGGCCTAACCAAGCCATAAAAATACATAACACCACATTTAAGGTGATATTGAGAATCATCTTCACAATTTGCCCTTGTTGAAGTAGCAACAAAGAGTCCATCGAGAATGTAGAGAAAGTTGTTAATGCACCTAAGAAACCAATCACAATAAGTGACTTATAAGGGCTTACCGCGAGTACTTGTTTTTCAAGTAAGCCAAATACAACTCCCAATAATAATGAACCGATTATATTAACGGTCAAAGTGCCAAATGGGAATCCCCTACCCAGCAGTTTAAGCATTGTATCACTAATAAAAAACCTTAAACACGCACCAAGTGCGCCTCCAAGTGCAATTGAGAGGTACATTTTAATCATTTGAATATCTTTTGTTCACACTCATTTGATTTAATGACTTTAAATATTCAAGCTTATCTTTGATCTGCTTTTCTAAGCCGCGCTCAGAGGGCACATAATATTGTCTGTCTTTGATTTCTTCAGGAAAGTAATTTTCACCTGCGGAAAATGCCCCTTCTTCATTATGGGCATATCGATATTCGTCACCATAACCTAGCTCTTTCATGAGCTTTGTCGGTGCGTTGCGTAAATGAACGGGTACTTGATAATCTGGGTCGGTTGCTGCATCTTGTTTAGCTTGATTAAATGCTATATAAACTGCGTTACTTTTTGCTGCACTGGCTAAATAGAGAGTCGCCTGTGCAATGGCTCTCTCGCCTTCACTTGGCCCTACACGTTGGAAAATATCCCACGCATTTAATGCTACTTGCATTGCTCTTGGATCAGCATTCCCAATATCTTCGGTGGCGATGGCTAAAAGGCGTCTTGCAACATAGAGTGGGTCGCCACCACCAGCAAGAATTCTACAATACCAATAAAGCGCAGCATCTGGATCGCTCCCCCTAACTGATTTATGAAACGCTGAGATCAGGTCATAGAATAAGTCTCCGCCTTTATCATATTTTGCAAAATGAGAAGGTAATAGCTGATTAAGTACATCAGATGTAATAACCACTTGGCCATGTTGATCAGATAGCTCAACAGCTTGCTCAAGTAAATTCAAGGCTTTTCTAGCATCACCACTACTTACCTGCGAGATTTGCATAAGTTGCGCATCAGACACCGTGATTTGCAGCTTTGAAAGTGCCTCATCTTTGCTAATTGCGCGTTTTAATACCTGAACAAGTTCTTCATCGGTTAAAGCCTTTAAAGTGTAAACACGTGCCCGCGATAGAATCGCGTTATTCAGGGCGAAACTTGGGTTTTCAGTAGTGGCACCAATGAAAATAAAAGTGCCATCTTCAATGTGAGGTAAAAAAGCATCTTGTTGAGACTTGTTAAATCGATGAACTTCATCAACGAACAATAAAGTTCTTTGTCCCATACTAAGGTTTTGTTTAGCTTCTAGCACTGCTTCACGGATTTCTTTTACACCTGAAGTCACAGCAGATAAGTGCTGAATGCGCGCATTGGCATGGTTAGCAATTATTTCAGCAATGGTAGTTTTGCCAACGCCTGGCGGCCCCCAAACGATTAGGCTATGTGCTCTGCCAGACAGTATGGCTTTATATAAGGGTTTATCAGCGGCTAATATATGTGATTGGCCGATGTAGTCTTCTAACTGTGTTGGCCGCATTCTTGCGGCCAATGGCTTTACATCGTTGCCAAAATCAAATCCTAAATTACTCACAAAAACTATTCACTTTGTGTTTGGTCGTCAATTACAACATGTTCAGGAATGGTAAAATTAAACAGGTCACTATTTAAAGTACCGTTCAATTTGATATCTGAAAATTTAAACTCAGTTAATTGACCGGATAAATCCACCACCAATATTTTTGAAAGTTGTTTGTCAGTATTAAATTGTAATTCTAACGACTCTACTTGCGAGTCTGTTGTCGATTTAGGGATGATTTTGTAGTTATCTTTAGTCTTAGAAACCTGATACTTTTCCCATTGTGTTTTTGCATTTGTAGTTAATAAAACAAAAGGCGTTGTTTCGATCAGATTAAGACTGGCCATAATGGTCACTTGCTCTGCAAATTCATCGTAATAATAAGCACGATGACCATCAGAAACCAACATAGTTGAGTCAGGCTCTTGTTGTTGCCAATGAATTTTTAAAGGCTGTGCTAACGCTAAGTTACCCGAGCCAGTTTGTAATACTTCACCTTGCTCATCCGTTACTTTTTGATTAAAACTCGCTTTAAACGTCGTCATTTCAGAGAGTTTAGCTTTAAGTTCAATTGCAGCATCTGCAAATGCGGTTTGTGACAAAAACAGCGAAGACAAACCGATTAAACTTGATAATAGTGTTTTTTTCATCATTTAATTTACTCCCCCTTTAGGGACTAATACTTCTCGAGCACCATTGTGCCCTGGTGAACTTACGACACCTGACGCTTCCATTTGTTCAACTAAACGAGCAGCTCGGTTATAACCGACACGAAGCTTACGTTGCACACTCGAAACAGACACCTTGCCTGATTCAATAACAAAGCTAACGGCTTCGTCATAAAGTGGATCAGACTCGTCGTCGCCACCTTCTGGTGTTTCACCCGGTAATAAAATATCTTCAGTGGCATCACCACACAAGATTTCTTCAATGTAATTCGGCTTACCGCGGGCTTTCCAGTCGCTTACAACAGCATGCACTTCATGGTCATCAACAAACGCGCCGTGAACACGAATTGGTACGCTGGTTCCCGGTGGTAAATACAGCATGTCACCCATGCCAAGTAAGTTTTCTGCACCTTGCTGATCTAAAATGGTACGAGAGTCAATTTTACTTGATACTTGGAAAGCCATACGAGTTGGAATATTCGCTTTGATAAGACCTGTAATAACATCAACAGACGGTCTTTGTGTTGCAAGCACTAAGTGAATACCTGCAGCACGTGCTTTTTGTGCTATTCGCGCAATCAACTCTTCAACTTTTTTGCCTACAATCATCATCATGTCGGCAAACTCGTCAATCACAACAACGATACTTGGCAGTTTATCTAGCTCTTCAGGCTCATTCGCCATACCATCTGTGTCTTTGAAAAGGGGATCTAAAATTGGTTGACCCGCTTCTTTGGCCGCAAGCACTTTTTGGTTGTAACCTTTTAAGTTACGAACACCAAGTGCTGACATGAGTTTGTAACGGCGTTCCATCTCGCCAACACACCATCGCAGTGCATTTGACGCTTCTTTCATGTCTGTGACAACCTCACATAATAAGTGCGGAATACCTTCATAGACAGACAGTTCAAGCATTTTCGGGTCTATCATGATCATACGCACATCTTCTGGCGGAGACTTGTAAAGCAAGCTCAAAATCATAACATTTACACCAACAGATTTACCTGAACCCGTTGTACCCGCAACTAATAAATGCGGCATTTTACCTAAATCTGCAACCACAGGCTGACCAGCAATGTCTTTACCTAAAACCATGGTCAATGGTGATGGGTTTTGTTCAAATTTAGGGGCGTTAATTACTTCTGAAAGGCGTACAATTTCTCTGTGTTTGTTTGGTAGTTCAAGACCAACATAGGTTTTACCTGGGATCACTTCTACAACTCGAACACTGACAGCTGATAATGAACGCGCTAAATCTTTTGCTAGACCGGTGATTTTCGCAACTTTAATACCCGGTGCTAAATCGAGCTCAAATCGCGTGACAACGGGACCTGGGTACACCCCCACTACACTCGCTTGAATATTAAAATCAAGTAGCTTCACTTCGACAAGACGAGAAACAGCATCCAATTCTTCTTTTGATATTGGATTTTTCTGTTTATCAGGTCTGTCTAATAAATCGAGTGAAGGAAGTGGATCTTTTGGCGGCTCAGCATTCAGCAATTCTTCAAACTTTTCTTTCGCTGTTGGCTCTGGCACGAAAACTGGTTTTTCAGGTTCTGCTTTTGGTTTTAGTGGTCTTGCTGGAGACTGAACTCGGGTTTCTGGCTCTTGAGCTAGAACAGGTGCATCGTCTAACCCTTGTAACGCGCTAGACGCATCAAAGTCGTCATCATCAATCGCTGAAAAGTTGATTTCTTGCTCTAAAATGTCATCTAATTCATCAAATACATCTGCTCGAGACTTATCCAAATTTGAGCTATCGAGGCTAGGTTCACTTGCCATTGCTGTGCTTGCAGTGTCACGATTTGATTCTGATTCAGTTCTCTTTGTAAATAGCCTGTCTTTTAACTTCGCAATTGGTTTTTGCTCTAGCGATTGTTGAGAAGTAGTTTCAGATTCAGCATGGGTGACTTCGGTTTTATCTGACATATCTTCAAGAGTTGTCATTTCATCTAACTGAACTTCAGTTTCTTGTCTAACAACAGGCTGTACTTGCTTGTTTGATTGGAAGTCTTGGAACTTATTAAATAATAAACGACAAGCTTTAATAACCTTTTCACCGATATAGTCAACAAACTCAACCCATGAAACCCCCGTCATTAAGGTTAAACCTGCAAAGAAAAAACATAATAAAATGATTGAAGTGCCCGTGAATTTGAAAGCCGGGAGCATCGCATCACGAACGACGTCGCCAATAAATCCACCTGAAGACACGTGGTAGATATCATCAAAGTTGATGCTACTAATGGCACTTGCTGAAGACACAAACAAAACTAGCCCAATAAGCCTCAAAGCGAGAGTGACATAGTCAAGGTGAAAAAGCTTATGTGGCTTCTTAAACAACAAATAGCCTGCTAATTGAATAGCTGCAGGAACTAAAAAAGCCATCCAACCAAAACTGACTAGCAAAATATCAGCAACCCACGCACCTGCTGTGCCTGTGATATTTTTTACTTCAAGATATTCACCTGTTTGAGACCAAGCAGGATCTGATGGGTCAAAGCTTATCAAGGCACATAAAGTGAATAATGCCGTGAATGTGCTGACGATCAGGCCAGTTTCAAGTAGCCTCTGAATTCCATTAAGACGCATAAAGTGCGTTTACCCCTAGTTTGCCTTGGTTTAGATTTTTTATTGAGTGCAAGTGATGCTTTTTTGGTAAATCTAAACTTTTGGATATTAAAATCTTTTTTATCTGAATAAGCGCTTAAGCACGCTTTTGTAATAACTATAACAATACCAAGAAATAACTAAGCTTCACAGGGTTTTATTACTTCTCCGAGCTCCCCTTTTACCTCTTCCATAACAACATAAGTGCGACTTTCACTTATATTTGGTAATTGCAGCAGTATGTCGCCCAAAACACCTCGATACTCAGACATATCTGTTACTCGTGTTTTTAGTAAAAAGTCAAAATTACCAGACACTAAGTGACATTCTATTATTTCATCATGCTTTCTCACTGCCTGATTGAATTTATCGAATACATCTGGGCTATTCTTATTTACTGTTACTTCTACATAAACTAAAAGCCCCTGCCCTAACTTTGCTGGGTCAACAACTGCTTTATACCCTTTTATATAGCCTTCTCGCTCTAGCTTTTTTACACGTTCTAAACAAGGCGTTGCACTAAGTCCAATTCTCCTTGCTAACTCTACATTTGAAAGTCTGCCATCTTTCTGAAGTTCTACTAAAATGTTTCTATCTATTCGATCTAACTGTTGGTACATGTGCTTTCCAGAGTTTTAATCTGCCATACGATGCTTTTTAGAATTTATATCTAGAAGATACACTAAAAAAGGTAGGACATACTAGCTAATGACCAATATAATAGTCGAAAATTTTATCCCGTTCTTATATATGAGGCGATTATTATGCTTATCGGTGTACCTAAAGAAATAAAAAACCATGAATACCGTGTTGGTATGGTTCCAGCAAGTGTTCGTGAATTAATTAACCACGGCCACCAAGTTGTTGTTGAAACAAATGCTGGTATTGGCATTGGTTTTACTGACGAAGATTACATTGCAGTTGGTGCAGAAATCTTACCAACAGCTGCTGATGTTTTTGCAAAAGCAGACATGATTGTAAAAGTAAAAGAGCCTCAAGCTGTTGAGCGCGCTATGTTACGTGAAGGTCAAATCCTATTCACTTACCTTCACCTTGCACCAGATCTTCCACAAACTGAAGACCTTGTTAAGAGCAAGTCTATCTGTATCGCATACGAAACTGTAACTGACGCTCGTGGTGGCTTACCACTTCTTGCGCCTATGTCAGAAGTTGCTGGCCGTATGTCAATTCAAGCTGGCGCTCAGGCACTTGAAAAATCAAATGCAGGTCGCGGTATGCTTCTAGGTGGTGTACCTGGTGTTGAGCCTGCTAAAGTAGTTGTTATCGGTGCTGGTATGGTTGGTAATAATGCAGCACAAATGGCTGTAGGCATGGGCGCTGATGTTGTTGTTCTAGACCGTAACGTTGACGTTCTTCGTCGTGTAGACGCGCAATTCGGTAATCGTGTTAAAGCAGTATACTCAACTGCTGACGCTCTAGAGAAGCACGTACTAGAAGCTGATCTTGTAATCGGTGGTGTTCTTATCCCTGGTGCAGCAGCACCAAAACTAGTTACTGCTGAGCACATCAAGAACATGAAGCCTGGTTCTGCAATCGTTGACGTTGCAATCGACCAAGGTGGTTGTATTGAAACTTCTAAAGCAACTACACACGCTGAACCAACATACATCGTTGATGACGTTGTTCACTATTGTGTTGCTAACATGCCTGGTGCTGTTCCGCGTACTTCAACGTTTGCACTTAACAATGCAACGCTACCATACATTATTAAGCTTGCTAACAAGGGCTATAAAGCTGCACTTCTTGAAGACGATCACTTCATGAATGGCTTAAACGTAATCAACGGTCAAATTACATGTAAAGAAGTTGCTGAAGGCTTCAACATGGAATTCGTAGATGCACGTACTGCACTAGAAAATGCTTAATCTATAAGTAGAATGAAAAAAACCCGCTTAAAGCGGGTTTTTTTATTTAATTGCAGAAGTTAAATCTAAATACTTAACCAAGCATTACCATTCAAACATATAGGCCATTTTACTGATGGTTCTTAAAGCGACGTTATGTGTATTACGTTTAGCATATAAATGTTGTAATGATTTATCTTTGATTTCACCTACTACTACTTCTTTGACTTGATAGCCAAGTGCATGGGCTGCTTGTGCATAAGCGACAAACTCCCATTTTTTAATATTTGTGTTATCAACGATCACAAGTGGGATGCCCTCAGAAAGCGCATTGATATAACGAGCAAGATTCAAATTATGAAATTCTGATAGCTTGAATTTATCGAAATGATACTCACCTTGTTCGTTATAAAAATAATCGTCTGTCGCACAAATCGCGTATTGTGTTTCATCACCTGTGACGAGTTCATCGACTAAGTTTTGTGCATAATGGCTTTTGCCTGAACCTGGGAGCCCTCTTAGAATAAAAACTTGCTTCATTGCCTCTCAACTAATTACTTATTTTTATCACTGAATATACGCCAATGATGCCATATTTAAGCAAATTAGTCATGATACTTATACATAGAGAGTTATTTAGTGCTAGTGAGCTGAAAAGAGTTGTCATAAATGGTTTTTTTATTTGCTCATCACAGGTAAGATAATGCCCTCGTACCAAAGGGTACGACAGTTTAAATAATTATTAGAGTAACTAAATCATTGGAGTGAAGATGAGCCACATAGCGATAACGGAGCTACTTAAAGGCACCGTTGCGGTAGACAGCCAAGTAACAGTAAAAGGTTGGATCCGTACACGCCGCGATTCTAAAGCAGGTATTTCTTTCTTAGCCGTACACGACGGTTCTTGTTTTAACCCTATTCAAGCAGTTGTTCCGAATTCGCTCAATAATTATGATGAAGTTACCAATTTAACTACAGGTTGCTCAGTTAGCGTAACGGGTAAGCTGGTTGAATCTCAGGGTCAAGGTCAAGCTTTCGAAATTCAAGCTGATACGGTTGAAGTTATCGGCTTAGTTGAAAACCCTGATACTTACCCTATGGCTGCGAAGCGCCATAGTATCGAATTCTTACGTGAACACGCGCACTTACGTCCTCGTACAAACGTAATTGGTGCAGTGACACGTGTTCGCAATTGTTTATCACAAGCCATTCACCGCTTCTTCCACGAACGTGGTTACATGTGGATCAGTACACCAATCATCACAGCGAGTGACTGTGAAGGTGCGGGTGAAATGTTCCGGGTATCAACATTAGATATGCAGAACCTACCGCTTACAGATAAAGGTGACATCGACTACACTGAAGATTTCTTCGGTAAAGAAGCCTTCTTAACTGTTTCTGGTCAGTTAAATGGCGAAACATATGCAAGTGCGATGTCAAAGATCTACACATTTGGCCCAACTTTCCGTGCCGAGAACTCAAATACGTCTCGTCACCTTGCTGAGTTCTGGATGGTAGAGCCAGAAGTTGCATTTGCTGACTTAGAAGACATCGCTAGCCTTGCTGAAGATATGCTTAAGTATGTATTTAAAGCAGTACTTGATGAACGTCGTGACGATATGGAATTTTTCGCACAACGTATCGAGAAAACAGCGATCTCTCGTTTAGAAGAGTTTGTTGAAAAAGATTTCGCACAAGTTGATTATACTGATGCAATTACAATCCTTGAAAACTGTGGTAAGAAATTTGAGTTCCCAGTTGAATGGGGTGTAGATTTACAATCTGAACATGAACGTTATCTTGCAGAAGAGCACTTTAAAGCACCAGTAGTAATTAAAAACTACCCTCGTGACATTAAAGCATTCTACATGCGCCAGAATGAAGATGGCAAAACAGTAGCAGCTATGGACGTAGTAGCACCAGGCATTGGTGAGATCATCGGTGGCTCTCAACGTGAAGAGCGTTTAGATGTACTAGATGCGCGTTTAGAAGAGATGGGTCTACACAAAGAAGACTATAGCTGGTACCGCGATCTACGTAAGTATGGCACAGTGCCTCACTCAGGCTTTGGTTTAGGCTTTGAGCGCTTGGTTGCTTATGTAACAGGTATGGGCAATGTACGTGATGTTATTGCTTTCCCTCGTACTAAAGGTAATGCAAACTACTAATAAGCATTAGCTTATAAAAAAGCGCCAAATTGGCGCTTTTTTTGTGTGTTACAAATATATGAACCAAAAACTTATGCAAAAAAAATCCCCGTTCAAAACGAGGATTTTTTAGCTGATTCAATTCACTGAGTGAAATTGAAAAAGTGGTAAATTCTTAATTAAAGAACTTCTAATAGCTCAACATCGAATACAAGTGTTGAGAATGGTGCGATTGATGCACCAGCACCACGCTCACCGTATGCTAGGTCATGCGGGATATATAGACGGAATTTAGCACCAGGCGCCATTAGTTGAAGTGCTTCAGTCCAACCTTTGATAACACCGTTTACTGGGAACTCAGCAGGTTGACCACGTTCAACAGAGCTGTCGAAAACTGTACCGTTGATTAATGTACCGTGGTAATGAACGCGTACAGTTGAGTCTGCAGCTGGCTTGTCACCTTCACCTGTTGCTAGAACTTCATACTGTAAGCCTGACTCAGTAACAGTTACTTCTGCACGCTTAGCGTTATCTTCTAGGAAAGCCGTACCTTCAGCAGCTAAAACTTTAGCTTCTTCTTCGCGACGCTTTTGAATTTCTGCATTGATTGCTTCAAATGCAGCTTGGATCTCAGGGATTTCAACACGAAGTGCTTCACCAGCATACGCATCTTTCATACCTTCAAACACTGAGTGAAGGTTAAGACCGTCGAAAGGGTTAGCTTTAAGCTGCTCGCCCATTTGAAGACCGATACCGTAGCTTGCTTTTTCTGCACCTGTATTAAATAAATCAGACATGTAAATTTTCGCTTTTTTAATTTAAAGAATGTTGCAGTGTAACACACTGCAGATTGAGATAAAGGTTACTCTGCTTGCTGCTTGTCCATTAATTTTTTTAGCTCTATCACGACAAATGTTGCAAAAGGTAAGCTTAAAACTAATGAAAGTTTTAACTCTTTACTGTAGTCGATGAGTTGCTCTGTGAAAAAATATCCAAAGCCAATAATTCCAAAAGTACCAACTATGGTTGCACAGAATATTGGCCATACTTTTTCGTACTTCACAATTAAGTGACCAACTAATAGATTAAACAGAAATGTGTAGAGAACGGTGTTAAGAAGGTTAGGGTCTTGTTGCGCATCAATCGATAATTGCAATGCCATTTCCAAGCCACTGACATAGAAAAAACTAAAAATGATCCAAAGTGAAAAACGCTTTACCAAATCAAGTTTCATACTTCCTCCAAACGAAAAAAACCGCCTAAAGGCGGTTTTGGGAATGAGGTGGCGGAGAGATAGGGATTTGAACCCTAGATACGCTATTAACGTATGCCGGTTTTCAAGACCGGTGCTTTCAACCACTCAGCCATCTCTCCGTTGTTGGCGCGAATGATAGAGAGTTTTATAATTCTTGTAAAGTATTATTTTAAAAAAAGAACCAATATTGGATTGTTTGATTACTAATAATACTGTTTTGGTCGTTTTGCTATAAAAGCCCCCATTAAACTCACGCATGTTAGACTTAAGAGTACAAATGCTGAATCAACAAATAACTTTGTGATCTCATCTAAGGTGTAATTTTGTGTATATAAAAGTGGTGTAAATGAAATGCTTCCGACAAAAAGCAACACTTTAAAAGCTCTAGAAAATTCATAGCGTTTGCTATAGTTCATCCACCAGGTAAGCGCTAAAAGCAAAAATGAAGCGGGAAAAAATAGATAGTGAACCTGCTCAGTGACATAAGATGAATAGAAAGAAAGACTAGCTCCAATCAACGACCACAATAGCCAAACCCACCAATTCTCTTTTTCTTTTAAAAATAGATTACCCATAAAGTGTCACATGATTTTATTATTATTAATATCTTTATAAGACTAACAAATATACTGACTATAAAACAACCGTCACGGGAAACAAAAAAGCGCTCAATTGAGCGCTTTCTTAATTATGATTTTAAAGCTTTTCGTTGCGCTTCTTTTTGCTGTTGTTTTACTTGTTTGCGCTGAAGTAAAGCTTCCTGAGCTTCATGCCCGATATGGCCTTCGCCGCGCTCTTGGGCTAATTTCATCTGCTTTTGACGTTCAGCGAAACGAGCACGCTGTTCTTCAGTCACATTGTCGATACAGTGGTGACAAGAAACACCCTCTTCATATTCAGGCTTTTGCTTTTCTTCTTCAGTAATTGGCATACGACAAGCATGACACTGGTCGTATTGACCTTTTTGTAAGTCATGATCAACAGCTACACGGTTATCAAAAACGAAGCACTCACCTTGCCATAAAGATTCTTCTTTTGGTACATCTTCAAGATACTTAAGAATGCCGCCTTCTAAGTGGTAAACTTCATCAAAGCCCTGCTCTTTCATATAAGCAGTCGACTTTTCACAACGAATACCGCCAGTACAGAACATGGCAACTTTCTTATTTTTTGTAGGGTCTAAGTTTTTCTCTGCCCACTCAGGGAATTCACGGAAAGTCTTAGTATTCGGATCGATTGCATGTTTAAACGTGCCGATTTCAATCTCGTAATCATTACGTGTATCAACAACCACAACATCTGGGTCCGAGATAAGCGCGTTCCAATCTTTTGGCTTAACGTAAGAACCAACCACTTTTAGAGGATCAATGCCTTCGACACCCATGGTCACGATTTCTTTTTTAAGTTTTACCTTTGTTCTATAGAACGGACACGTTTCGTCATAAGACTCTTTAGAAACAATATTATCCAAACCTGGTTGTGCATCTAACCAAGTAAGTAATGTATCAATACCTTCACGTTTTGCTGCAACAGTACCGTTAATGCCTTCAGCAGCAAGTAGTAAAGTACCACGTACTTCATTTGCTTCCATAACCTCTAAAAGAGGCTGACGAATTTCTTTGAAGTTTGGTAGTGAAACGAATTTATAAAGTGCACATACAACATATTGAGCAGACATAATATTCCTAATTAGCTTTGAATAAGGCTATTAGTTCTTAAGCACGACTAATAGCTAACTACCGGATCGTAAATCCGGCGCCGGAGGCGGTATTGTACGGATTTAACAAAAAAATGCACTAATAAAGCTAAAATATCCCTGTGTTGCAGAACTCTGTTTGATATAATTGCTGCTTAAACTTTATTTGGAGTAGTAACTTTGCAATTTACCGAATTAGGTATTGATAGCCGCTTGGCTCAACAACTTTCGCACCAAGGGATAGTTTCACCTACTGAAATTCAGGCTCAGGCCGTTCCGACTGCAATCGCAGGTCACGATGTATTTGCACAATCTAAAACTGGCTCTGGTAAGACATTGGCTTTCTTACTGCCTGCAGTGCACAGAATAATGAAGCAAAAAGCATTAAGTAAGCGCGATCCAAGAGCGCTTATCATTGCACCTACACGTGAACTCGCGACACAAGTTTTTAATCAATGCCGACTGTTAATTGCAAGCACCAATATTTCTTTAGTAAAAATTCTCGGTGGTGAGAACTTTAACGACCAAGTGAAAGCACTTCGTAAAAACCCACACATTGTTGTGGCTACCCCAGGTCGCTTGGCTGATCACCTTTCTCAAAACACCGTGCAATTAAACGGTTTAGAACTGTTAATTTTCGATGAAGCTGATCGCATGTTAGATTTAGGTTTCGAAGAACAATTAAATTTAATCAATCAATCTGCAGATCATCGCCTAAGACAAACATTGCTATTTTCGGCGACTTTAGACCATGCACAAGTTGAAGTCACTTCTCGTCAGCTATTAAAAACACCAAAACGCATCATTTTGAGTGATGCGCAACAGAAGCACGACGATATTGAGCAAGCGCTATATTTTGCTGATCACCTTGACCACAAAGAAGCACTTCTCAAACATTTAGTGACAGATGATTCTGTTGGTCAATGCATCATCTTTACAGCTACTAGAAACGACACGCAGCGCATTAGTGAAATACTTAAAGAAATGGATATCTCAGCAGTAGGTCTTGCAGGTGATTTAACGCAAGCTAAACGTTTAGATATTATGGATTCTTTTAGTCGCGGTTTATTCAAAATATTAGTGACCACAGACGTTGCTTCGCGTGGTCTTGACTTGTTAAGCGTCACGCACGTTATTAACTTCGATCTTCCTAAACAAGCTGAAGAATATGTTCACCGAATTGGTCGTACTGGACGTGCTGGCTTTAAAGGTGTTGCAGTATCATTTGTTGGTCCTAAAGATTGGAAGAGTTATCTGGCCATTAAGTCATATTTACACGAAATCCCTGACTTTAAAGTCATTGAAGGGTTAGAAGGTAAATTTAAAGGTCTTAGACCACCAAAGCCGGCCAAAAAAGTTAACCCTAAATCAAAAGATACGGTTAAAAAGGTTAACAAGGTTAACAAAAAACCATATAAAAAACCGATTAAGAAAAATAAAAAGCCTATCCCTGCGCCATTTGACGTAGATGGTGCAGCACCATTAAGACGTAAGCCAAAGCCAACTGAGGAATAATTATGTTAGGCACAAAACAACATTTACAAATCACTGAGCTTTGCGCTGAAGGGGCTTATTTAGACGGCGGTCAACTAGGCGAAGTATTTCTGAAGAAATCTGAAGTACCAGAATATTTAGAAGAAGGTGATAGCGTTCAGGTTTTCATCTACCAAGATAATTTAGGTCACCCAACTGCTACGACTAAAGATGTGATTGCCCAAGTGGGCGATTTCGCTTTATTACGTGTTAAAGAAATAAATAAGGTTGGTGCTTTCTTAGATATTGGTATCGATAAAGATATTTTGTCTCCATACAATGAGCAAAAACCAAAAATGCGTGAAGGCTATAGCTATCTTGTAAAGTTATATTTAGATAATGCAAGTAAACGTATTTGTGCTTCTAGCAACTTAAAGAAATTTTTAGACAAAGAAACACCGTCATATAAACCAAACGAAGAAGTTGATTTAATCGTCGCTTCTAAAACGGATATTGGCTTCAAAGTTATCATTAATGACAGCCACACAGGTGTAGTGTTTTTTAATACCGTTTTCAAAAGGCTGTTTATCGGTCAGAAATTGAAAGGTTTTATCAAACAAGTTCGAGAAGATGGCAAAATAGATGTCGTACTTGAAAAGCAAGGCGTTGAAAAATTTAAAGACCTAGGTGAGCAGATTTTGTCAGAACTTAAAAACTCAGAGGGCTTTATTCCTCTTGGCGATAAATCTGATCCTGAAGAAATTAAGAAACGTTTTGGTTCAAGTAAAGCAAACTTTAAAAAAGCCATCGGCGGTTTGTTTAAGCAAGGCCTGATTGATATCGAAGCTAAGTCTATTTCTTTGAAAGAAAAGTAAACAAAACTACTTTAGAAAAAGGCAGCTTACGCTGCCTTTGTTTTTTTAATACGTTTAACTTTCAGGTTAAGCATTAATTTCTAAATTAATTGCTTCTAACGCTTTCACAGGATCTTTGGCTTTTGTAATTGGTCGTCCAATTACTAAATAATCACTTCCCGCTTCAACCGCTTTCTTTGGTGTCATAATACGCTTTTGGTCGCCTACATCTGCACCAACAGGGCGAATACCTGGTGTCACTAATTTGAAGTCAGCACCTAATTCAGTTTTTAAGCTTTCAGCTTCTTGGGCTGAACATACCACACCATCAAGGCCAGCTTCTTGTGCAAGCTTTGCAAGGTATAAAACTTGCTCTTGTGGCGTTTTATCAACACCTAAGCGTGATAACTGTGCCTGATCCATGCTTGTTAAAACAGTTACAGCAATCAGTAATGGACCATTTTCATATTTAGCTAAGGCTTCTTTTGCCTTTTGCATCATTTCTAGACCACCACTTGCATGTACGTTAACCATCCACACACCTAGCTCAGCAGCGGCTGTTACAGCTTTAGCAACTGTATTAGGAATATCATGGAATTTTAGGTCTAAAAAGACATCAAAACCTAAGTCAACTAACTGTTTAACAAACTGAGGACCGAAATAGGTGAACATTTCTTTACCGACTTTAAGGCGACACGTTTGAGGAGAAAGTTGCTTAACAAAGTCTAATGCTGCTTGTTCATTGTCATAATCAAGCGCAATTAAGACCTTTTTAGAATCGTGTTGAGACATAATAATCCTAATCGAATAAAGTTAAATAAGCCTTAAAAACCATCTACGCCTTTATTTGGGCGTATGGTCTCCCAGTGCTTACAAGAAGGACAAAGCCAATATAATTTATGGCTTGTAAAACCACAGTGTCGACACTGATACTCTGGTTTGGTATTGATGTATGACGTAACCAAATGGTCTATTTCATGTAATACATCTTGTAGTTTGTGGTTTTTACTACTCAGCAGTTTTAATAAATAACTAAAACCTCTAATTGATGGCTCACGTTTTAAACTATCAGTTAGAAATTCTATCGCTTCATTGCCTTTGTTTAATTCTAATAAAGATTGGCAATGTTTTATTTTTATCAGCATACCGCCTTTAGGTAATAGCTCACTGATCAACTCATAAAACTGAGACTGCAAGTTGAGTGCATTATAACTGTGCTCAAGTTTTTCCATATAGATTGGTGCCGTGTCTGCAAAGCTGCAGATTAGTTTTCGCCAGTAATATATACTCTTTACATAATCCTCATTATTGTAAGCGTCTAAACCTAGTTCATACATAGGACGAATTGTTTTATGGTTTAGTGCAAACGTCTTTTCCATTAATTTGGGCGTTTGATTAGATAATGCAGTTTCGCAATAGAAGTTGGCGATTGCGGCACAATGACTTCTTTTACTAAATAAATCACTATGAGCTTCAAACATATTCACACCTTTTTGCCATTCGCTCATTTGTGAGTATAAATTGATAATTGGCTCTAGCGCTTGTGTGTTATTTGACTTAACCAAAATGATTAAATGCTCTTCAGCACTGTCTAGTAAGCCTGCCATAATGTAATCTTGCGCAAGCTCTAGTCTGCAATCAGACATGATGCGTTCATCTAAATTTGGCTGATTAAGAAGGAGTTCATGAATTTTGATTGCTCTATCTATTTCGCCTCGTTTGCGAAATAAACTGGCTAAAGTAAGGTAATGCTCTACAGAGTCAGCAGAGACTTCAAGAAGTTGAATAAGGTGCTCAAGGCCCTGATCTTCTTCACGGTCTAGTAAGAATTTTAGCCCTTTACTATATTCGGAAGTTATTTTTCTGCTGTGTTCATGAGCCTGATTCTTAGCACTATTCTTTCCCATTACATAACCGTAAGCAGCAGCAACAGGAAGAAGTAAAAACAGCAGTTCTATCATTATTGAGTATTTATCTGATCAGCGTTTACTTTATCTTTTCTATTTAAACGGTAATTCTGCCACTTTAGTTTAGAAACCGAAGCAGTGCCGATTAAACAACCAATCAACAACCCAATAATAAATGTGATTGCGAGAATAGTGGCAAGAGGTAAAGTGCTACTCGCTAAAATATAGTTTACTTGTACTTCTGAAGGATTTTGAGAACCTATTACAAAAGCTAAAACTATTAGAACTAACAACAATCCTTTTTTGGCGATCTTTACCAACTGCTACCCTACCCTTAACCTGCAATACTTGCGTTTACTCTATCTCTAAGCTCTTTACCAGGCTTAAAGTGTGGGACGTGTTTACCATCTAATTCAACTGTTTCACCAGTTTTTGGATTACGACCTGTACGAGGGGCACGGTAATGTAGCGAAAAACTACCAAATCCACGGATCTCAATGCGATCTGAATCTGCTAATGACCCTGCCATTTGTTCAAGAATCTCTTTAACGGCATTTTCAACGTCCTTCACAGGAATATGAATATGTTGTTCAGCTAACTGTTCTATCAATTCTGACTTTGTCATAATTTTTCCTCAAAATAAAAAGAAAGGGCAAAAGTGCCCTTTCTATCTGTACTCGAAATTAGTCTTTCTGAGCGTTTTTGAAAGCTGCAGCCATTGCATTTTCGAATGCTGGCTCTTCTTTCTTAAGCTTCTCAAGAACTTCTTTCTCTTCAGCTTCGAACATAGCTTTAACTGATAGGCTGATAGTACGGTTCTTACGATCAACACCTACGAATTTAGCTTCAATTTCGTCGCCTGTAGAAACAACAGTTGTTGCATCTTCAACACGCTCTTGAGCGATGTCAGCTACACGGATGTAACCTTCAACACCTTCGATAAGCTCAACAGTTGCACCTTTCGCGTCAACTTCAGTCACTTTACCTTTAACAATAGCACCTTTTTTGTTTGCGTCTAGGTAGTTATTGAAAGGATCTGCTTCAATTTGCTTAACGCCTAGTGAGATACGCTCACGCTCTGGGTCAACTTGAAGTACGATTGCAGTGATTTCGTCGCCTTTCTTGTACTCACGTACCGCTTCTTCACCTGGAGTGTTCCAAGAGATGTCAGATAGGTGTACAAGACCGTCGATACCACCTTCAAGACCGATGAAGATACCGAAGTCAGTGATTGACTTGATCTTACCAGTAACTTGGTCGCCTTTGTTCTGTAGACGAGCAAATTCTTGCCATGGGTTAGCAATACACTGCTTAAGACCTAGAGAAATACGACGACGCTCTTCGTCGATTTCAAGAACCATAACTTCAACTGTGTCACCTAGTGAAACAACTTTTGAAGGGTGGATGTTTTTGTTAGTCCAATCCATTTCTGAAACGTGAACTAGACCTTCAACACCTTCTTCGATTTCAACGAAACAACCGTAGTCAGTTAGGTTAGTTACACGACCTGAAAGCTTAGCACCTTCAGGGTAACGACCAGCGATAGCTGCCCATGGATCTTCGCCAAGTTGCTTAAGACCTAGAGAAACACGAGTTTTCTCTTTGTCGAACTTAAGTACTTTAACTGCGATTTCGTCACCAACGTTAACGATTTCACTTGGGTGCTTAACGCGCTTCCAAGCCATGTCAGTGATGTGTAGAAGACCATCAACACCACCTAAGTCTACGAATGCACCGTAGTCAGTAAGGTTCTTAACGATACCTTTAACTTCTTGACCTTCAACAAGGTTAGCAAGTAGTTCATCACGCTCTTGTGAGTTTTCAGACTCGATAACTGCACGACGAGAAACAACAACGTTGTTACGCTTCTGGTCAAGCTTGATTACTTTGAACTCTAACTCTTTACCTTCAAGGTGAGTTGTGTCACGTACTGGACGAACATCAACAAGTGAACCAGGTAGGAATGCACGGATTGAATCAACTTCAACAGTGAAACCGCCTTTAACTTTACCATTGATGATACCAGTAACAGTCTCTTGCTCTTCACATGCTTTTTCAAGACGGATCCAAGCTTCGTGACGCTTAGCTTTCTCACGAGAAAGGATAGTTTCACCGAAACCATCTTCGATAGCATCTAGTGCTACGTCTACTTCATCACCAACAGCAACTTCTAGTTCACCAGCAGCATTTTTGAATTGCTCAGCAGGGATTGCACTTTCAGATTTAAGGCCAGCGTCAACAAGAACGATGTTGTTCTCGATTGAGATAACAGTACCTTTAACGATTGAACCTTGTTCTGCTTCAAAACCCTTTAGGCTTTCTTCAAATAACTGCGCAAAATTTTCTGACATTATACGTCTCTAAATATTTAATAATCCAATTGGCAACCATGCCGCATGGGGTAGTTTAACGAGCACCGACTTCCTGTCAGTACATTAAAAATCTATGCTATAAGAGATTGTTTTAACTTACCATTTACAACGGCTTGTTCAAGGATGTTTTGAACTTCATTAAACACTTGTTCAGCGTTTAATGTTGTCGTATCAATTACAATGGCATCTTCAGCAGGCACCAGTGGCGCTACTTTGCGATTCATATCTCTGTCATCTCTCGCCTGAATATCAGCAAGAAGACCACTTAGTGTAACATTTAACCCACGACCATTCAACTCGTCGAAACGACGTTGAGCACGCTCTTCTGCGCTTGCTGTAAGGTAAATCTTAACTTCCGCATTTGGAAATACAACTGTGCCCATATCTCGACCATCTGCAATTAAACCTGCTTCGGTTCTAAATGCACGCTGGCGGCGCAACAAAGCTTCACGAACTCGCGGTAATGCAGCAACCTTTGAAGCCGCTGCGCCCACTTCTTCATTACGAATCGTTAAGCTTACGTCTTCGCCTTCTAAGATCACTTTACATGATTTAGTTTCACGGTCGATTGGAAATTGCACATCAAGATTAGCAGCAAGAGGCACTAATGCCTCTTCATTGTCTAATTCTATGTGGTGATGAATTGCAGCAAGCGCTAAAACGCGGTAAATCGCACCACTATCTAGCACTTCCCAATTCAATTTTTCAGCTAATAAACGACAAACAGTTCCTTTACCCGAACCACTTGGACCGTCAACGGTGATAACTGGCATTGCAGCCTGCATTTAAACCTCCTGAAATGCTCACCAAAAAATTCCGCGGCATTATACATCATGTTTTATGAATAGATCCTGTTTTAGCTGTAACTTTTTGTTAAATAATATAATTGAGGTACAGGGCTATAATCTTATAACCCTGCTTTTTCAAGATCTTGGGAGATTAATGAGTACTCAAAGATGCTAGTACATCGAAATAAGTTGGGAAGGTTTTAGCCGTACATTTAGGGTCATTAATGATCACTTCTTGGCCGCCTACAGCGACCATTGAAAAACACATAGCAATTCTGTGATCATCATAAGTATCTATATCAACTAAATTCAATGTTTCTGGTGGCGTAACTTCAATAAAGTCATTGCCTTCAACAACTTCAGCACCTAATTTTTTTAATTCAGTTGCCATTGCATGTAGTCGGTCTGTTTCTTTTACACGCCAGTTGTATATGTCTCTAATAGCCGTTTTGCCTTTAGCAAACAGTGCCACAGTCGCTAATGTCATAGCGGCATCAGGAATTGCATTGGCATTGATATCAACGCCGTTTAATTCGCCTTTGCGAACGACCAGTTTTTCATCATACCAATCGATCTTCGCGCCAACTTGCTCCATTACTTTTGCAAAACCAATATCACCCTGCACACTTGCCTTGCCGACGCCATTAATTTCTATTTCACCACCATTAATGGCTGCAGCAGCAATAAAGTAAGACGCAGATGAGGCATCCCCTTCTACCATAATGCTCTTTGGTGACTGATAGCCTTGACCTGCTTTAACAACAAAATGCTGGTAATTGTCATTTTCTACATGCACACCAAATTTTGCCATCACACCAATTGTAATATCGATATAGGGCTTTGAAACTAATTCACCAATGATCGAGATATTTAAATCACCATCGAATAAAGGTGCCGCCATTAAAATCGCTGTCAAAAACTGACTTGAAATACTGCCATCAATTTCTACATGTCCGCCTACTAGCTTTTTACCTAGGATTTTTAAAGGGGGATAGTCTTTATTTTTAAGGTAAGTAATATCTGCATCAATAGAATCTAATGCATCAACTAAATGACCTATCGGGCGCTCTTCCATTCTTGGTTCACCAATCAACTCATAATTGCCTTCAATAGCAGCTAAGACAGCTGTCAAAGGACGATATGCAGTACCAGCATTCCCTAAAAATAGTGGTTCATCAGGCGTTTTAAATTTGCCTGAAACACCATGCACAGTTGCGATGCTCTTGTCTTCGTTAAGTTCAACCTTAACGCCTAACTGTCCAAGCGCTTTTAGCATGTGTCTTATGTCATCGCTATCAAGCAAGTTAGTGACTTGCGTCACACCATCAGCAAGTGCTGCAAGCAGCAAGATTCGGTTCGATAGACTTTTTGAGCCAGGTAAGGTAACTGAACCACTTACCTTTTTAATTGGCTTTAAGGTAAGTTGTTCCATTAACTATTTTCCTGTGCAAATTTATCCATAAACGCGACTAGAGCTTCAATACCTTCTACTGACATTGCGTTATAAATACTTGCACGCATACCGCCAACAAATCTATGACCTTCAAGTGCAAGTAATCCTGCGGCTTCAGCTTCAGATAAGAACTTATCGTTTAAAGTGTCATCTTTAAGCCAAAATGGCACATTCATCAGTGAGCGACAGTGTGTAGCAACTTTATTAGAATAGAATTCTGAACTATCAATATAGTCATATAGGATCGCTGCTTTTTTCTTATTATGCGCTTCCATTGCTTTAACACCACCAATTGACTCTAGGTATTGAAATACTTCATTTGCTAAATACCAAGCAAAAGTTGGCGGCGTGTTATACATACTGCCTTGTTTTGCTTCAATCGCATAGTCAAGGATAGCTGGGCGAGGTAAACCTTCTCGCTCTAGTAAGGTTTTACGCACGATAACAATACATAAGCCTGAAGGGCCTATATTTTTCTGAGCACCCGCATAAATTAGATCAAAATCATCTACATTAATTTCACGTGACAAGATCATTGAAGACATATCTGCCACGATAGGTGCATCGTGCTTTGGCACATCGTATATCTCAATCCCATCAATTGTTTCGTTAGGACAATAATGAATAAACGACGCTTTTTCAGGTAATTTCCACTGTTCAACTGGCTGAATATCGAATTGGCCATCTACATCAGTGCGAATGTTAATACCTTCTACTTGAGTGAATTTTGCACCTTCTTTAGTTGCACCGCTTGACCAAATACCATTCTCAACATAAACACCAGGTGCATCATCTAGGTGAAGATTTAAAGGCACAGCTGCAAATTGGCCTCGACCACCGCCATGCATAAATAAAACTTCAAATTCATCTGAAATATTCATTAAACGACGAAGGCTTGCTTCACACTCTTTTACCATTTCTAGATAAGGCTGAGCTCTGTGGCTCACTTCCATGACAGATACACCTAAGTTCTGCCAATTTAAGAATTCTTGTTGTGCTTTTTTCATTACTTCTGGTGGCAACATTGCCGGACCAGCACAAAAATTATATACCGTCATTTCCTCATTCCTAAACTGTATATTTGTGAACGTATTGAGTTATCGTTATAAATAACTTCACGCTTTTTAGAGTTAAAAAAAGCGGCCGAAGCCGCTTTTTAAGATTTATTCACTCGGAGTATCTTCGCTACTCTCTTGTGTACCTTCTGGGTTATCTTGCACTACTGCTTCAGAACCATCTTCAGGTAATTCATCAACTTCGATTTCCTCGATACGTTGTAAACCAACTACTTGTTCTTCGTCAATAGTTCTTATCAAAATAACACCTTGTGTGTTACGGCCGACAGTAGAAACTTCGTTAACACGGGTACGAACAAGCGTGCCGCGGTTTGAGATAATCATGATTTCATGGTTATCTTCAACTTGCACCGCACCGACTACGTTACCGTTACGCTCCGATACCTTAATTGATACAACACCTTGTGTTGCACGGCTCTTCGCTGGGTAGTCTTCTAGAGGTGTACGTTTGCCATAGCCATTCTCTGTAACAGTCAAGATTGCACCGTCATTCTTAGGCACGATCAATGATACAACTTTAACACCTTCAGGCATCTTAATACCGCGAACACCGGTTGCTGTACGGCCCATAGGACGTAAAGCAAGCATTTCTTCACCAGTCTCAGGATCGATCTTAACTTCACCTGTTTCTGAATCACGAAGTTTTTCGTTGAATCGAACTACTTTACCGTGATCTGTGAATAGCATGATGTCGTTACTGCCATCTGTGATGTCTGCACCGATTAGGCTATCACCTTCATTAAGGTTAATTGCAATAATACCGCTTGCACGCTGACGGCTATAAGCTGTTAAAGGTGTCTTCTTAACTGTACCGTTCGCAGTTGCCATTAATACATACTTGTCATCTTCATATTCACGAACCGGCAAAATGGTTGTGATACGTTCATCCGCTTCTAGCGGTAACAAGTTAACGATTGGCTTACCACGAGCCTGACGTGATGCCAGTGGTAATTGGTACACTTTTAACCAGTACATTCTACCGGCTGTTGAGAAACACAAAATGGTATCGTGTGTATTTGCAACTAACAGACGTTCAATGAAATCTTCATCTTTCATCTTAGTTGCTGCTTTACCTTTACCACCACGGCGCTGCGCTTCGTAATCAGATAATGGCTGATACTTTACATAGCCTTCGTGAGAAAGTGTTACAACTACATCTTCTTCATTGATCAGATCTTCAAGGCTAATATCGTGGGCAGCAGCACTGATTTCAGTACGTCGCTCATCACCATATTGCTCTTTGATTTCGACAAGTTCATCACGGATTACTTCCATTAATCTTTCAGGTGAAGAAAGGATATATAGAAGCTCAGCAATTAGATCTAATAGTTCTTGATATTCACCAAGGATTTTCTCGTGCTCAAGACCTGTTAGCTTGTGTAAACGTAAATCAAGAATAGCTTGTGCTTGTTGTTCAGATAAATAGTACTGACCATCACGGATACCTAGCTCAGCAGCTAACCAATCTGGACGTGCAACATTGTCTTCACCAGCCTTTTCAAGCATAGCTTTAACTGTACCCAACTCCCAAGGACGCGCAACAAGGGCTTGTTTCGCTTCAGAAGGCGTTGGTGACTTACGAATTAACTCAATAATTGGGTCGATATTCGCAAGTGCAATTGCTAAACCTTCAAGTGTATGCGCTCTATCACGGGCTTTACGTAAATCGAATACCGTACGACGAGTAACAACTTCACGACGGTGGATAATAAACGCATCAAGCATTTCTTTTAGGTTGAAACACTTAGGTTGATTATTATCAAGTGCAACCATATTCATACCGAATACAGTTTGCATTTGTGTTTGTGCGTAAAGGTTATTTAATAGAACTTCACCCACTTCACCACGCTTAACCTCAATAACGATACGCATACCGTCTTTATCAGATTCGTCACGAAGCGCACTAATGCCTTCGATTTTCTTATCTTTTACGAGCTCAGCGATTTTTTCGATTAAACGCGCTTTGTTAACTTGATAAGGAATTTCATGAACGATGATCGTTTCACGACCTGTTTTTTCATCCACTTCAATTTCAGCACGTGCACGAATGTATACCTTACCACGACCCGTTTTATAGGCTTGTTCGATGCCCTTCTTACCGTTAATAATCGCAGCAGTTGGGAAATCTGGACCTGGGATATATTCGATTAACTCTTCAATCGTTAAATCAGGGTTTTGAATAAGCGCTAAACAGCCATTGATCACCTCTGTTAAGTTATGAGGTGGAATGTTGGTCGCCATACCTACAGCGATCCCCGAAGAACCATTCACTAATAAGTTAGGTACTTTAGTTGGTAATACATCAGGGATTTGCTCTGTACCATCGTAGTTAGGTACATAGTCAACGGTTTCTTTTTCAAGATCAGCAAGTAGTTCGTGCGACATTTTTGCCATACGTACTTCGGTATAACGCATCGCAGCAGCAGAGTCACCGTCAACAGAACCGAAGTTACCTTGACCGTCAACCAGCATATAACGTAGAGAGAAAGGCTGAGCCATACGAACAATGGTGTCGTATACAGCACTGTCACCATGCGGGTGGTATTTACCGATAACATCACCGACAACACGAGCCGACTTCTTATAAGGCTTATTCCAGTCGTTACGAAGCTCATTCATGGCAAATAATACACGACGGTGAACGGGCTTTAGACCGTCACGTACGTCTGGTAATGCACGACCCACGATTACACTCATCGCGTAATCTAGGTATGAATTTTTTAACTCGTCTTCGATATTGACCGGGAGGATTTCATTGGCGAGATCAGTCATTGATTGCACTTTCCTTCAGAGTCTATCTCTATTAGCACTATCAAGTGCCCTAGAGATTAAGTTATTATTAATATCAACACCCATGCTAACACAGATTTATAATTATTACAGGCGCAAAATCCGTGTGATTTTGAAATAATCCAATTTAAATGCGCTCAGATTCACGAGGAAGTTTTTTATGACCGAGCATCAAAATGTAGATCCACAAGAAATTGCGAAATTTGAGAGCATCGCAGAAAGATGGTGGGATACAGAAGGAGAATTCAAACCCCTTCATGATATTAATCCGTTACGTCTCGATTTTATTAATGACAAGTCTAATAATTTATTTGATAAGCAAGTTGTCGATATCGGCTGTGGTGGCGGTATTTTAACTGAAAGCATGGCGAAGCTGGGTGCCAAAGCAACGGGTATAGACTTAGGCCAAGAGCCGCTCAATGTAGCAAAACTGCACGCTTTAGAAGTGGGTGTGACAGTTGACTATATAAAAGTACCCGCAGAGGAATTTGCAGTAAACAATGCTGAGCAATTTGATGTAGTAACGTGCATGGAAATGCTTGAGCACGTCCCAGACCCTGAATCTATTATCCAAGCTGCTGCACAAATGGCAAAGCCTGGCGCAAGTGTATTCTTTTCAACTTTAAACAAAACGATTAAAGCGTATTTGCTTGCTATCGTCGGTGCAGAAAAAATTCTAAAAATGGTACCTGAGGGTACACATGAACACGATAAGTTTATTCGTCCTTCTGTTTTAATTGGCTGGGCTGAAAAAGCAGGCCTTAAAGTACGTGCTAGTGCGGGGATCAATTACAACCCAATCAATAAAACATTCACCTTAACTGATGATGTCAGTGTGAATTACTTACTTCATTTCGAGAAACTTGATTGATGAAGGCTGTCATATTCGATTTAGACGGCACCCTACTCGACACCACTGACGACTTGGGGGCTGCTTTAAACCACGTTCTTGAAATAAATGGGCTTGCTGCTGTTTCTCGAGAAGTATATAGCCCTGCAATTTCTGATGGCGTAAAAGCGCTCTTAGATGTTGGCTTTGGTAGCCGGCTCGTTGAATTTGATTTAGCTAGCTTAAGACAAGATGTTCTTGACCATTATGCAGCCAATATTGCAGTGCATACGAATTGCTTTGATGGTGTACCAGAATTAATTCAGTCTTTGCATAATGATGATATTAAAGTCGCAATCATGACGAATAAGCCCACATTCCTTACTTTACCACTTGTTGGGAAAATTTCAGCACTCAAAGAAATTGAAGTTATTGTTTGTGGAGACACGTTAGATGAAGCTAAGCCTTCACCAAAGCCATTATTATATGCAGCGGAACAATTAGGCATTAGTTCATCCGATTGTCTTTATGTCGGTGATGCACAACGAGATATTCAAGCTGCAAAAGCGGCAGGTATGACTTCTGCTTGTGCTTTGTGGGGATACATCCCAAGTCTTGAAGACGCGTACAGTTGGCAAGCAGATCTAAATTTAACTAACCCACTTTTAGTACTAGACCATATCTAGTGCTCACATTTACGCCAAAACACTATATCTAGTGTTTTGGCTCTTTCATCACCACAAGCTGCTCATTAAGAAAACACTCTAAATTTTTTTTATTTTCTTTAAAAATAGCATCATTTTTATTGATTTCCTGCTGAGGTTACTTGCATCAAACCTCAAAAGGTTAATAGTTACTAACACTTTTTATTTATCCCAAACTTATCCACATTTGTGCATTTACCTTGCTATTGCAAATTAAATTGAACCCCACTATCTTGTGATCCCAATCAGAAGAACCACCATATATAGTGGTCAAAACCTGAGCTTTTTTTCGCCATTTATTTTTTAAATATTCAATCCGAAGGATTACAGGCACAGCTATGAACCAACAGTTATCTGTCAGTAAAAGAAACGGCCGCAAAGAGCCGCTCGATCTCGATAAAATTCACCGCGTCATTACTTGGGCTGCAGAAGGCTTAGATAATGTTTCAGTTTCTCAGGTTGAATTAAAGTCACACATTCAATTTTATGATGGGATCCGTACTGAAGATATTCATGAAACTATCATTAAAGCTGCTGCCGATTTGATCGATAAAGACTCTCCGGATTACCAGTATCTTGCTGCACGTCTAGCTATTTTCCATTTACGAAAAAAAGCATATGGCCAATTTGAGCCACCACGTTTATATGACCACATTACGAAGCTGGTTGAACAAAAGCGTTATGATCAACACCTTCTTATCGATTACACCGAGCAAGAAATTGACGAGCTTGATAACTACTTAGATCATAGCCGTGACTTAAATTTTAGCTATGCAGCGGTGAAACAGTTAGAAGGTAAGTACCTTGTACAAAACCGTGTAACTGGCGAAATCTACGAAAGTGCTCAGTTTTTATATATTCTTGTTGCTGCAAGCTTATTCTCTGATTACCCTAAAGAAACTCGTCTTGATTACATCAAACGTTTCTATGATGCGGTTTCTTTATTCAAGATTTCATTACCGACACCTATTATGGCAGGTGTTCGTACACCAACGCGTCAATTCAGCTCTTGTGTATTAATTGAAACGGGTGATAGCTTAGACTCAATCAATGCGACTTCATCGGCAATCGTTAAATATGTCAGTCAACGTGCTGGTATTGGTATAAATGCTGGTCGTATTCGTGCCCTAGGTAGCCCAATTCGTAACGGTGAAGCTTACCACACAGGTTGTATTCCTTTTTATAAGCACTTCCAAACGGCTGTTAAAAGTTGTTCACAAGGTGGTGTGCGCGGTGGTGCAGCTACCCTCTTCTATCCACTTTGGCATTTAGAAGTAGAAAACCTACTGGTACTTAAAAACAATCGTGGTGTTGAAGAAAACCGCGTTCGTCACCTAGATTACGGTGTGCAGTTCAACAAAACAATGTACGCTCGCCTTATCAAAGACGACTACATTACACTGTTCAGCCCGTCAGATGTACCGGGGCTTTACGATGCATTCTTCGAAGATCAAGAAGAGTTCGAGCGTTTATATACGCAGTACGAGCAAGATGAGTCTATTCGTAAAAAGCGCATTAAAGCGATTGAGCTATTCTCTATGTTCGCACAAGAGCGCGCGAGTACTGGCCGTGTTTACTTACAAAACGTTGACCACTGTAATACGCATAGCCCGTTTGATTCAAAGGTTGCGCCTATTCGTCAGTCTAATTTATGTCTTGAAATTGCGCTGCCAACAAAGCCGCTTTCACACATTAATGATCCAGAAGGTGAAATCGCGCTATGTACGCTATCAGCTTTTAACCTTGGCGCAATCGACTCTCTAGATGAACTTGAAGAATTAGCTGAGCTTGCTGTTCGTGCACTTGATAATCTATTAGATTTCCAAGACTATCCGGTTCCTGCTGCACACACTGCAACTATGGGTCGTCGTACGCTAGGTATTGGTGTAATTAACTATGCTTATTACCTTGCGAAAAATGGCGTTAAGTACTCTGATGGCAGCGCGAATAACCTAACTCACCTCACATTTGAAGCGATTCAATACTATCTAATGAAAGCTTCAAATGAACTTGCCAAAGAGCGTGGTGCATGTCCTAAGTTCAATGAGACAACGTATTCAAAAGGTATTATGCCGATTGATACTTACAAGCGTGACTTAGATAAAATTTGTAGCGAAGCGCTTCGTCTTGATTGGGATGCACTGCGCGCAAGCATTCAAGAACATGGTATGCGTAACTCAACTGTATCTGCACTGATGCCATCAGAGACTTCATCACAGATCTCAAATGCAACAAATGGTATTGAGCCACCTCGTGGCCATATCAGTGTTAAAGCAAGTAAAGATGGTATCTTGAAGCAGGTAGTGCCTGAGTATGAAAAGTTAAAAGATCAATATGAGCTACTTTGGGACATTCCTTCGAATGACGGTTATCTTGGTCTTGTAGGTATCATGCAGAAGTTTATTGACCAAACTATCTCTGCTAACACGAATTATGATCCAACTCGCTTTGAAGGTGGTAAAGTACCAATGAAGTTGCTTCTTAAAGACCTGCTTACTGCTTATAAGTTGGGTGTTAAGACACTTTATTATCACAATACACGTGATGGTGCATCAGACTCTCAAGACGAATTAAAACCAGAAATTGAAGATGATGGCTGCGAAGGCGGCGCGTGTAAAATTTAATTAAGACGTGAGTAAGCATTGTGCTTGCTCACTTTTTTGCGTTATCGAGTATTAAAAAATATGTCTTATTCCACATTTAGCAGAAATCATAACGACCAGTTAAAAGAACCAATGTTTTTTGGTCAAACTGTAAACGTGTCACGTTATGACCAGCAGAAATACCCTATTTTTGAAAAATTAATTGAAAAGCAGCTATCATTTTTCTGGCGTCCAGAAGAAGTTGATGTGTCTAAAGACCGCTTAGATTTCCAGGCGTTGCCTGAACATGAAAAACACATTTTCTTAAGCAACTTGAAATATCAAACATTGCTAGATAGTGTTCAAGGCCGTTCGCCAAATGTTGCATTATTACCTATTGTTTCAATCCCTGAGCTTGAAACTTGGATTGAAACTTGGGCGTTCAGTGAAACTATTCATAGCCGTTCATATACACATATTATACGTAACGTAACACAGTCACCTGAAGTTATCTTTGACGACATCGTAAGCAACGATAAAATCAATGAGCGTGCTGATGCGGTTACTAAATATTACGACGAGCTAATCGAGAAGGTATCGATTTATAACCTTTACGGTGAAGGTAAGCATGTAATTAATGGTGAAGAAGTTCGAATTAACTTATTTGAGCTTAAGAAACTACTTTATCTTTGCATCATGTCTGTAAACATTTTAGAAGCTATACGCTTCTATGTCAGCTTCGCTTGTTCATTTGCTTTTGCAGAGCGTGAACTAATGGAAGGTAACGCAAAGATCATCAAACTTATCGCCCGTGACGAAGCCCTTCACCTTTCTGGTACTCAGCATATTCTAAATATTATGCAAGAAGGTAAAGACGATCCTGAGATGTCTATTGTTGCTGCGCAATGTGAAGCTGAAGCAATTCGCATGTTCGAAGAAGCTGCACAGCAAGAGAAAGAATGGGCTGAATATCTGTTTAAAGACGGCTCTATGATTGGTCTAAACAAAGACATCCTTTGCCAATATGTTGAATACATCACTAACACTCGTATGTCAGCTGTTGGTTTAAAGCCTATTTTTGAAACTAAGAGCAACCCAATCCCTTGGATTAATGCCTGGTTAGTATCAGACAACGTACAAGTTGCTCCGCAAGAAGCTGAGATCAGCTCTTACCTAGTCGGCCAAATCGACTCTCAAGTTGATGCATCTGACTTCGGTGATTTCGATTTATAATGAATTCGAAACCCAGTTCAAAAATATCTATTGAAGAACATTCTGAGCCGCTTACATTTGCGGCTCAGTGCCCTTCAATACTAGATGCACTCGAAAAAGCAAATATTGAAGTCACTTATCAATGTAGAGAGGGGTTTTGTGGTGCATGTAGAGCCAAACTTAACTCAGGTGAAGTGATTTACAACCAAGAGCCGTTAGCATTTGTAAGAGATGGTGAAGTATTAATGTGTTGCTCTAAGCCTTTAACTGATATTTCAATCACATTACTCTAGTATTAACAAAGTTGTTTTATTTCTGTTTGGTAGTAACCTGACTTATCACTCACACTCATCGAATTCTCTTCAATTAAAATATCCCAGTGCATACTATTGGTTAAGTTTGTTTTTAGATCTTCTAAGAAGCTTGCTTTAAGGGTGAAAATACTAATATTGTGATGTTGTATTAATTGTGGTGATATTTCTTCATACCAGCGCTCACCTTCGATAGTTAAAATCAAAAGTTTATCGTAAAGTTTACACAGTCGGTTAATTTCGCCTATGTCTAACTCTGACACATATAAGGCTAAGACAATCTTTTGCTCATCGTTTTCACACCAAACATCCGGATACGATTTATCAGACTTTTGATTTAAAAAAGTGTGCTGGTTGTAAGAAAGTGCGCAAAACCCTAATATCCTTAGCAAAAAGTGATCTAGACTTTCTCTTTTTGCGACAGCAGCTGTAAACACTTCGATATGATTTGCATGGTGAAAAAGATCCGCCACTTTTAACCTTGCTTTAAAGACAAAAGGTTTGCTCATCAGATACTCCTATCCCTAATGAACTAACTTTAGGTCAAAAATGCGATAATTCAACAAAGCTACAGTATAACATTCGTTGATCGCAGGCATGGTGTTGTTATACCATAACTATAACTGAGAACATTAATGAAGTACTAAGATGAAAAAACACTCTATAATTGCGACTGCAATTCTGACAGCTTTGTCTACAGGTAATGCATATGCCGCGCAAATCACGGGTAAAGTGATTGACTCAAACAAGCAACCTATATCTGGTGCTAAAGTTCACCTGCATGGTAAAAAGCAATCTGTTATTACTGACAGATTTGGTAAATTTAGCATCAATACTGATTCTGATAGTCAACTACACATCACTAAAAACAATTACATTGACCAGCGAATTGATATCAAAGCAGATCAAGGTAACGTACTAGTGTCTTTAGAGCCTAGTTCAGTTGAAAGCATCGTTGTCTATGCCTCTGCCCTTCATAAAAATAATTTAGAAATGGCATCACCTGTTTCAGTTTTATCTGGCGATGAATTGAAAAAGCAAGCTAAGCCAACTCTAGGCGAGACACTTAAAGGTCAACCAGGTATTAATGCTAGCTACTTCGGGCCAGTATCTTCTAGCCCAATTATTCGTGGCTTAGATGGTCCAAGAGTAAAAATCACGCAAAATGGCTTAGATAGTAGCGACGCTTCTCGTATTGGTCCTGACCATGCGACTAGTAACGAAAGTTTATCAGCAGAACAAATAGAGGTATTACGTGGCCCAGCAACCCTACTTTATGGCTCTGGTGCAATAGGTGGTGTTGTAAACGTTGTAGATAACCGTATCCCGACAGACATCATTGAGACATCAACAGGTGCTGTTGGGTATAGCTTCGATACTGTGTCTAACACGAATACTTATGCTGCTTTATTCGAAACAGGTAAAGATGGATTAAATTTCCATTTTGACGGTGTGGTAAGAAATGGCAAAGATTATGACGCACCTGAGTACCCTTCTCATGAAGAACATAGTGAACATGAAGAGCATGATGAACATGAAGAGCACGGTGAACATGAAGAGCACGAGGAACACGAGGAACTTTTAAAATCAGTACCAAATACATTCATCGACTCTCAACAGGTTAATTTTGGTACAAGCTATGTAAATGACCACCTAACTTTAGGATTCTCATTTGGCAGAATTGATACTGATTATGGTATTCCAGCTCATAGCCATGCTGGTCATGATCACGGTCATGAAGAACATGAGCACGAAGAACACGAGCATGAAGGCCATGAAGAAGATGAACATGAATCTCATGAAGACGAAGGTCATAATGAAGAAAGTGTTTTTGCACGGGTAAAACAAGACCGTTGGCAAGCGCTTTTTAATTACGCTCTGCACAATCATTACATTGAAAATATCAACGTAAAAGCGGGCTTCACTGATTATCAACACAGTGAGATTGAAGGCGGTGCTGTAGGCACAACTTTCAAAAATAAAACGTCTGAATTGAGAACGAGTGTTGAGCATAAACTTGCTGGCTGGCATGGTATTATTGGTTATCATTTCTCTGATAGTGATTATGAAGCTCAAGGTGCAGAGGCATTTACGCCTGCTACTGAAACAAGAAGTCATGCGCTTTATGTCTTAGAAGAAAAAAAGTTTGGTGACTTTACTCTTGAATTAGGTGCCCGTATTGAAGATTACCAACTGTCTAGTGTTATCTCTGAAGAAGCACACGAAGAGCATGACGATCACGATCACGATCACGATCACGATCACGATCACGATCACGATCACGATCACGAAGAGCATGATGAAAAACGTTTATTTGCATACGAGTTAAACCAAACTAATATGAGCTACTCAATTGGTGGTGTATATGATTATGCAGAAGGACAGAACATTGCTGTTAACTTGTCACACTCTGAACGCTCACCTTTAACCGCGGAACTACTTTCTAACGGTACCCATATCGCAACAAGTACTTACGAGCTAGGTCTTGGTTATCATTTAGAAGATGGAGAAGCCCACTTCGAACCAGAAGACATTCAACAAGAAGTTTCGACAAACTTTGATCTAAGCTTTAGAAAGTTCACTGGTGATTTTGGTTACACACTAAACTTCTTCTATAACGATGTAGAAAACTATTATTACCAAGAAAATACAGGCCTAATTTATTCTTCTGAACACGGTATTGAAGAAGCAGATCATGAGCATGAAGGTGCGTTGCCTGTATACCAATTCAAGAGCCAGGATGCTGAGCTATATGGTTTTGAACTAGATACTCACTACAAGCTGAATGAAGAAAATACGGTTAAGCTATTTGCTGACTCAATTACGGCAAAACTAAAAGACTCAAGTTATTTACCTCGTATTCCAAGCAATAAAATTGGCATTAAGTACGAATACGCACTCGACAACTTAGTTGCAGATGTAACTGTTACCCATTACGCAAGTCAAAATAAAATCACTGCCTATGAGAGTAAAACAGACGGTTATACGTTGGTTGATTTCAGTATGCAGTATGATTTTGATGTCGCCGGTAATGATGTAATGGCTTATTTTAATATCGATAACTTAACGGATGAATTAGGTTTCGTTCATACTTCTGTAATTAAAGAGCAAGCACCGCTTCCAGGAAGAAACTTTAAACTTGGTTTTAGAGCCTTCTTCTAAAATTTAAGTAATCACTCTAACAAAAGGCCGATTTATCGGCCTTTTGTTGTTTTTATCCAACCAAGTAATTGAATTTATATTTTTTTTCACTAGTCTTCATAATACTGAAATAATTTTAGGGAACGAAGATGAAGACTGTAAAAGCGAAGTTACTAACCACAGTTTTTAGTGGATTAGCCTTAGTACTTCTCAGTGCAATGTTCGCAATCAACTCTGTTAAATATATCGCTCAAGAATACGATGTGCTTATTAAAGAAGAGTTAAGCGCACAATTAAAAGTTAACCTCATCTTAAATACTTTCAAAACTCAAGTTCAAGAGTGGAAAAATATTCTTATTCGCGGTGAAAACCCTGATCAATTCGAGAAATATTTAAAGCAATTTACAGAACAAGAAAAGGTTGTACAAAACCTAACTTCTGAGCTTATGGCTAAAGCCTATTTGCCAGAAGCTATCCAGTCACAACTTAATAAATTTAAAACTGAGCATAATAAGCTTGGCGAATTATATCGAATTGGTTTGTCTGATTTTGAAAATGCGAATTACAATACTCAAGCAGGTGACAAAGCGGTTAAAGGTATAGATAGAGCAGCTGCTACACAGCTAAAAGAGCTCAATCAATCCATAGATAAGTATGTTGACAATGCAGTAAAAAGACTGCGTGATGAAAAAGAAACTGCGATCTTTGAAAGCACGGTAATCACTCTAGCTGTTTCTTTTATTGTAATCGTGATCATGGCACTGCTAATTCAGCGTTGGATCACTCGCCCTATAAAATTAGCTTCACAGGTAGCAACTCAGATCTCTGATGGTAATTTAGATAATAGCATCACCTCAACTAGTAAAGATGAGATTGGCGCTCTACTCTCTTCACTCGATAAGATGCAAACCAACATTCGTGAAGCTAATGAGCAATTGACCCAACAAATGCTCCAACAAAAATTACAAGCAGAAGAAAGTGGTCGAATAAAACAAGCATTAGATAACGCCTCTTCCCCAGTATTACTTTACAAGGCAAATAATGAAATTATTTACGCTAATAATGAAACAAATACACTGTTCAATCGCTATCAGAGTTTAATCAGCAGCCCTTCAACACTGATCGGCTCTAATATTATTCAAATATTGTCGAGTAAGTATGAACCACAAATTGAACAAGCTAAAAGCCAACAAGTTCAATTCGAAATGAATGTCGAGCATGTTTACCTCAATGTTACAGCTAGCCCTGTTTTAAATAATGCTAGTGATGTAATTGGTGTGGTCGTTGAACTCAATGATCTAACCGAACAGAGAAACACAGAAAATAAAGTAGACGACATTATTAATGCTGCGGTAGCAGGCCAATTGGACGCCAGGTTAGGCGTAGACAACCTAAACGGCTTCATGCTGACACTAAGCCAGGGCATCAACCGCTTGCTTGATGCTATCGTGTCGCCCGTTCAACAAACAGAAAAATACCTCACAGCCATTTCACGTGGTGAAATACCAAGTAAAATTGAAGGGAGCTACCAAGGTGACTTCTTAAAGATTAAGCAATCTTTGGAACAAAGCGCAAAAGCGATTAACTTACTGATATCAGACTCTACGTATTTAGTAGATTCAGCTTTAGCTGGTGAGCTTTCAAATCGTGCTGATAGCAATGCACATAATGGAGAATTTAAATCTATTATCACAGGGATTAACCAAACACTGGATGCAATCATTAAACCTGTCCAACTCACGTCAAACTATCTTGATAATATTGCCATTGGACAGATACCTGAACTAGATAAAAGCCAATTCAAAGGGGATTTTGAGAAAATCCTGACCAGCTTTGAAACAAGTATTCATGCTATTAACCTGCTCTTGAATGACACTGCTATGTTATCTAGTGCCGCTAATTCAGGTGAACTATCGAAGCGTGCTGATGTCGAGTTACATCAAGGAGCTTATAGAGATATAGTTTCTTCAATCAACGACACACTAGATGCTATCTCTACCCCATTACAGTCTTGTATCACCGTGATGAATGCCTTAGAGCAAGGCGATCTAACTAAAAAAATCAATGGTAACTACTCAGGTGATTTTGCAAGTCTAAAAGACTCCGTAAACCAAAGTATCGAAAATCTTGCTGCTATGGTCACCGAAATTAACGAAACAGCGAATACCGTTGCGAATGCCTCAGCTCAGATAAGTCAATCTACACAAGAGTTAAATTCATCCACAGAATCACAAGCGGCTTCTATTGAAGAAACCACCGTCTCTATGGGTGAAGTGACTGATAAAGTCACCAGTAATACCAAGCATGCACAAACCGCAAATGAACACGCACAAAATGCCGACCAACAAGCCATTGAAGGTGGTGAATTAGTTAATAATACAGTTACCGCAATGAAGGCCATTAGTGACAGTTCAAATGAAATTTCTAATATCATTGAAGTAATCAATGGCATTGCATTTCAAACTAATCTACTTGCGCTCAATGCCGCCGTTGAAGCCGCGAGAGCGGGCGAAAAAGGTCGAGGCTTTGCCGTGGTTGCCGCTGAAGTGCGACAGTTAGCACAACGAAGCTCAGATGCAGCTAAAGAAATCTCAGGATTACTGAAAGACAGTGCCGACAAAGTCGAAAATGGATTAATGCTCGCTGAGCAATCAGGTAATACCTTGCGCGATATTGTAAGTAGTATACAGACTCTGTCGAAACTTATGAATGACATTGCATTATCTAGTAGTGAGCAGTCAAATGGGGTATCACAAATCAATATTGCCATTAAACAAATCGACCAAAGTGTTCAACAAAACAACTCTCTTGTCGAGCAAACCAGTCATGCTGGCGCGTCTTTGGATAAACAAGCCTCACACTTGAAAGCTTTAGTCAGTCAATTTACCGTGTAATATCAACTAAAAAAGCCGCGACCATAAAATGGAGCGCGGCTTTACAACCAGAAACTATTGTTGTTTTTATAATGCGTTTTCTAGTTCAGGCAACACATCAAATAAGTCGGCTACTAAACCATAGTCAGCAACTTGGAAAATTGGTGCATCTGGATCTTTATTGATAGCAACAATCACCTTAGAGTCTTTCATACCCGCTAAATGCTGAATTGCACCGCTGATGCCCACTGCAATGTATAAGTCTGGTGCAACAATCTTACCTGTTTGACCTACTTGCATGTCATTTGGTACGAAACCCGCATCTACCGCAGCACGTGAAGCACCAATCGCAGCGCCTAGTTTATCTGCGATACCATTTAGTAGCGCAAAGTTCTCACCATTTTGCATACCACGACCACCTGAAATCACGACAGGTGCAGCATTTAATTCAGGACGTTCTGACTCAGTTTGCTCAACAGAAACAAACTCTGACAGAGTATTATCAGCACCACTTTCAACAGATGAAACTGCAACTGCAGACTGTTCACCTTGTGCATCAAATGCACTTGCTCGCACTGTAATAATCTTTTTATCTTCTGCTGACTTAACCGTTGCGATTGCGTTACCCGCATAAATTGGTCGCTTGAAAGTGTCTGCATCAATAACATCAATGATTTCAGAAATCTGCGACTTATCAAGTAAAGCAGCTACACGAGGTAAAGTGTTTTTACCTGTGGTTGAAGCACTTGCAAGAATATGTGAATAATCAGCAGCAAGCTCTACAACTAAGTCCGCAGTACTTTCTGCTAGCTGATGTTCAAATACAGGCTTATCAGCAACAATTACTGACGTAACACCTGCGATTTTAGAAGCCGATTCAGCGACAGCTGCTACTGAATGGCCTGCAACTAACACTGTAATATTGTCTGAAATCTTTGTTGCTGCATTGATAACTTTAGCTGTTTCAGGTTTTAGAGCGCCCTGCTCGTGCTCTGCAATTACTAATACACTCATGAGATCACCTTAGCTTCAGTTTTTAGTTTATTTACAAGCTCTGCTACGTCTTCAACAATGATACCTGCTTCACGTTTAGCCGGCTCTTCAACTTTTAAAAGCTCAGTTCGAGGTGCTAAATCAACACCTAAGCTGTCAGCTGCAATTACGTCTAATGGCTTACGCTTTGCTTTCATAATGTTAGGTAGAGAAGCATAACGCGGTTCATTTAATCGTAAGTCTGTTGTAACAACTGCTGGGAGTGATAGAGACACAGTTTGTAAACCACCATCAACTTCACGAGTAACTAATGCTTTACCACCTTCAACAACCACTTTTGAAGCAAATGTACCTTGGCTACGACCTGTTAATGCAGCAAGCATTTGGCCCGTTTGGTTATTGTCAGAATCAATAGACTGCTTACCTAAAATAACTAATTCAGGTTGCTCTTGCTCTACAAGTTTACTTAACAGCTTAGCAACGTGAATTGACTCAAGCTTTGCATCTGTATCAATTTGAATTGCTTTGTCAGCGCCTAGTGCTAGTGCGGTACGAAGCTGCTCTTGGCAAGCTTTGTCACCAATAGAGACAGCAATCACTTCTGTCGCAATACCCGCTTCTTTTAATCGAATTGCTTCTTCTACCGCAATCTCACAGAATGGGTTCATTGCCATTTTTACGTTGGTTAAATCAACATCACTGTTATCAGGCTTTACTCTTGCCTTGACGTTGTAGTCAATCACGCGTTTGATTGGCACAAGTACTTTCATAGTTACTCCATGATCTGGTTAATTCTTGAAGATGACGCTAACGTCAATACATTTATTTTATGCAATCAGCCTACTTCCTGTTGACGTAAACGTCAACCTAAAATAACCTTAGATTAACTTATAAAAAACTTAATATTTAAATAAACGTTTATTTGGCAATCCGTCAGCCATTTTAATGTGTTCAGAGTCATTTAATAGCGGTCGAGGTCAAGATTGCGTCATATAACTTGGTCACAATAAAACATTTAAACGTTTACGCTACCGTCAAGATAAGTGAGGATAATATGGTCGAACGCGAAACGATGGAGTTTGACGTTGTAATTGTTGGCGCAGGACCTGCAGGCCTTTCATGTGCAATTCGTCTGGCTCAACAAGCACAACAAAAAGAACAAGAACTAATGATCTGCGTTGTTGAGAAAGGCTCTGAAGTCGGCGCACATATTTTATCTGGTGCTGTATTTGAAACCAAAGCACTAGATGAATTATTACCTGAATGGAAAAGTTTAGGTGCACCTTTAAATACGCAAGTCACCGAAGACGAAATATATCTATTCAAAAATGAAGAAAACGCCACCAGCATTCCACATTTTGCGATCCCAAAGACCTTTAAGAATGATGGCAACTATATTGTGTCTATGGGTAATGTATGTCGCTGGCTAGCTGAACAAGCTGAAAGCTTAGGTATTGAAGTTTTCCCAGGTTTCAGTGCGCACTCTCTCATTATTGAAGACAATCAAGTAAAAGGCATTGTCACAGGTGATATGGGCTTAGACAGAGAAGGTCAGCCGAAAGATAGCTACATGCCTGGTATGGAGCTTAGAGCAAAATATACTGTGTTTGCTGAAGGTTGCCGCGGCCATTTAGGTAAACAGTTAATCAAAGAGTTTGAACTTGATAGAGATGCAACACCACAACATTATGGCTTAGGCTTTAAAGAGATCTGGCAAATTGATCCAAGTAAGCACAAAGAAGGTACGGTTGTACACGGCACTGGTTGGCCACTAACAGGTGATACAACTGGTGGTTCATTTATGTACCATGCTGAGAATAATCAGGTCGTTGTGGGTCTTATCGTTGACTTGAATTACTCAAATCCACATTTGAGTCCATTTGATGAATTCCAGCGTATGAAGCACCACCCTGTGTTCAAAGAAACACTGGAAGGTGGTGAACGTATCGCCTATGGCGCAAGAGCCATTGCAAAAGGCGGTTTCCATTCACTACCTAAAATGCATTTCCCTGGTGGATTATTGATTGGATGTGATGCGGGTACATTGAACTTTGCCAAAATCAAAGGTAATCACACCGCAATGAAATCAGGCATGTTAGCTGCCGATGCAATTGTTGAAGCGCTAGCGCAAGAAAACCCAACTGCTGATTTAAGTTCATTTGCCGAGTTATTCAAATCAAGCTGGTTATATGATGAGCTATACCAATCGCGTAACTTCGGCCCTGTCATTCATAAGTTTGGCAGTGTTTTAGGTGGCGCGTATAACACGCTAGACCAAAACTTTTTTAATGGCTCTTTGCCATTCACATTTAAAGACACGACCTTCGATCATGCATGCATGAAACCTGCGAGTGAATGTGACACCATTAGCTATCCAAAACCTGATGGTAAACTCAGTTTTGATAAATTATCTTCTGTATTTTTATCAAATACTAACCATGAAGAAGTGCAACCTTGTCACTTGCAGTTAAAAGATAATGCTATTCCTATTAGCGTGAATCTTGCAAAATTTGATGAGCCTGCACAACGCTATTGCCCTGCTGGTGTATATGAGATTTCTGAAAATGAAGGTGAGAAGCAGTTTGTTATTAACGCCCAAAACTGCATACATTGTAAGACCTGCGACATCAAAGATCCCAGTCAAAACATCACTTGGGTGACGCCTGAAGGAACCGGTGGTCCAAACTACCCGAATATGTAAAGCAATATTCCAATACCTAAATTGCACAAGGGCCTTATGGCCCTTTTTTCGTTTTACAGCCTGTTGACTATACTTAACATTACACATCGTAAAAGGTTTGAATATATGAATCAGCAATCTGAGCTTGTTTTTCGATTTTTAGCAGAACCCACTGATGTTAATTTTGGCGGTAAAGTGCATGGCGGCATTGTTATGAAGTGGATAGATCAAGCCGGCTATGCGTGTGCTGCGGGCTGGAGTGGCAGTTATTGTGTCACCGTTTCGGTTGCAGGTGTCAGGTTTAAACGCCCTATTCTTGTCGGCCAAGTTGTAGAAGTCACAGCGCAAATCGCACATACCGGTAAAACAAGCATGCAAATTTTCATCCGAGTAAAATGCGGCGATCCACAAAACAATATTCTATCTGAAAGTAATCACTGTATTATTAGTTTTATTGCCATGGATAAAGCAGGTTACCCAGTGCCAGTGCCACAGTTTGTAGCAAAAACCAAAGAGCAGAAAAAGTTAGAGCAATATGCAATTAAAATGAAAGAAATAGCGATTGAAACTGAATCCTTGCTTCATCGCACAGTAGAAGAATAAAAAATTTAATTAAGAGCATGCTTAGCAAGTTCATAAATGGCCATATTTGCAATGTCATTTATTTGCTGCTGATTATGTTTATTCGTTTTTAAATCGTGAATTAATAATGACTTCTGCTCTTCAATTAAGAGTTCAAAGTTTTTCGGGCTCACTAAGCCATCTTGGATCTGAGAAACAAGCTCATTTAGTTTTGTTTTTCTCGATATAAGCGAATCTTTAATCGAACTGTGTAACTCTTCACAACTATATTTTAAGATTACCTTTCTACATACGACATCAATATTGTGCTCAAATCCCATGTTCACTCTCATCACTCCCTTTTGAGTTGTTACACGTGCCTTTAAGGTTAAATACTGTTCTAGAAGCAAAATGATCTTTTAAGGCTGATGCTCTTGCACTCATCAATAATTCTAGCTCATGTTCAGGAGGTTGATGATTACTGGCAATAAACCTAGATGCGTTTTTTTTATCGGTCATTTTTCTGTAACTTAAATGATAATTCAGACATAAGATTATGTCGGTTTGTAAAATAATCCAATTACACGCCATTACACCTTCATTACATGGTTTATTTGCTTAAGAAAAGTTACAATCCGAACATCTATGTTTTTATATTTAGTTGCTTGTGGAAAACTACCAAATTGAGCCTATCGGTTTTATTCAATCTCCTTATAAACAAAAGTTTGCTATACCTAGACAGCCCCGTTTAGTGCCTGAGGCAAAAGCCAAACTGATTTTTAGTAAAGAATTTAGCCGCGAAGAGTTTGTTCGAGGTATCGAAGAGTTTACACATTTATGGTTGTTGTTTCGTTTTCACGAAACCGCTGATAAAGGCTATTCTGCGCTAGTCCGCCCACCGCGTTTAGGTGGGAATGAGAAAAAAGGCGTATTTGCCACACGAGCCACTTTCCGACCCAATGGCATTGGCATGAGTGCAGTGAAATTAGAGGGAGTAGAATATAAGAACGGTCAACTTGCGCTACTTTTATCTGGTATAGATTTACTTGATGGCACACCAATTATCGATATAAAGCCATATTTACCCTACTCAGATGCCATGCCCCAAGCTTCAGCAGGTTTTGCCGATACTCGTCCCGAAACTTTAATGACTGTTGAGTTTTCAGAACAAGCGGCTGAGTTTTTGGCAAAGCAAGCTGATAAATCACTACCAGAGTTTATTGCCAATGTACTAAAACAAGACCCTCGACCTGCTTATAAAAAACAAAAAGCTGGCACACAGACATACGGAATGAACTTGTATCATTACAATATTCGCTGGCAAGTCGACGGTGAACACAATCTTGTCACAGAAATCAGTATTGAACGTTAATAAACACTTTGTATGGCTCGTTAGCACTGCTAAACTAACGGCCATTTTCTAGAAAAACAAAATACTATACGAACGGAACCACCATGCGTACCAGTCAATATATTCTTGCGACTCTAAAAGAGACGCCTTCTGATGCTGAAATTATCAGCCACCAACTTATGCTTCGTGCAGGCATGATCCGTAAACTTGCATCAGGTTTGTACACTTGGTTGCCATCAGGCTTAAAAGTTTTACGTAAAGTTGAACAAGTAGTTCGTGAAGAAATGAACAAAGCCGGTGCAATCGAGTTACTTATGCCGGTTATTCAACCTGCTGATCTTTGGGAAGAGTCTGGCCGTTGGGAACAGTTTGGCCCTGAGCTATTGCGTATCAACGACAGACATAACCGTCCGTTTGCGCTTGGCCCTACACACGAAGAAGTGATCACAGATTTAGTACGTAAAGAAATTAATAGCTACAAACAGTTACCAATTAATTTCTACCAAATCCAAACTAAAGTACGCGACGAAGTACGTCCTCGTTTTGGTGTAATGCGCGCACGTGAATTCACCATGAAAGATGCTTACTCTTTCCATTTGACAGAAGAGTGTCTGGATAATACCTACCAACGTATGCATCAAGCATACTGCAATATTTTTGAGCGTTTAGGCCTAGATTACCGTCCAGTAATTGCAGACACAGGTTCAATTGGTGGTAGTGTTTCTCATGAATTCCACGTGTTAGCAGAATCAGGTGAAGATGCTATTGCATTCAGTGATGCAAGTGATTACGCAGCAAATATTGAAAAAGCCGAGGCCGTTGCGCCTAGCGAAACTCGTCCTGCGCCATCTAAAGAATTAAACACATTCGATACGCCAGAAGCAAAAACCATTGAAGAGCTAAAAGCAAAACATGGTGTTAAACCACATCGTGGTGTAAAAACTCTCATTGTTTATGGCGCACCAGATGAAAATGAAGAGCGTGGTTTAGTTGCACTTATCGTTCGTGGCGACCATGAATTAAATGAATTAAAAGCTGAAAAGCTGCCACTTGTAGACTCTCCGCTAGAAATGGCAAAAGAGGAAGACATTGTCGCAGCCATTGGCGCTCGTCCAGGCTCATTAGGTCCTGTTGGTCTAAATATGCCAATTATTGTTGACCGCAGTGCTGCTGTGATGGCTGACTTTGTCGCTGGCGCAAATAAAGATGGTGTTCACTACAGTGGAATCAACTTCGACCGTGATGTTACAGACTACACTGTTGAAGATATTCGCAACGTGGTTGAAGGCGACCCAAGCCCATGTGGTAACGGCACTTTACATATCAAACGCGGTGTTGAAGTAGGCCATATTTTCCAACTTGGCAGTAAATATTCTGAAGCAATGAATGCTGGCGTGCTTGGAGAAAACGGTAAAAACCAAATCATGACAATGGGTTGTTATGGTATTGGTGTATCTCGTATCGTTGCTGCAGCGATTGAGCAACACAATGATAAGTTTGGTATTAAGTGGCCAAAAACACTTGCACCATTCGAGCTTGCTATTGTGCCAATGAACATGCACAAGTCGCATCGTATTCCTGATATTGCTGAGCGTTTATACAGTGAGTTCCAAGCTGCTGGTGTTGATGTGTTATTCGATGACCGTAAAGAGCGCCCAGGTGTCATGTTTAATGATATGGAACTGGTTGGTATTCCATACACACTTGTAATCGGTGAACGTAACCTTGACGAGAATAAGGTTGAGCTTAAGAACCGTATAACCGGTGAAAAGCTAATGCTTGATATTGATTCAGCAGTTGCTGAAATCACGAAAGCTATCAAGGCTTAATCTTACAGCATCAAAAAAAGCGGCTATGTAGCCGCTTTTTTATTGTCTTCAAACGCTATTTTTTTCGTTTTGGACGGAAATAGTCGGAATTATTATAAAAACTTGCCTCTTTGTTTTCTTCATACCATGAAGGCACACCTAATAATGGTAAGGGTGACATCTTTTTATTGTCTTCTAATAACCCATCTTGGATCATTTGATAGAGCTGCGCGTCTAAATAGTGATATTGCTGTTCTAAACTTAATTGGTAAAAACTTTCTTCAACTTTTATACAAACTAGCTTACCGGTAAGCCCAATAAATGGGTTGGTCATCATTTCATAGTTAGCGTGACCAAATGTGAAAGGTAAATAATTTTTACCCCACTGCACTCTTTGTTCCACAAAAGCATCTGACCACTGATGTGATTTAAGCTGAGAAATTATTTCATCATTATTAACCACTAATATAACGCCACACTCGTCAAATAATGTGATTGCATTTCTTTTTTTGCTTCTTTGTTTAGTGCCATGCGTTTCTATTTCTTCAATGTGCAATTCATTCAGCAGTGCTTTGGTTTTTGGAAATAAACACCAGATGAAAGCGCCGAATAAGTCATGCCAGTTTTGCTCTCGTGTTGGCACTTGCCCTGTTTCGAAGATAATTGCTTCGTAGTAGCGCGTTTCATTTTCTAATTCAGAGTTAGGCGTAAAGCGAATCTTTAATCCTTGTGGGTTCTTTAAGTCTTTTAACCCGTTTAACCAGTCAAAACTTGGCCAGTCTGTATGTGAGCAGAGGTTAAACAAAGTATTTAGATGCTCAAAAGCACCATTATTAAGACAAGATTGAGAGAATGTCTCTGAGGCAACAAATCTTTTCATAGGACTACAGACTTAAAAATTTTCGAGATTTTATCGTAAACTTGTCTTCACGCCAACCAAGGCCGTTAATCGCTTTAACTCGAACAAGCAGTATAGAAATGTGTATACTTAAGTGATTTTAATTAAAAGAAAAAAGTGATTATGAAACTGAGAATAACACTTAGCGCAATTGCAGCTGCCGTGCTTGCAGGTTGCGTATCAACAAGTAACACATCTAACGATATTCAAACCGCTTACAACAGCATAAACCAAACACAACTTGCAGAGCATATTAAAACACTCGCTTCTGATGAGTTTGAAGGTCGCGCCCCTTCTTCAAAAGGTGAAGAGCTTACCCTAGCCTACCTAACAAAACACTTTAAAGCACTGGGTTATGAACCGGGTAATGGTGATAGCTTCTTCCAAGAAGTGCCGCTTGTTTCAATTGAAGCAGACTCTGACATGGAGTTGCTAATTGGTGGCAAAGCTTACCAATACAAAAAAGAAATGGTCATGGGCACAGGCCGTATTAGCGAACTTGAGTCGATCACTGATTCTGAAATGGTGTTTGTTGGCTATGGTGTGAACGCGCCAGAATACGGCTGGAACGACTATGAAGGCCTAGATGTTAAAGGTAAAACGGTTGTAATGCTTGTCAATGATCCTGGTTTTGCGACCAAAGATCCGAGTATGTTCACCGGTGAAGCCATGACCTACTATGGTCGCTGGACATATAAATACGAAGAAGCGAGTCGTCAGGGTGCTGCGGGTGCCATCATCATCCATGAAACAGCACCAGCCTCTTACCCTTGGAGCGTTGTAGAAAACTCTTGGAGTGGCGAACAATTTGGTTTCCAAAAAGAAAATAAAAACATGGACCGTGTGGCAGTTGAAGGCTGGGTAACTGTCGATGTAGCTAAAGAGTTGTTCGAAAAAGCAGGACTCAATTTTTCAGATGCAAAGAAAAAAGCGGCACAAGGCGCCTATCATGTTGATATGGGCGACTTATCAGCCTCAGTGACGGTTAAGAGCAAAATTAAAACATCAACGTCTTATAACTTTATTGCGACTTTACCTGGTAGCAAAAAGCCAGATGAGCACATTGTTTATTCTGCTCACTGGGACCACTTAGGAATAGATAAAAACCGTAAAGGTGACCAGATCTATAACGGCGCACATGATAACGCGACGGGTACTGGTGGTATGATTGAAGTAGCAGAAGCATTCGCTAAACTGCCAACTCGTCCAGACCGCTCAATCACCTTCTTAGCTGTAACTGCAGAAGAGCAAGGCTTACTTGGCTCAAAATTCTATGCAAATACGCCAGTTATTCCAGCTAAGCAGACTGTTGCTAACATCAACATGGATAGCTTGAACCTGCTTGGTAAAGTGAAAGATATCAGCGTAGTGGGTATCGGTAAATCAAGTCTAGACGAAATGTTGGCTGATGCTGCTAAAGCTCAAGGTCGTGTAGTTTCAGGAGATCCACGTCCGGCATCAGGAGGTTATTACCGCTCAGATCACTTTGCATTCGCAAATATGGGCGTACCTGCGATGTACGCTGGTGGCGGTACAGAAGCATTTGATGAAGCAACAGCAAACTATCGTAAGAAAATGAGTTTGGTACTTCGTGGCTGTTATCACCAACCATGTGATAGATACCGTGATGAATGGGACTTAAGCGGTGCAGTTCAAGATTTGCAGTTGTTCTTCCAAGTAGGCTATGACGTTTCTCAACAAGCTGATTGGCCAACATGGAAAGCAGGTGCTGAATTCAAACGCAAATAAACTCAAATGAGATTGATTTTTATTTAAATTAACACTAAAGTGCAACTGATAATATTTATTGGTTGCACTTTATGAACACTCTCACAACGTTAAGGCATTCACCTGTTCTCAATTCGCTTGCATTCATGCTTGCCAATAAGCGACTTATTTTACCTGTTTTTATACTTCTGTCTTTTCTCTATGAACCAATAAGAATCATTACAATACCTACCCTTGCAGATGCATTTTTTCAGGTCACTGTTTTCGTCGCAGCAACTTTATTCATCTATTACTATTTAGTCGATAGGTTACCTCAACTTGAACTCAGTTACTTAAAAGCAAAATCACCTTCTTTAGAAATCACCTTCGCAGCAATACTCGGCGCACTACCTGGCTGTGGCGGTGCAATTATCGTTGTGACACAATTTACCAAAAAACAAGCCAGTTTTGCTTCTGTTGTCGCTGTATTAACTGCAACCATGGGAGATGCTGCTTTTCTTCTGCTAGCTAAAGATCCTTTTGCCGCTTTGAGTGTAATTAGTATAGGCGTCGCTACTGGCATAATAAGTGGTTTAATTGTCCACTTGTTCCATGCTGATTCATTTTGCTATCCTCAAAAAGCTGCAAACTATGCACATAATTGCATGAAATCTAATAAGGCCATTCATGTTGGTGAAAAGTTATGGAAGTTTTTTCTAGCGCCTTGTGTGGTTATATCTTTACTTATTGCATTTAATGTGGATTTCGGCGAGTTTGATAATGCCATCACTTATTTTGGTGCTTTGTTTGCTGCTATCGCAGTCATCATTTGGGCATTTTCTTCAGAAGGTAAAACCTATCAACAAATTGCTGCTGAAGATGAAGAGGTATCACCCCCGAGTAAGTTTTCTCGAATAATTCAAGATACCCACTTTGTAACAGCCTGGGTCATCGCGAGCTTTATGTTCTATGAAATTGCAGTGACAGTCTTTGGACTAGACATTAAAGCTTGGTTTAGTGAATATGCCATTTATGCCCCACTGATTGCTGTTGCAATTGGTTTTTTACCTGGTTGTGGTCCTCAAATAGTCATCACCACATTGTATATACAAGGCATTATCCCATTTAGTGCTTTGGTTGGTAATGCCATATCAAATGATGGTGACGCACTCTTCCCTGCTTTAGCAATGGCACCTAAGGCAGCTTTAATTTCCACGCTTTATTCAGCAATTCCTGCATTATTAGTGAGTTACCTTTTATTTTGGTATTTATAATCAAGGTTTAACAGTTGTAGAGACAAGAAAAAAGCCTTTAGTGTTTGCTCTAAAGGCTTTATTGTTTTTGTTAAAGTATTTGACGTTAATTTATAATACCAATCCGCTTAACAACGTGGTCTATTTTGAGGCAAGAAAACCTTGTTGGTAGCAAGGCAAAGATTTCGTTATTTAGTTGTTCTAAATGAGATATCTTTAACGCAGCTATCGTCAGGTTTAATCCCTCAAAATGATTAAGTGTTTTTGCGGATTGGTATCATGTGCTCTGCAGCCACATTTTTCGAGTAAATATTAAAACACCACAACGCAATAGACGTGACACCGGCAATGGCTGCAAATAGTAACCACATCAATTCTGGTTTATTCATACCTAATGCTAGATTCGCATAACTCCAGCCTGACAAAAACCCTGCACACAAAAAACCTAATGCCATAGAAACAAAGTAATAACCCATATACAAGGCTGCTTGCTCTTTCGGTGCTATGCTTGCCACATATTCTTGACTCTTTGGTGAAGTAAGCATTTCACCTAAAGCAATTAATAAAATCACAATAGTAATCACCCAACCAACCATATTGTTTTGAGAGCCAATTAAGAATAAAAATGCGGCCGCGATGATGATGAGCCCAGCAATAAGCACATATATAGATTTAAACCTTTGGCAAAGTAAACTCACAAAGATTTGTAGTAAAACGATTGCAGCAAAGTCTAAGTTAATTAGGTACTCAGGGTTAACCTGTCGGTATGCCAAAAGGTAAGCTGTATAGTCTTGTATTTGGCTATTACTTAATTCGCTTGTATTGTTTGCAATTAAACTTAGCTCTGTCACCAAATTTGCTAACTCATTAGTTGGCACATTTACTTTTAAATTCACCCACTCAAGCCTCAAAGTTTCTAATTCAATGGCATCGCTCATTTTAATATCATTAAATAAAGCCACTATAGCTGCAGATAATTTTTCTTCATCTACAAATGCGAAAAAATCGACTGCGCCCTGCCCAAATAATGATAAGAACTGAACTAAATCTTTAGTATCAACAAAATCACGAATAAACAGTGGCACAGTGTAAAAAAGTTGGTTATAAACGGTCCAAAAACCCGTTAATATCGCAAGATAAATCGCGAATTTAACATTACTGACTTTTACTTTCTGTTGCCACCAGCTTGATGCACTTTCTTTTGCAAATAAGTTCCAAATCACATTTAATATAAGCCAAAGCAAAATGGCTAAAAACGCTTGAGGATAAGTTAACCACTCAACCCCTGCACACATTAGTAATATGATAGAAACAAATAAGACCAAGGCAAAACGGCCATTCCCTAATACACTTTGTGCTTCATTGATCGTTTCTTTTAAGCTTTTATCGCTTTGTTTCTTAAGTGATGGTGGATTTTTGTAGAAAAATAAAACAGGCAAAAAATTTAATAATATCCAAGCCGCCGACATCATGAATACCGCATCCCAACTTATTGCGCGCATTGCTCCGGCTATAAGCGGGCCTAGAAACCCACCGACGTTAACCATGGTATAGAAAATACCAAAACCGAGTCCTCTATTTTGGTCATTGGTGCTATGAGCAATCGTGCCAACAACGACAGGCTTAAAACATGCAGCACCTAAAGCGACAAAACTGAGCACAATAAAAAATGGCCAGAAGTCTTTCACTTGCCCCAGTAAGAAATAACTCGGCGCCATAATGACAAAAGAAATGATAAACATTTTCTTATAACCTATTCGATCACCAAGTGCACCTGTTAGAACAGGCAATAAATACAAAAAGAAAGGAATGATCCCTTGAATTGCTCCTCTCTCAATATCAGAAAATCCAACACCCCCTTGTGACTTTGGAGTCGTCATATAAATAGATGACACTGCAAAAAAACCATACCAAGCTAATCGTTCAAAGATTTCCATGATATTTGCAATATAAAAGCTCTTTCCAAATCCCGATTTATGATTAGAGTACACTTTAGCTCCCCTTTTTATTTTTGCATACAATATACCATCAAAATATACAGCAATGTAAAGCATTAATTCTTAGAGGAAGATCTTTACAAAATAAGGATTACTTTTGACCAACAGAAGAAAGTAGCAAAGTCACTAATTCATAACTGCTTTTGAAGCATCAGACATCGCATTGACTAAAAGGTCTAACAGTACGTCAACACCTTCTAAACTACCGCTTTTCAGTAACTCATCAAGTTGTGTCGCATAGTTATGAATTTCGTGACACTCAAACATACCCGCAGTCCCCTTGATGGCATGTACATGCCTTTTCAGTGCCACAAAATCACTATTTTCATAACTTGAGTGCAATAGGTGTTTTTGTTCGTCTAACCCCTGAAGGTAGTTATTTTGTAGAGCTTCAAACTCACCGATAGGAAGGTTTAACTCTTCTACTTCTAGGTTGAGATAATGGCTTATCTTCTTATGGAACTTTGTTCTATCTATTGGCTTTGATAAATGATCCGTAAAGCCCATTTTTAGATAACGCTCTACTTCATGAGTCATGGTATTCGCGGTTAGTGCTAATACAGGTGAACTAACCCCAGTTGCTTGGATAAACTTAAATGCTTCTTCACCATCCATTACAGGCATTTGTATATCCAATAAGATTAAATCAAACTCATGATCTAAAACAGCTTGAACGGCTTCTTGCCCATTTTCGGCCGCGATCACCTGAAGTCCCATGCCTTCAAGTATAATGGTGATAAGCTTTCTATTATCTGGATGGTCCTCAGCAAGCAATACTTTGCCTTTAAGCGTGCCCGATGTATCAATAGATTGTAGGTCTAATTGAGATTGTGGCAACTCATTAAGATTGCTCACCCATTGAGTATCTTTGGTTGTATATAAACCTAACTCAAGTGTAAACGTAGTACCTGAGCCCACATTACTTTCAACGGTAATATCACCATCAAGCTTACGGGCTAAACTTTTTGATATATTAAGACCTAAGCCCGTACCACCATAACGCCGTGTGGTAGAAGTATCAGCCTGATGGAAAGCAGTAAACAATGATTTAATTTCATCTTTGGTCATGCCTATTCCGGTATCTCTCACCGAGATTTTCAACTTCTCGTCACCACATGACACATCAATACAGATCTTACCCACACTGGTAAATTTTAATGCGTTTGAAGTTAGATTTAGCAATATTTGTCTGAATCTGGTCGGGTCAATAACAATTAAGTTTGGTAAAGGAAAATGATAATTTAATTCAAATTCTAAGCCTTTATCTCTTATCTGTTTACCGAGGAGTGATTCAATTTCAGCAATACATCTAAACATATCTGCTTCAATTAATTCTACTTCCAACCTATTGGCTTCAATCTTAGACATATCCAAAATGTCGTTTATCAGGTTTTGTACATGTCTGGCATTTTGGAGAATGACATTGATAGCATGCCCTTTTTCAGAGGGTTTTATGTCACCTAGCAACATGCCATCTGCATAACCGATAATTGAAGTCATCGGCGTTCTAATTTCGTGACTCATATTTGCTAAAAATCGACTTTTTGCTTCACTGGCATCACGTAATTCAGAAGCTAAATCTTCTAACTCCTGAGTCCTTTGTAGTACTTTCAATTCTAGATTTTTGTTGAGCTCAATATTTTCTAAATTGGTTAATCTAAACTTATCTGCAACAGCAAATGCCAGCAACAGCGCATCCATTGCTGTCCCTATTAGCCCAAGTAGATAGAGGTTTAAGCTAGATGGAGGCAACACGCCAAGGTTAGTTAGATTACCAATCATGTTTGGAATGGCCATTGCGACATACGCAAGTACAAAATATCTTGCAGGTTTAAAGCCTTCGCTTATTCGCAAAAAGCCTACATAGAGTCCCAAACAAAGTGCTGCGCCAGTAACGATTGTGGCCCAGAGAAAACCAAAACTTGGAAACAACATCGCCATTGGTATACCACACGCAGCTATAACACCTAGCAAGAGTGACCCATTGGTTAATTTTGGATGGGTTTCTTTAAGTTTTAGCAAGTTAATGTAAAAAAGGATATTCGTTAGCGGCGTTAAGGCAAAACCAAGCCAGTGTAGATTCGGGGAATAAAAGCCAAATAGTTGATCAGAAATATGGAAAAAGTGACTCCACGCAAAAACCCAGCAAATAGCAAATAATGCGTAATATAAATGCGTTTTGTCTTTTGAGCCGAAGTAAATAAGTAGATTGTACAAACCTAGAACTAAGCCAACACCAAAGCATAAAATCATTACCAAATTTTCAGTGACGACTAAACGCTCGAACTCTTCTTTAGGTTTAATGACAAATTTGATGGGTGTGTAAAAAAAATCACTTTCAAAAGAAGTGACCAATACATATTTTTCATTCGGGTTGAGTCGAATCGAGTTACCGTAATGAAATGCAAATTCATTACTGACTTCTCCCCCTGTAACAATAGTTTGAACTTCACCTTCTTCACTGTAGAGCTTACTTTCTATTCTTGATACAACGGTATTGTAGGGATATAAGACAAACTCTGTGTCATTGGTATGATTTACAAGTTCTGTAACAAGCCAGTACTTTCCTCCAAAAAGCGCCCTCTTTGGCAGTATCTCAAGGCCTTGTTGCCATTCTTTTACAGATTGATAATCTGAAGGGAAAACCACATTTTCTTTCGACTTTAAAAGTAAGGCTGAATCATGCAAATTTGTTTCTTGCATGTTATGGTGATAATTAAATGTCTGTGCGTGTGACACCGCACACACAATACTCAATATAATCAGCGTAATAGAAAGTATCAATTTACGCATTAAGTCAGCCAACTACTCTTCTGTGTTTATTCATCATATCAATCAAAAGTTATATGAAACCTCTAGCCCAACACGCCTGCCCTCACCTTTAAAGTCTTCTAACATACCTAAGAAGCTAGATAAGTCGAATTTTAAGTGACTATATTCTTTATCAAATAGATTTTTAGCCCAAAATCTTAGCTGATAGTTTTTAAAAGTAATTTGGCTATTCATATACCATAATGTATAGCTTGTTTGGTGAGCCAGGATATTTTGATTTTGGTCAAAATAATAATCCGACTGGTAATCAAAACCCAACGTTGCTGTCATCCTTAGGTTAGCTTGTAGATCTGTTTCATAAGTAAGCGCGCCATTTATATTCATTTCGGAAGTAAAAGGTAAGCGATGGTTTGTCAGTTCATTGCCAAGTGGGTCAATAAATTTTTCAAATTCTGCATGTGGAATATAACTAAAGCCTAAGGTGGTGTTAAATTCATCTGTTAATTTATACTTAACATCAATATCTGAACCGTAAATTTTTGAGTCACCGACATTTTCTAGAAGTTGTATCGGCGGAGCGCCTTCAATGAGAGAGGGCTGATTCATGAAGACCTGCTGGTCTTTATAATCATAGTGGAACAATGCCCAGTTTATTTTTAACGTTTTATTGTCATTAATAAACTTACCTCCGACTTCATTAGAAATAAGTTCTTCTGGGCCATAATCTGCAAGCATAGCTTGCTCAGGGCTTGATAAGTACCCCCCATAATAACCACCACTCTTATAACCATTGCTCAGACTATAAAATACTGAATGATTATTACTCAATGCGTAAATTAGGGAAAGTTTGCCAGAAATGTCATCATCTTTAACTTCGCCTTTAACACGATAGAAAGGCAATAAAACACCTTCTAATGAGCTAGTATCTACTACAACATTAATGTTACTTATTGAGTTGTATTCAAACACTTCGTCAGAGTAACGAAGACCCGTTGTGAGGATTAAGCGCTCTGACAGTTGCCAATCATATTGTCCAAATAGTGCGAAAGATTTACTGACTAAGTCATTATCATAAAAGAAATTGGCAGAATTACTGCCAAATGGGGTACCACGTAAATCTCTTAGAATATCATTGTAGTTGTCTTGATAAATTCTTTCTTGTAGTGAGAATAGGCCAAATGTGAAATGATCATCACCTAATTCATAGTTCAACCGAACTTCGTTATTTAAAACTTCTGCTTTAACACCCAATTGGCCTTCACATAACCTCGCAGGTGAGCCATCACAATTGAATGCATGCTCTCTATCTAAGCGGTTAAAGCTGTTTAGCCAAATGACCGATGCATCATCACTTAATTGCCAAGTTAATTCACTTGTCCAGCCTTTATTTATACCATGATGAGGAGAGTCATTATTTACGCTCACAGCCCAGAAGTCGTCAACACCATCATTAAACCCAAATGCATCCAAACAATTTCCGGCATTAATATCACCAACTGAGCACATAACACGATTTACAGGATCTGAGAATATGCCTATATTACCGACGGGTTGAGCAATACCATTCCAGTGACTGTAATTTAACTTTAAATACCATTCCAACTCATCCCACTGACCCAGATAGCTCAATCGCAGATCATTTTGTTCCATGCCCGCCTCTGGTGAAGTAGGAAATACATTATAGCTCGTATAGTCGTAGCGATTATGATTAAACGCAGCCCTAAACGCTGATGTATCATCTATCTGTACATTGTAAAAGCCATCACTTTTATAAAAACCATCAGTGCCAGCACCGACTGTAAGCTGTCCATAATCACCAGCATCCGGTCGTTTACTTCTGATAAGTATTGCACCGCCTGTGCTATTTCGGCCAAACAAAGTACCTTGAGGGCCTTTCAAAACTTCTACTTGCTCAATATCAAATAGGTTTAATAATTGATTATTAGCAGAGCCAACAGATGCTCCATCTACATACATTGCTATCGGAGATGTATTTGCAGTGTTGTAATCTATTAAGCCTATTCCACGAACATTTATTGCTGGTGGCGTACCTTCTGCTGCATTTTGACTGATTTTAAGACCTGAAATAAGCAAGCCTAAGTCTGTCGTATCTTTTAAGCCGGTACTACTTATCTGCTCCCCTTTAAGTTGATTAACAGTCACGCTCACTTTACTTTCAAGTTGCTTTCTTTTTTGAGCATAAACTTCGATAACTTCAATACTTTCATTCGCGTATGAATAGCACGATTGCATTAAAGACAAAGAAATCAGTGTTGATAGAAGGCTTTTCGGGGATAAATTAGACATTTCCATACTCTCAGTGCAGATTTAGGTGTGCAAGTCGAAGTATAGTTTAAATGTCTTATGTGACCAAAGGAGATACTTAACTTTGTTTTTCAATAAGCTACTTGTAAATTACAAAAAATATTCTACACCTGACAAGAAAGAAGATGATTGTCTGTTATTTCTTGTAGGTTTTGTTGCTCATTCAAACAAATATTAGCGTAATGCTGATATGCTTCATGGTTAAAGTTTTCAGATAATGCATTCATAAAACCATGTTTATACCGTGATTTAATTACATTAAGGTATGGGATTGTCTTCAATGTGGCTATAACAGGATTTAGATCAAAATGCTTTTCAACGTCAGGAAAATAGATATCTACATGACATTGTGGATTTAAATTTGTGAAATGTCTAATTTGGCCAGGGTAAAAAGCGATCATCTTTTGCACGCGCTTCAAAGGAGTCATGGCTAAAGCTCGCCAAGCCGCAGTTGCACCTGCACTAAAAGCAATTATAAAGTCAGGGCTAAACTTGATCAGCGCTTCTTGAACTTTGTTTGCGTAACCATCATGGCCTAACCTGTCTATAAACTTATCGTACATTAACTGCTCTTGCAGTTCATTGTCAGCAGTAGTTGCTTCATAAGGAGAAACAATTAACAATTCACCAGAAAACTGCTCACAAAAGTTTTTTAGCTGATTTGTACAACCAAAAATATCGGATACAATTAATGTTCTCATAGCTGTGGGTCCTTATTTACAGACTCTTATAAAACTTTCATATTCTACCACTGAACAACGTATTGGTGATGTGAAATTAACTTTTCTCCAATCTACCACTTGATAAATAATTGTAAAGATTTTGTTTATTTGGAATCTTATATCAACCATTTGCTACACTTAACATCTTTATACTTGAAATGTAGAAAAATGTTTAAGTTCCCAGTTATTATTTTTTTTCTGCTATTGGGTTTTGAATCAGCCGCTAAAACAGTCACTTTTTTAAAAGTAGACTTTGCGCCATATTATATACTCGACGGGGTAGATAAAGGACAAGGTAGGGATGAGGCTGTCATAAATTTACTAAAGCAATCGCTTCCTGAATACAAATTTAAACAGGTATTTATTCCATCTAGTCGAGCTTTATTTGAGTTACAACATAATAAAAAAACAACTTGCATGTTGTCACTGTATAAAACGGAGCAAAGAAAACAGCAATTTTATTTTTCTGAACAATACTCCACAATTGGTCTAGCACCAACCATTGCCATGCACAAAGATATTGCCGAAAAAGTAATCCCCAAAGGTATTACCACTACTTCGTTAAAAGACCTTATCTTCAAAAACGCTCTGCTCCTTGGTAAATCAACTGAACGTTCGTATGGTCAAAATGTCGATAGGATTATCCTTAAAATTCCACAAGACGATATGATAGTTCGTGCAGGTAAAGACTCCTTAGAAAGTCTAACTTATATGCTACTCAAGAAAAGACTCGACTTAATTATTGGTTACCCCGGCGAACACCTTTATCTTCAATCCAAGCTAAAAAAAGAGAGTCAGTTTATTCAATTGCAAATCTCAGAATCACCAAAAACCGTTTTAGGTTTCATTGGATGTAATCAATCTAAAGAGAGTGAGCAATTTTTAAAAAAAGCTGATATGAGCCTTAGTATGATCAAAGCATCACCAGAATACGCTTCGTTAATGCTGAGGTGGGTTCCAAAATATTTACAACAGAACTTTGTCAATGAATTAAACAATCAATAAATTTTAACGGGTTACTATGATGAATTATTAAATAAACCATCGTTGCGGATATGGTACTTAAACTTTTCTGACCTGAAATAAATTTTCCAAAAAAATATGCAGTTTTAATGGTCAATAAGTTAACTAACACGTACTCAACTTCTTCAAAAAAGGGGCTAATATAAGCCCCATATAACTAACTAGTTTTTATAAAAATAAGTTTCTTTCGTTATTTTTATGTCTGCTCTTTGCTTAGACTCAATTGTAAAACTAATGGGGGTTGCTTTAAGCTTTAAGTCATAACCGTCTTTAATAACAGTAACAGGTATTTGCAACATTTCTCCCCCTTCAATTTCAATCACAGCAGGCACATTAAGCTGAGCATTTTCTAACCCCTCAAGACTAACCGTATAGCTCATGGTGGTTTGCGTTTTATTGATCACGCTTAATGTATAAGGGTTTTCAACTAAGCCTTCATAGTTAACACGATATAACGCATTACGGTCTCGGATCACCGATGCCTCAATTGGCGTACGATTAAACGCCCACACCACCATTGTTAAAATAATTAGCGCAGTAAGGGTTGCATATCCAAGTAGCTTTAGTCTAAACGGATTGGTTTTTTTGCCAGATGCTTCGTGTTCACTTTGATATTTAATGAGCCCTTTGGCATAACCGAACTTATCCATGGTGTCATCACAGGCATCAATACACAAACCACAGTTTATACATTCATATTGCAGACCATTTCGAATATCAATACCTGCTGGGCAAACTTCAACACACAAGTTACAGTCAACACAATCACCGAGGCCGAGATCTTTTGGATCTTGTTTACGTTTACGTTTGCCTCGTGATTCGCCGCGTTGTGCATCGTAGGTGACTAATAGTGTGTCTTTATCAAACATCACAGATTGAAAACGTGAATATGGGCAAGCAACCGTACACATTTTTTCTCTTAAAAATCCAGCATTACCATAGGTACAGAATGCAAATAAGAATACCCAAAAACTAACTAGGCCTGACCATTCTAGTGTGAACATGTCGATATATAATTTTTGTGCAGGTATAAAATACGCCATAAATGACGTAGCAGTGAAGAGAGAGATAGCTAACCAAGCGCTATGCTTTGCTATTTTTAAAGCAATTTTTTTTGCATCCCAAGGGCTTTTATCTAGTTTAATGCGTTTATTGCGACTGCCTTCAATACGGTGCTCGACCCAAGTAAACATCAGCATCCAAATGGTTTGTGGGCACACATAGCCACACCATACTCGCCCCAGCCAATTGGTCACAAAAAAAAGCGCAAACGCGCCTGCCATAAATACCCAAGCTAAAATCATAAAGTCTTGTGGCAAAAATGTGAGGCCGAAAACTCTAAAATGTTGACTGCCTACATCGAACAATACCGCCTGCTGGCCGTTATATTGCAGCCAAGGAATAGCAATAAAGGTCAGCATTAAAACCCAGCCAAGATTACGACGGATTTTTTGGAAAAAACCTTTTTGTTCTCGCACATAAATCGGACCTTCCGATTTATGTGGCTTAATGATCATGTCTTCTTCTTTAATATCAAACTTCATAGTACTTGCTCTACTAACATTAGTTAATGTCTATAGAGCAAGTTTCAGTCCAATCTGAAAGTTTATAAGCAACTGTTTTTTATAAACTTAATTTTATAATAAAAATATGTAAACGCGACATTTCACGAATAACGTTATATTTCGCGATTTTTAGTTATTTTCAGTTTTTTCATTTTAGAGCGAAGTGTGCTCTCGGGAAGCCCTAATTTAGTCGCAGCGCCTTTTGGGCCTGCTATTCGCCAATTAGAAAGTTCTAATACGTGTTCAATATGAAGTTTCTCTGCCTCATCGAGCCTTAAACTTTGACCTTCAAGCATTTGTTCATCCGTCATATTTAATGGCTGAGTAATTGACACTAATCGTCCTTTAGACAAGATAGCCTCTCGCTCTAATATATTTTGTAACTCTCTGATATTTCCAGGCCAATCATAAGCTTGAAGTTTGTCTATCGCAGCTTTTGTAAGCCCCATTAAGTGTTTACCTAGCCTTTTATTGAGCTGATTAATGAGGTTTATGCACAGTAGTGGAATGTCTTCTTTTCGCTCTTTTAGGCTTGGTACTCTGATAGGAAAGACGTTGAGGCGATAATAAAGGTCCATTCTAAACTCACCTTTTCCAACCATTTGCCACAAATCTTTATTGGTTGCCGCTATAATACGAATATCAACTTTTAGCGTTTTACTGCCGCCTACACGTTCAAACTCTTGCTCTTGGAGTACGCGCAATAGTTTACTTTGTGCCTCAAGCGATAGCTCCGCAATTTCATCTAAAAACAAGGTGCCCGTATCTGCGAGTTCAAAGCGCCCTTTTCTTCTCTCATTGGCACCTGTGAATGCGCCCTTTTCATGCCCAAATAACTCAGACTCTAATAAACTAGGCGTAAAAGCAGCACAATTTACTTTTACAAATGGTTTTGAGCTGCGATTACTCAATCTATGGAGGTTTCTGGCAACAAGCTCTTTACCTGTACCATTTTCTCCTAAAATCAATACGGTACTGCTTGTTTTTGCAACCAAGTTGATTTGTTCAAGCATGGTTTGGAAGATATGACTTTGCCCGACTAAACCTGACTCTTGCCAATCTGCATTTAACTCTTCCAACAAGTAAGAATTTTCTTCTTTTAATTGCTCAGTTAAAGTTTGGACTTGCTCTAATGCGGCTCTTAGTGCGCTTTCTGCTTCATGCTGCTTTGTTACATCGCGAAATATCGCGACTGCCCCGATAATTTGTCCGTCTTTGAATACTGGCGTAGAGGTATATTCCACAGGGAAACTAGTGCCATCTTTTCTCCAGAACACTTCGTCGGATATTTGTCTTACTTTGCCATCAAACATAGTACAGTAGATGTTGCATTCGTCTGCCGGATACGGCGAACCATCAGCATAGCTATGATGATTGTATTGATGAATTTTTTTACCTATTAACTCTTGGGCTTTCCAACCTGTCATACGCTCAGCTGCAGGGTTTATAAATACTGCATTACCTGATAAGTCGAAACCGTAAATGCCTTCACCAACAGAGTTAAGTAGTAGTTCAGGATCATTTAGTAAACGTTTTAGTAAGTGAGACATAGTATTCCTCGTGAAATATCACGAAAACTGTAACATATTGACACCTTATACCATTAGCAAATTCTGACAAATGCGTTTAAAGTCGCTAAAACACGTTTTTATGAGATGATAATGAGCAAACCACTTCAAGATGCAACCTTGTCTGTCGGATATATTGCCAAGCGTGCTGGCGTAAAAGTGTCAACCCTACATTTCTATGAAACCAAAGGGCTGATCAGAAGTTGGCGAAATCAAGGAAATCAACGTCGATACAAACCCGATGTGCTCAGGCGAATTGCTGTGATCAAAGCAGCACAACATATGGGGGTTACATTACAAGACATCAAAGAGACCCTAGATGCATTGCCTGATAATAGAACCCCGACTAAAAAAGATTGGACAAATTTGTCTCAGCGATGGCGCGCACAACTGACCAAGCAAATTGAGTATCTAGAGCAGATCAGAGACAAAGTCGACGGCTGTATTGGCTGCGGCTGTTTATCTATGGCCCAATGCCCAATGTATAACCCAGATGATGTCTGCGGAAAATCGCAATCCGGTGCAGCTTTTTTGCCTTCTACCCCTGATGCACAGGCTAATCATGAAAAAGCTGATAAAATAGATAAGAATCACTAACAAGGAACACTCATGAAAAAAACTGCACTCTCGCTCGCACTTATCGCAGCGCTTGGACTGACTGCTTGTTCGCAAACAAGTACACAACAAACTGAAAATAACAGCGTTCAAGTACAACAAAATTTTGCTAAGTTCTCCGAACAGTTTATCCATGATTATTGGAAACAGTTCCCTGAGCATTCTGCTTGGGCTGGCTATGGTAAATACGATGATATTATCAGTATTCCAAATCAAGCCTATCGCGAAAGCACATTGGCTTTTGCTAACGCAAAATTAAACGAACTAGCACAGTTCGATTTAGACTCATTGCCGACAGCGCAAAAGACAGATTATTACCTAATCGAAAATGCTTTAAAACGCACTATTTGGCACTCTGAAACCTTCAAAAGCTGGCAATGGAACCCGTCTAACTACAATGTATCTGGTGGTTTTGCGACAATTTTAAATAGCCGTTTTAAAACTGATGACGAAAAATTTGCGACTGTTTTAAAACGCCTTCAATACGTGCCTGCATATTACGATGCTGCAAAAGCAAACATTAATAACCCAACTTTAGAATATACCCAGCTTGCTATCGGCCAAAACAAAGGCGCTTTCAGTGTGCTAAAAGACGAACTACTGGCGCAAGTTGAAGGTTCAAATTTATCTTCAAGTGATAAAGCACTGTTTGTTAAGCGTTTCAATGCTGCGAAAGACGCAATTAATGATTACATCGACTTTTTAACTGAACTAGAAAAGTCGCTTGTAGAAAATGGTAACGCCCGTTCATTTAGAATTGGTGAGAAGCTCTATGAAGAGAAGTTCGCACTAGATATTCAATCAGGGTATAGCGCAAAAGAGATGTATCACAAAGCAGTTGCTGACAAAGATCGCGTGACCGCTGAGATGGTTAAGATCACAGATGAACTATGGCCTAAGTATTTCCCGAACGCTGAACGCCCATCTGAAGACAGAGATGCAGTAGCTAAACTCATCAAGCACCTATCGGTCAAGCATGTTGCTCGTGACGAATTCGTGCCTGAAATTAAGCGCCAAATTCCAGACTTAGAAGCATTCGTCAGAGAAAAAGATCTGATCACGCTAGACCCAGAAAAACCATTGGTAGTTCGTGAAACACCAGAGTATATGCGTGGATTTGCTGGTGCGTCTATTAGTGCACCTGGCCCATACGATAAAAAAGAAAACACGTATTACAATGTGACTCCACTGGATAACATGTCTGATGAACAAGCAGAGTCATATTTAAGAGAATATAACCATTGGATTTTACAAATCTTAAATATTCACGAAGCGATCCCTGGCCATTATACGCAATTAGTTTACTCAAACGAGTCACCTTCTTTAATTAAGAGTATTTTTGCGAATGGCGCGATGATCGAAGGTTGGGCGGTGTACACAGAGCGTATGATGTTAGAAGAAGGTTATGGGGATTTTGAACCCGAAATGTGGCTTATGTACTACAAATGGAACCTTCGTGTCATCTGCAACACTATCCTAGATTATGCTATTCAAGTAAAAGGGATCAACAAAGAAGAAGGCTTAGACCTATTAATGAACGGTGCTTTCCAAGAAAAAGCGGAAGCCGAAGGTAAATGGCGTCGTGCGACATTAAGCCAAGTCCAATTAACTAGCTACTACAGCGGTTACAGAGAGATTTATGATTTCAGAGAATCGTTAAAAGCCGCGCAAGGTAATGACTTTGACCTAAAAGCGTTCCATGAGCAGTTTTTAAGCTATGGCAGTACACCAGTAAAATACGTCAAGGCGTTAATGACTGATAAATAAAACAAAAAATGAATTGAAAAAGCCCTTATTTAAGGGCTTTTTATTTAGGCTCTAGTTAGTCTAAATTTTACTAAGAGATTCACTGGTTTGCTTGTAGTAATATATGCGTATAACGACCGAGCGACGCATAAGGCTCTTGTTGGTTATATTTAAGCTCTAATGCAAGTAAATCATCAAATTGCGCTTTGCCTTTTTCAAGCTCTCTCAAATAATCATGAAAACAGCGCACACCCGTTTTACAATGGCGCAAAAAATTTTCGCGATTTAAAGCATTGTCTACAACTTCTGGCTCTACAGGGTGATTAGGGCTTAACCCTACTTTTTGTTTTACATGCAACCCTTGATTTACATAATCAAAATTTCCATAGACCATATTTGCAAATAAGTGCGCGTCTTTATTGAAGTACATTAAAGACAAATAACCCGCATCGTTGACAAGCTTTGACAAAATCGTGATCGCCTCAACTTGGTCAACTAACCATTCAAGCACCGCATGGCATAGTACAAAGTCGAAAGTACCTAACTCTAACTCAGGCAATGCCTGTAATGGTGCGTGAATAAATTCAAATTGAGTACTTAAGCCCGCTTGCTCAACATGCTCTTTTGCAAGCTGTATCATGTCTTCCGATATATCCACCAGCGTAATGTGATGACCTAAACTTGCTAAATAAATCGCTAACTGCCCCTGCCCACCGCCGATATCGATTATTCGCTTTGGTGAAGTTGCATTATCTAGCCAAGAAATATGCTGAGAAAAATCACGTTTTAAAACGGCTTCTCGTATTTTGCCTTTAGGTGTACCGTAAATATTCTTCTTAAATTTTTGCGAGATAGCATTAAAGCTTCTATCTCGCGCTAATTTATCTTTGTAGCTTTTGCCTTTCTTACTCATATTCAGCGGTTAAACCGGATTATTGATATCAATAAACTCTACATCTAAATCATAGGTTTCAGCCAGGTATTCACCTAAAGCTTTGGCACCATAGCGTTCCGTTGCGTGATGACCTGCTGCTATAAAGTGGATGTTTTGTTCATTAGAACTATGGATTGTTTGCTCAGAAGCCTCGCCTGTTAAGTAGGCATCAATGCCTTGGCTAGCAGCCATATCGATAAAGCTTTGGCCTCCACCTGTACACCAAGCGATGGTTTTAATTAGATGATCACCCGCTTGATTTACTAATGGTTTTCTATCTAGCTTTTCTTCTACCAATTGAGAGAATGAATCTAAGCTCATTGGTGTTTTAAGTTTGCCTTTCACAGCCACACAGTTTTTATTCCATGGCTCCAAAGGTCTTTCGTAAGTTATGTCGAGTAACTCAGCTAATTGCGCGTTGTTGCCAAGCTCAGGGTGAACATCAAGAGGAAGGTGGTATGCAATTAAATTGATGTTATTTTCTAATAAAGCTTTTATACGTCTTTGCTTCATGCCCGTAATAGTTTGGTCTTCTCCTTTCCAGAAAAAACCATGATGAACCAAAATCGTGTCTGCACCAGCTTCTATCGCTGCATCAATCAATGCCTGACTGGCAGTGACACCCGTCACGATTTTTTTTATTTCTTCAGCCCCTTCAACTTGTAAACCATTCGGGCAGTAGTCGCTAATAGAAAATGGTTTTAATAGTTCTGTTAATTGATTAACTAGTTTTGTTCTTTTCATTTGATTTCTCGGCCCTTGAAACTGACGCATATTTTAACAGCTTAGTGATGATGATAAAGCTCAATGACAAGCTACTAATTAATAAATTTAAAATACCGTAATAGCAAAATAAGAGAATAAAAGTATGTTTTGAATTACAAACGTAATTAAGAGCTTGCCGTTAAATTGCCATTTTATTGTCTTATGGCGTATAAATTCTTGCATCAATAAAGTTGAAAGGTTGAATGATAAAAGTGCTGAGACACATAAACTAAATTCACTCACTCTTTGCCCATCAACTTTTGCGCGCTTTTTATCAAGCAGAAATAAAGCACAAAAGATCGAATTTGTTATAACCAAATAAAGTAAAGTAATCTGTAAAAAGCTTTCATTAATGGCGATAAAAATCGTGAATAAGAACAGTGTCAATATAAGTAAGGAGTGATTCACACTTCGAAAAAATAAGTTCAAGCTTTGTTATTCTCATGATTCTATTTCTTTGTAAGGCAGCCATTGTAACAAACGTTCGAATAAAACCTCGGGTTTTATTGGCTTTGAAATATAATCATCCATACCGGCTTCTAGGCATTTATCTTTATCACCAACCATCGCATTTGCCGTCATAGCAATTATCGGAATATCTTTATAAAGCTCCCCAGCTTTTCCATTTCTAATCGCAATTGTGGCCTCATACCCATCTATTTCTGGCATTTGGCAATCCATGAGAATAACGGTGTATTTCGTATCTCTTGTTGTATTAAGTAAGCTTTGGATCACCTCTTCACCATTAGCTGCGATATCAATATGCGTTAAATTTAGTTTTGCCAGCATACTTTGTGCAACAATCTGATTAACCCGATTATCTTCTGCTAAAAGAATACGAATACCCTCCCCCCAAGTTATGTCTTCAGGCTTCAAAGCTGACTGGGCTTTAAGCGACTTTATATAATGAGTCGTAACTAAAGGCTTAGCGCCTTTTAGGGCTTCTCCATCTTCTGCAACGATTGAAAGTGCTGCAAACAAATCGAATGTTGTTGCAGGCTTGGGAAAATATCCATCGAATCCCAAATTTGCAAAAAACTTTGCATCGCCTTTATGACACATCGAAGTCATCATAATTAACTTCATGGCTTTTAAGTGTTCGTTTGCTTTTATATGTTCACCCAACTGTGCCCCATCCATGACTGGCATTTGCATATCCAAAAATGCGATATCAAAGCATTTATTGTGCTTTGCAAAGTAAGTTTCGCTAATTGTTAAGGCTTCAATGCCAGAACGTGCTTCTGTTACAGTAGCCCCCCAATGTTCAAGCTGCGCTCGGAGTACTTCACGATTAGTTTTGTTATCGTCTACCAGTAAAATATTAAGGTGCTTCATTTCAACATCTGGAATAACATGAAATGACGCATTACTCTTTCCTAGTAGAATCGAAAAACTAAAACAAGACCCTTTACCTGCTTGGCTTGAAACAGAGACTTCACCATCCATCAATTCACAGAGTTTTTTTACTATTGCCAGGCCAAGCCCTGTACCGCCATATTTTCTGGTCGTTGAAGCATCAACCTGACTGAAGGATTGAAACAATTTAGTTTGTTGCTCAGGCGAAATACCAATGCCAGTGTCTTTGATATTACAATTTAATTGCCAGTTGTCAGTGTCAAACTCAATCAAGGTGGCTTCTATTAATACTTCACCATCTGAAGTAAACTTAATGGCATTACCGACCAAATTGCTTAAGATTTGCCTCAACCTACCGGGGTCACCAATTACAACAGCTTCATCTATGTTTGTTACATCTAAAATGAGTTCTATGCGTTTGTTATGTGCTTGTATGACGGCTGACTCCGCAAAGTCACCGAGCAACCCTCGCAAATCAAATTCTAAGTGTTCTAGCTCGAGCTTTCCTGCATCCACTTTTGAAAAGTCTAAGATGTCATTGATTAGTGTTAAAAGAGAATTAGCACTGCTCATTGCAACGTTTATTCGGTGTTGTTGTTCTGCATTTAAGTCACTATTAAGCAGCAAATTAAGCATGCCTAGTACCCCATTCATTGGTGTACGAATTTCATGACTCATTGAAGCCAAAAACTCGCTTTTGGCAATACTGGCTTGCTCCGCCATCATTTTAGCTTCTTTTAACGCTTTTTCTGATGCAACTCTATCTGTTATGTCTTGTTGAATACCAACATAAGCAGTGAGCTCTCGAGACTCATTATGTACTGGAAAAAGCTGTAAACTATTCCAAAATGGTTGACCATTTTTTTTGTAATTTAAGAGGTCAACTTTCACTATGTCATGATTTTGTAAAGCCTGTCTGATCTTTTCAACTGAGATCTGACACGTTTGCTCTCCTTGTAAGAAACGACAGCTTTTCCCTAGGATCTCATCTCCATAACCAGTAATGTTAGTAAAAGCTTGGTTTATATATAAAAGAGGAAACTCTGGATCAGATACTGAGCTTATTGTTACTCCGAGGTTACTAGCATTAATAGAAAGAGCTAATAAATCATTTTCTTCTTTCGCTTTTTTTAGCGCTTGTTGGGCTTGTATTTGCTCTGTGACATCAGTCATTGACCCAGCCATTCTGATGGCTTTGTTAGTACTGTCAAATAATGCATCGCCCTTCACTCTGTAGACTCTAAACTCCCCTTTTTTGGTCATGAATCTGTGTTGCACATCATAAATTGCTTTTTGCTGAAGATGCGCCTTTAAGCTTCTTTTTACATACTCACGATCTTCAATATGAACCATTCTTTCTAAGACAGTGTAGTCCTCGGGAAACTCATCATTGGGGGCATAACCGAGTAATTCCCTGAAACGCTCAGAACAAAATACCTTTCCTGTTTTTATATCCCAGTCCCAAATGCCATCTAAACTCCCGTTGATAGCAAGGTTTAACCTTTCTTCACTCAATTTTGTTGCTTGTTGAGACAATTCAAGCTTTCTATAGGGATTTAAAAGTAGCTTCTGGCCTACTAAGAATAAGAATAAAGAAGATAAAAACAAACTCACAAAAATTGCACTGGCGATACTTATGATGACTTGCTTCACTTGTTTTTCTACCAAAGTAGAATCAACTAAGTAATTCAGCATTAATCCTGAACTATGAAGGTCAGACTTTAAAACTGAGTCGTACTGATTATTTGTACTTAAATTTGAATAACTTAACCAAGGGCCTGACAGTTTAACGCCATGTGTATTTGACTCAAGGACTTCAGACAATAAAACATCAATAGGGGTTTCAAACTTGACAATCAGTGCTCCTTCGGTGAATCCATTATAGTTAATCGGCACTGCCAATTTGAAATATGCTTGCCCTTGGTTTTGATCAAGCAATACAGCATATGAAAGCTCTCCATTAAGTAAATCTTCAAGCCAGTCACTTGGAGTTTCCCTAATAGCCTGCTCTTCACTATTTCTATAGACATAATCACCAAGGACATTGAATACCCAAAGTTGTTCTTTTATACCTAGAATTTTAAACTCGGACAAATAATCATTTAAAGACGCTTCTGACACACCTGAACCCATAACGCCGTTAATGATGATGGGTTGACTTGCTAAATCTTTCAGCAACAAAATTCTAGTTTCTAAAAAATTTTCTATATATTTTGCACTAAGCTTCGCTTCTGTTTCTGATGCTTGTTGCTTATAGCCGTTTAATACTGATGAGGCTTCTCTTCCTACTAGCATCACGCTTATCAATACCGATAAAAAAAGACTCATTACAACAAATACTATAAAAGCTTTATTTGCATCAAGTTGCATCTTTAAAAAATGTGATTTCACACCCTAGCCTTTATTCTTAATGATAGAAATAGAGCCATTTTCTTTGTATCTAGCCATACAAAAGTCCTCTAAACCTAAGGCTTCATGTGAATCTACACCCTTATTTGAAAATGGCCTAGAGTAAACCTTAATCAAGCCATCTACTGTTGAGTTGAGATTCTCGAGCGCATGTCTTAACGCCTCTCTTGTACTAACTATATTCTTTGTAGTTTTAATTTGTGTCATGGCCTGAACAAACAGTAACCCCAAATCATAGCCATGCACAAAACCAGCTGGAGCCTGCAATGTCTCAACGTCAAAATCACTCTTAAACAATTTCTTCGCAGACTTAATCGCTTTCTTTGCGCTATCTGAACGAGGTAGATCATCAAACGAGAAACAAGACTGAATAAAATTAAGGTCAATACCATCCTTTAAGTATTGCTTGGTATTAGTGAAGAAATTTCCACCTGTAATTCCCCAATGACTAATGATTGGCTTTTGTAAAGTTTTATCAATTTCTGCCATTGCCTGAGTAAAATATTTACCTTCAATAGCATTTCCAACAAAGACAATACAGTCCGCTCCTGTATTTATGATCCCCCTCAAAATTAACTTTGATTTTTTTAGTCTCGTATTCCAATTAAACCAAGTGACTTCAGCTTTATTTTTACCTAGCGCATCTTGCATGGTTCGTTCGTTTGATTTGCCCCATGGCGTATTTTCAAGCAGTAAATGAGGCTGTTTACAAGAGCGTGCTTCTTTTACAAATTGGATTATTCGGTACCCTGCTTTAGTGTCGTCTACTGACAATCTAAAAACCCAGTTTGTTCCATGCTCATAGCGAGTAATTGGACCGCCTGCAGCCCAAGGTACCAACAATAAAATCTGCTCTTTATTGATGAAGGTTCTATTTTTTATGTACGGAGGGGAATGAAGACCACCTAAAATAAATAATGCTTTAGGATCTTTAAGAAACTTCTTCATATGTAACAAACTACGATTGCTATTACCTCGATGATCCATTTCTAGGAATTTAAACTCGACGTTTTCTAGCCTGCTTTTTTCAGATTCTAACGCAGACATAAATCCCATTTTGATTGCATTGGCGGATGCAAAATGGTTTGAGTAATCTGAGTCATGATAAATATTGAATTGGTGAACTGATTGCGCCCAATTTGATGAACTATAGGCAAAAAAACAAAGAATAAAGCAATATTGGATGGCCGTCATAATTTCATCTAGTTGATTTTGTTTATTTAACCTTAGTCTAAAATATCAACTTTGTAGAAATTTAAGAAAGTATATTTAGTAGAAAAAACTCAATAAAAAAAGGCCATAATTGGCCTTTTTCTAAATGAATCTTTTGATTATGAAGTCAACTTTTACACGCTTCGCCTGACCTAGTAGTTTCCTGACAGGTTGTGGGTAGTCTTGAACTGACTCCAGATCTTCATGACTAGATAATAACCGACAGTGTTGAAGAATGTCTTGCTTCTCATTCAATAACAATTGGTCTAGCTTGCGCGCTTTATCTTCGATCAAAATACCATTTTCGATATCTAAGCCCCAAGCCCTAGGATTTAGGTTATGACCACTCAGTAGATGGAGTTGACCATCTTTACTCACGCCTTTCAAATGAAAAGAGTTATTTTCATGTTTCCAGAGGTACACCTTAAGTAACCCTGATTGAATGAACCTTTTATTAGATTTTAAAAATTTAAATAAAATTGTTTCATAAAGATAAGGTAAAGCACCTATTTTACTAAATTGCTGTTCTGGAGAAATATAAAAATCATTCGCTGTTTTATCACCAACAACAATGGTTACTTCTTTACCTTGCTTTAATAAACGACGTAAAGATCGAAGCAGTGGCGCAGGAAAGTTAAAGTATGGCGTGTAAAGCAGCAGTTCTTTTTCTGTTGTGTCAAACAATGTTTTAATTAACCTGTTCAACTTATTTGCACGTCTACCAAACCCTAAGAATGGTCGAACATTTAAAGGAGAATCTGTGTTAGCTGATTCTATGTTGTATCGACCTTTTCTCAACTCTTTCATAAGTTGGCGCTGAGATACTTTAATCTCATTGTATTTAGGTATTGGGCGGCTATCTATTCTTGGTACTGCCTCTGACGACAACAAAAAATCATTTGTGAAATTACAAAAAGAATCCGCTAACCCTGGCTGTTGCAAGATGAAGTATCTATCTAGTCGATATTTTTCACCCACATTCATATACACATTGTTTATGCTAGCACCGCTATAAAGCAAGGCGTCGTCGATAACGATACCTTTTAAATGCAGAACGCCAAATAGTTCTTTGCCTTTAACTGGCACACCAAATACTTTTACATTACTTAGATGTTTTTCTAGTTCATCACAGTATAAGGCTGCATTTCCCTCTGATTTCGCAGCGCCTATGAGGCCACGTTGAGCTCGGTGAAAATCAACTAATACATTAACCTCAAGCGTTGGGTTTGCAAGTGAAGCTTTATGAAGTGCTGAAAGCACTTCTCTACCCGCTTCATCATCTTGTAAATACAAAGCAGTGATATAAATCCGATATTTAGCGCTTTCAATGAGACTTAACAGTCTTTCATGATATTGCTTTGCGCTATTTAGTATTTCAACGTCTTTGTCTGCTAACTCAAAGCTTGGAATGTCCTGCCAAAATGCCATAACAACCTATAAATAAAGGTGACTCAATCCAGAGTCTCACACAAAATTAGTAAGAACATATCAAAAAAATATTATTAGGTCATGAATTTCTGATAAAACATCGATTTTTGGATGTTTTTTTCAACAAGTACAGATTATTTGACACCTTTTAAATTTATTAATTTTCAATATTCCTAATTTATTTTACTTCTCACTTGTTTTACATAGAATCGTCCTCACTTCGTTAAAAAGATAATTGATTAGGAATACCTCATGAGTGATGCAAAACACTGTAAACTTTTAATTTTAGGCTCAGGCCCTGCAGGTTATACTGCTGCAGTTTATGCTGCGCGCGCAAATTTAAACCCTGTGCTAATTACTGGTATGCAGCAAGGTGGTCAGCTAACTACAACGACTGAAGTTGAAAATTGGCCTGGTGACGCACACGGCTTAACTGGTCCTGCATTGATGGATCGTATGAAAGAACATGCAGAACGTTTTGAAACTGAGATCGTTTTCGACCATATCAACAAAGTAGACGTTACAAAGCGTCCATTTACGCTGACAGGCGATCAAGGTACATACACTTGTGATGCACTTATCATTGCTACTGGTGCTTCAGCTAAGTATTTAGGCCTTGAATCTGAAACAGCTTTCCAAGGTCGTGGTGTTTCTGCATGTGCTACATGTGACGGTTTCTTCTACCGCGGCCAAAAAGTAGCGGTTGTTGGTGGTGGTAACACTGCTGTTGAAGAAGCTTTGTATCTTTCTAACATTGCAGATGAAGTTCATGTTATTCACCGTCGCGACTCATTCCGCAGTGAAAAGATTTTGTCTGACCGTTTAATGGAAAAAGCAAAAAACGGTAACGTCACGCTTCACTTTAATCGTACTTTAGATGAAGTAGTTGGTGATGAAATGGGTGTAACTGGCATCAAAATTAAAGATACTGACTCTGATAATGTTGAGCAACTTGATTTAGCTGGTGTGTTCATTGCAATCGGTCACAAACCAAATACTGATATGTTTGAAGGTCAACTTGAAATGAAAGATGGCTATTTAGTAGTTCAGTCAGGTCTAAATGGTAATGCAACACAAACTTCTGTTGAAGGTGTGTTTGCTGCTGGTGATGTATCCGATCACATCTATCGTCAGGCAATTACGTCAGCTGGTACTGGTTGTATGGCAGCACTAGATGCTGAGCGCTTCCTAGATAACCAATAAATTTCAGACCTGGAGGGTTGTTTAACCCTCCGCTTTCACTTTAAGATGTTTTTCATTAACAAATACGATTAATTTCTTAAATGACACCACGCCTATACCAGTTATCAGCTGGAACAATCGATTTTCCTTCACCAAGTTTGGCTTTAAATGAACCTGATGGTTTACTTGCTATCGGAGGCTGCCTTACGCCTGCAAGGCTGAACCTTGCATACAAGTCAGGTATTTTCCCTTGGTTTAATGAAAAAGAGCCCATCATGTGGTGGTCCCCAAATGAAAGAGGTGTGATTGAACTGAATGATTTCCATGTCAGTCGTTCATTGAAAAAAGTGGCAAGAAGAACAAAACCTATAGTTACTGTTAATAAAGCATTTGAAACTGTCATCAATGCCTGCCGAGAGCAAAGGTTACATGCAGAAGGCACCTGGATAAACCATCAGATGTTAGCTGCTTACATTGATATGCATAAATTAGGTCTTGCACATAGCCTCGAAGTCTGGGATCAAAGCAATAATCTGATGGGTGGACTTTATGGGATTATGAACTCGGGGGTTTTCTGTGGGGAGTCTATGTTTTTCGATCAAGCAAACGGTTCAAAGTTAGCCATGTGGGCGTTAGTTAATTGGCTTAAAAAACACAACGCCCATTTTGTAGATTGTCAGTTGGAAAACCCCTATTTAACCACTTTAGGTGCAAAATTAATTTCAAGGTCTGAGTTTTTAGCTAAACTTAAGTTAGCTCAGAGCTTTGAAATACCCAGTTCGATGTGGAAACCACAGGTATTGGAAGAGATTTATGACTGAACATTTTCCTTCAAAGATTGGATTAAGCCAACAGTTTGATTGCAGTTATTTACCTGACAAACAAGAACAACTGCTCGTGATTCTTGATAGTCAATGCTATAACGCAGCACGCTTTCAAGACTTATTAGAATTGGGTTTCAGACGCAGTGGTGATCAAATTTATCGCCCTCATTGTCCGAGTTGTCATGCCTGTGAGTCAATGCGCCTTCCTGTTAAAGATTTTGTGCTATCAAAATCACAAAAGCGAAAGCTAAAAACAGCTAAAAGCAATTTCCATATTAAGGTGAGTGATAAAGAGCAATCAAATTATTATCCTTTATATGAAAACTATATTAATCAAAAGCATCATGACGGCACCATGTTCCCTCCAAACCGCCTACAATATGAAAGCTTTTTATTTTGTAATTGGTTACCAGTTACCTTCATTGAATTATGGGATAAAAATAAACTCATCGCCGTTGCTGTCACAGATACTATGCCAAATTCATTGTCTGCGATTTATACCTTTTATCACCCGGACTATGACAAGTTTAGCCTTGGTGTTGTGATGATTTTGCTTCAAATAGAATTCGCACTCGATTCTGGTCTTGATTACGTCTATCTCGGTTATCAAATTGATGAATGCAGAAAGATGTCTTACAAGTCTCAATTTAAACCTGCAGAGCGTTTTATATCGGATGTTTGGCAATTGAAGCTGTAATTAAATTAACTAATTTCCCCCCTTACCTTTACTTATTGTGTGGTTTTCGGCAAAATCTGCTGCGTTAATCTAATCAAAGAGGTGTTACGCTACACATGGCGAAAGAAGACGTAATTGAAATGCAAGGCACAGTCCTTGATACTTTACCAAACACAATGTTCCGCGTTGAACTTGAAAACGGCCACGTAGTGGTTGCTCATATTTCTGGTAAAATGCGCAAAAACTACATTCGTATTTTAACAGGCGATAAAGTAACTGTTGAAATGACGCCATACGATTTAACTAAAGGTCGTATCGTTTTCCGCGCGCGTTAATTACGCCGTGATTGTAAAGCGTATTGGTTAAATTCATTCGTTTTACTTTAACGCATCAGTGTGATTTCACTCTATGTGTTAAATAAAAAAGCCTAGCTTAGCTAGGCTTTTTTAATGTTTCATAAAAGGTGTGTTTACACTCTTTCACTCTTAAGCTTCAGCCATTTCAACATCGTATTGGAAGTTAAGTTTATTGCTCTTCAGGCCCACTTTAACAGTGCCACCTTCGGCTAACTTGCCAAACAGGATTTCATTAGCAAGCGGCTTTTTCAATTGCTCTTGAATAACACGTGACATTGGTCTTGCACCCATTGCCTTATCGTAACCTATATCAGCTAACCACTCTCTTGCTGCTGCTGTAAGCTCAAGGTTCACAGATTTACGATCAAGTTGCGCTTGAAGTTCAACTAAGAATTTATCTACAACTTGTAAAATGACATCTTTATCTAAATGGTTAAACCAAATAATGTTGTCTAAGCGGTTTCTAAATTCTGGTGTGAACACCTTATTAATCTCAACCATCGCATCGTGCGAATGATCTTGCTGCGCAAATCCAATTGACTGACGAATCGTTTCTTGAACACCCGCATTCGTGGTCATGACAAGTACAACGTTTCTAAAATCTGCTTTGCGACCATTGTTATCAGTTAATGTACCGTGGTCCATAACTTGTAGCAAAATGTTGTAAATATCAGGGTGCGCTTTTTCAATCTCGTCCAGCAGCACAACAGCATGTGGATGCTTAATCACAGAATCAGTCAGTAAACCGCCCTGCTCATAACCAACATAGCCTGGAGGCGCACCGATTAATCGGCTAACCGCGTGACGTTCAGAATACTCTGACATATCAAAACGAATAAACTCCACGCCCATACATTTTGCAAGTTGCTTTGTTACTTCTGTTTTACCAACACCGGTTGGACCTGCAAACAAGAAAGAACCAATTGGCTTGTCTTCATTTGAAAGGCCTGAGCGAGACAATCTAATTGCAGAAGTTAATGCATCAATTGATTGGTCTTGACCAAACACCAACATTTTTAAGTTTCTGTCTAAGTTTTTGAGTGTTTCTTTATCACTTGAAGACACACTCTGCTGCGGAATACGCGCAATTTTAGATACAATCTGTTCAATATCTGCAACATTGATGGTTTTCTTACGTTTAGATACTGGCAGCAAACGTTGGTTTGCCCCTGCTTCATCTATCACATCAATGGCTTTATCTGGTAAGTGACGCTCGTTGATATATTTCGCACTCAATTCTGCAGCCGCACGAAGTGCTTTTTGGGTATAACGAATACCATGGTGATCTTCGTAGCGGTCTTTCAAACCCATTAAAATCTTTGTGGTGTCTTCAACACTTGGCTCGAGTACATCTATCTTTTGGAAGCGACGAACAAGTGCTCTGTCTTTCTCAAAGATATTTTTAAACTCGTTATAAGTTGTTGAACCCATACATCTTAATTGGCCACTAGACAGTAACGGTTTAATTAGATTCGAGGCGTCCATTACACCACCCGATGCAGCACCTGCACCTATGATTGTATGGATCTCATCAATAAACAGAATTGAATGTGGTTTAGCTTGTAGCTCTTTTAAAAGGGCTTTAAAACGCTTTTCAAAATCACCGCGATATTTAGTACCCGCTAATAAGGCGCCCATATCAAGTGAATAGACCACCGCATCGGCAATCACATCGGGTACTTGCTCGTTTACGATTCTATAGGCAAGCCCTTCTGCAATCGCGGTTTTACCAACGCCAGCTTCGCCTACAAGTAAAGGATTATTCTTTTTACGACGACATAAAACCTGTACTGTGCGTTCTACTTCTTGATCTCGGCCTACTAATGGATCTAACTGTCCGGCTTGTGCCATCGCGTTCAGGTTAGTTGTGAAGTTTTCAAGTTTAGTCTTCTCTTCACCTTGTATGTCGTTTGAATCATCACTATTGATATCTTCGTGATCATCTTCATGATGCTCGTCATCTGACTTAGCCACACCGTGAGAAATGAAATTCACTATGTCTAGGCGGCTAATATCACTTTTTTTCAGTAGATAGACAGCTTGACTTTCTTGTTCAGAAAAAATTGCGACTAATACGTTAACACCTGTAACTTCGGTGCGCCCAGATGATTGCACATGAAACACTGCCCTTTGTAAAACACGCTGAAAACCTAGCGTCGGCTGCGTTTCTCTATCATTTTCACTTTCAGGTAATAATGGTGTTGTTTCATCGATAAACTCAGAAAGCTCTCGTTTGAGCGTTTCTGTATCAACACCGCATGCGCCTAATGCTTCACCTGCTGATGGGTTATCTATTAATGCAAGTAATAAATGCTCAACAGTCATAAATTCGTGACGACGTGTTCTTGCCTCACGAAACGCTGCATTTAAGGTAATTTCAAGATCTTTGTTTAGCATAAGCAACCCCCAAACGAGATTTATATCGGTTATTCCTGCTCACAACTACATAGCAGTGGATGTTCATGGTCGCGAGCGTAACGATTTACTTGTTCCGCCTTAGTATGTGCAATATCTGAAGGATATAAGCCACATACTGCCTTTCCCTCGTGATGCACGCGCAGCATCACGTCAGTTGCTTTTTCGCTGTCCATATTAAAAAACGTCATTAATACTTCGATTACAAAGTCCATTGGAGTGTAATCATCATTATTTAAAATGACTTTATACTTTCGAGGTGGGCTTAGCTTTTGCTTTTGCTTCTCTCTAACTGTATCGATTACACCAGAATCTTTAATACCACTCATAATAAAATATAGTCTTGTGTTGTTAACTCAAGCAAACTTGAATTGAAAAATAAATTTTTTGTTAAAAATTTGTCTAAAAGCCTTGACTGATTGCTCAATTAAACTACAGTCGTTATTAGATTGTCTAATCTATGGGCAGTCTAGCAAATTATAAAGTTTAGATTAACTAAATTAGTCAACTTATAGAAGGATGTGGAAGTATGGCTTGCGGAAAAGTCAAATGGTTCAATAACGCCAAAGGGTTTGGTTTCATCGTAGAAGACGGCAGTGAAGAAGATATCTTCGCCCATTACTCAACGATTGTGATGGATGGATACAAAACACTTAAAGCCGGTCAAGATGTAACCTTCGAGTTGCAACAAGGTCCTAAAGGACTTCATGCAACGAACATCGCTCCTAGAGAGACTGAACTCGCTTGATGTTATTATCTCATTAATAAAGCGGGTTTTAACTCGCTTCACCCCCCTTCTTATTTATTTCTCTTCTCCACTTTAAATTTTTAAATTAGCCCATATATAAATTGCTTGTTAAACTAGTGTCTGTTTTCAGGCTTGTTAGTTATGCCTATTTAGGTTTACCCAATTATTTTGATTAACCTTTAAGATGTCACCGCCAATGGTGCATATAGACTTTTAGAGTAGTTATAACTATCAAACTTGCTATATAAAGTTGCCTTAGGCAACATAGCATTCCCATTGCGTTTTGATAGGCACGCTGTGCCCCTGATCTAGGAATGATAATGACATCTAAAATTATATATACAAAAACTGACGAAGCACCGGCTTTAGCTACATACTCGTTGCTTCCAATCATTCAAGCTTACACTAATGCTGCAGGCGTTGAAGTTGAAACTCGTGATATTTCACTTGCAGGTCGTGTAATTGCAAACTTCCCTGAGTTTTTAACTGAAGAGCAGCGCATTGGCGATGCACTTGCAGAACTAGGCGAATTAGCTAAAACACCAGAAGCAAATATCATCAAGCTTCCAAATATCTCTGCGTCAGTACCTCAATTAAAAGCGACAATTAAAGAGCTTCAAGAAAAAGGTTACGCACTGCCTAACTACCCTGAAGAACCTAAGTCTGATGAAGAAGCAGCTATTAAAGCAACTTACGACAAAATCAAAGGTTCTGCAGTAAACCCAGTTTTACGTGAAGGTAACTCTGACCGTCGTGCACCTGCTTCTGTAAAAGCATATGCACGTAAAAACCCACACTCAATGGGTGCATGGGCTGCAGACTCACAATCATACGTAGCTAGCATGACTGATGGTGACTTCTTTGGTTCTGAGCAATCAACAACTGTAGAAAATGCTACTGACGTTCGCATCGAACACGTTTCAGAGAATGGCGACGTTACTGTACTTAAAGCAAGCACACCTCTACTTGCTGGTGAAATCATCGATGCATCACGCATGCGCGCAGCTGACTTACAAGCTTTCCTAGAACAAGAAATCAATGCAGCTAAAGAGAAAGGTGTACTTTTCTCTCTACACATGAAAGCTACGATGATGAAAGTGTCTGATCCAATCATCTTCGGTCACGCTGTAAAAGTATTCTACAAAGATGTATTTGCTAAACATGGCGAATTATTTGAAGAGCTAGGTGTTGATGTTAACAATGGTCTTGGCGACGTTTACGCTAAAATCGCACAATTAGACGATGCAAAACGTGCTGAAGTTGAAGCTGACATTCAAGCTGTTTACGCTGAGCGCCCAAGCATTGCTATGGTTGATTCTGATCGTGGTATCACAAACCTACACGTGCCGAGTGATGTGATCATCGATGCGTCTATGCCTGCAGCTATCCGTACAAGCGGTCAGATGTGGAATGCGGACGGTAAACAACAAGACACAAGCTTTGTTATTCCAGATCGTTGTTACTCTGGTGTTTACCAAGCAACTATCGACTTCTGTAAGAAAAATGGTGCTTTCGACCCTCGTACTATGGGTACAATTCCTAATGTTGGTCTAATGGCTCAAAAAGCAGAAGAGTATGGCTCACATGATAAGACATTTGAAGCGGCTTCTGCTGGTACAATCCGCGTAGTAGACACTGACGGTAACGTACTTCTTCAACATGACGTTGCACAAGGTGATATCTGGCGTATGTGTCAGGTTAAAGATGCGCCAATCAAAGATTGGGTAAAACTTGCTGTTAACCGTGCTCGCGCAACAAACACACCTGCTGTTTTCTGGTTAGACGAAAACCGTGCTCACGATGCGCAACTAATCAAGAAAGTAAACACTTATCTAGCTGATCACGATACTGCGGGCCTTGAAATCCTTATCAAAGCACCAATTGAAGCAACAGAATACTCTCTTGCTCGCATGAAAGACGGTCAAGATACGATTTCAGTAACTGGTAACGTTTTACGTGACTACCTAACTGACTTATTCCCAATTCTTGAACTGGGCACAAGTGCGAAAATGCTTTCAATCGTTCCGCTAATGAACGGTGGTGGCTTATTCGAAACAGGCGCTGGTGGTTCTGCACCTAAGCACGTTCAACAGTTCGAAAAAGAAAACCACTTACGTTGGGATTCTTTAGGTGAGTTCTTGGCACTTGCTGCATCTCTTGAACACTTAAGCCAAGTAAATGGTAATGCTAAAGCACAAGTTCTTGCTGATACACTAGACGCAGCGACTGGTAAATTCCTAGATGAAAACAAGTCGCCGTCTCGTAAAGTTAACGAACTTGATAACCGTGGTAGCCACTTCTACCTATCTCTTTACTGGGCACAAGCACTTGCAGCTCAGTCAGACGATGCTGAGCTACAAGCGTTGTTCGCGCCAATCGCTGAAGAGTTAACTTCACAAGAGCAAACAATTGTTGAAGAACTTAACGCTGCGCAAGGCGTAAGCAAAGATGTTGGCGGTTATTTCCAGCCAAATGATCAACTTGCTTTTGCAGCTATGCGTCCAAGCGAAACTTTCAATGCAGTGTTAGCTAAACTAGCTTAATTCTAAACTGAATGATTAAGGGCATCTTTTGATGCCCTTTTTTATAGGTATTTTACTTAGTAGCAAACATATAATTTGCTATTATGCACACATCAATGTTTTTACCTCATATAACCAATGCAAAATCGCGCGCCTAATCGCAATAACAAAACATTCCAAAAAAAACCTCATCACAAAAAACCATTTAATAAAAAACGCGTGGTCAAAGAAGCGCTTCCTGCAGATCAAGTTAAAATTGTCCTTTTTAATAAACCTTTTGATGTACTTTGCCAGTTCACCGATGATCAAAACCGTGCAACTTTGGCAGACTACGTAAAAGAAAAAGGCGTATATGCAGCAGGTCGATTAGACCGAGACAGTGAAGGATTATTACTCTTAACAAATTGCGGAAAATTACAACACACTCTAACGAATCCGAAAAAAGACACAGATAAAACTTACTGGGTGCAAGTTGAAGGTGTGCCGAGTGATGAGTCAATTTATGCACTGAATAAAGGCGTCGAATTAAAAGATGGCCTTACTAAGCCTGCAAAAGTCAGAATTATTAACGAACCAAATATTTGGCCTCGTAATCCACCAATACGAGAACGCAAAAATATTCCAACTACTTGGCTTGAAATTACCATTTCTGAAGGAAAAAACCGACAAGTTCGCAGAATGACAGCCCATATTGGTCACCCTACACTTCGCTTGATACGCTATCGTATTGGAAAATACACCCTTGATGGCATTAACAATGGCGAATATAAAGTGCTTTAGCGTTAAACGCCAACTTAGGATTCAGCCTCTTAAAATATCGTGCTATACTCACGCCTTTCAAAATCATAGAGATTAACAGCAAAAAATATGAGCGATAATAGTCAGATTAAAGTCATCGTTGGTATGTCCGGTGGTGTAGATTCTTCAGTTTCAGCTTACTTATTAAAACAACAAGGCTATCAGGTAGAAGGCCTGTTCATGAAGAACTGGGAAGAAGATGACAATGACGAATATTGTGCTGCTGCTGAAGATCTTAAAGATGCACAAGCTGTCTGCGATAAGTTAGGTATTGAGCTTCATACCGTAAACTTTGCCGCTGAGTACTGGGACAACGTATTTGAGTATTTCTTAGAGGAATACAAAGCGGGCCGCACGCCAAACCCAGACATCATGTGTAACAAAGAAATCAAATTCAAAGCTTTTTTAGAGTTCGCTGCACAAGCACTCGGTGCAGATTACATTGCAACTGGTCATTATGTTCGTCGTGAAGAGCGCGATGGCAAGTTTGTGATGCAACGTGGTCTTGATGACAACAAAGATCAAAGCTACTTCCTTTATACACTTAGCCACGAGCATATTGCACAAACGCTATTTCCGGTAGGTCAAGTTGAAAAGCCTGAAGTACGTCGTATTGCTGAAGAACAAGGTTTAATTACACACGACAAAAAAGACAGTACCGGTATCTGCTTTATTGGTGAGCGCAAGTTCAAAGACTTCTTGCAAAAATTCTTACCGGCGCAACCAGGTAAAATTGAAGACACTGACGGTCATGAAGTGGGTGAACATGAAGGTTTAATGTACCACACATTGGGTCAGAGAAAAGGCCTATTAATCGGTGGTATGAAAGAAGGCAGTGGCGAGCCTTGGTATGTAGTTGACAAAGACGTAGAGCGTAACGTGTTAATTGTTGGTCAAGGCAAAAACCACCCTCGCCTATTTAGTAACGGCCTTAACGCAAATCAATTACATTGGGTTGACCGAGTTGGACCAAAAGGCACAACACGTTGCACAGTAAAAACCCGTTATAGACAAACTGACATTCCATGTACTTTGTTGGTTGGTGAAGACGGTATGGCAAGGGTTTTATTTGATGAGCCTCAAAAAGCAGTAACCCCTGGTCAGTCAGCAGTATTTTATGCTGATGACGTCTGCTTAGGTGGCGGTATCATCGACTCGGTGATCAAATAATGTCGACAAGTTATGTTTTACCGCTGGCGGCCATGTGTCAGATCAGCAAACTTGTTCAAAAAACAGCAAAATACGGCCAGTTTAATGAAGCGGAAGTCAGTACTTTTTTAAAAAGTATCGTTAACCTGAACCCAGCTCACCCAGAAGACGTCTATGACGACAAATGGGTGATCAAAGACGGTTATAAAACGCTTATTCAACAGCTCTCCCCAGAAGGCGAAAAAGATGTTGAGCTGGTTAAATATGTTGGCAGTTTGATGCAACTAGAACGTGCACTTTCAGCTAACCCCAAAGCGTTAGATGAGCTGGCAAGTCGCTTGAATCAAGTTGAAAGACAACTATTACATTTTGATATTTGCGACAGCACCATAGTTGCTGCTTTTGCTGATATTTACAGCCAAGTACTGAGTCCCCTTGGACAAAAGATTCAAGTATTTGGTCAACCAGATTTATTAAAACAACCAAGTTACCAACATAAGATCCGAGCACTGTTACTAGCTGGCATTCGTAGTGCCGTGCTTTGGCGCCAACTTGGTGGTAAGCGACGTCAATTTTTCTTTGGCAAAAAGAAAATTATCGAAATCGCTAAAAATAGTATTTAAAGAAATCGTTCAAACAAACCAATTAGTTTAGGAGAAATTATGGAGCTTTCAGCGTTAACCGCTATCTCTCCAGTGGATGGCCGCTATGGTAGTAAAACTACTGAATTGCGTGGCATTTTCAGTGAGTTCGGCCTTATCAAGTACCGCGTAACTGTTGAAGTACGTTGGTTACAAGCCCTAGCTAAAGCACAAGGTATTGATGAAGTACCAGCTTTCAGTGACGAAGCAAATGCGCTTTTAGACAGCATTGTTGACAACTTTAGCGAAGCAGATGCTGCGCGCGTTAAAGAAATCGAGCGCACAACGAACCATGACGTTAAAGCGGTTGAGTATCTTCTAAAAGAGAAAGTTGCAGATAATGCAGAATTAAATGCAATCAATGAATTCATTCACTTTGCATGTACGTCTGAAGATATCAATAACCTGTCTCACGGTTTAATGTTAGCAGAAGCGCGTGACAAAGTACTTTTACCTTACTGTGATGAGCTACTTGCAGCAATCAAAGCAAAAGCTGTTGAGTACAAAAGCGTACCTATGATGACTCGTACACACGGTCAGCCAGCTTCTCCTTCAACAATGGGTAAAGAGTTTGCAAACGTGTATGTTCGTTTACAACGTCAACGTCAGCAAATCGCAAACGTAGAATTACTAGGTAAAATCAATGGTGCTGTAGGTAACTACAATGCGCACTTGAGCGCGTACCCTGATTACGACTGGCATGCGCATGCAGAGCAATTCGTAACAAGCCTTGGCTTAACTTGGAATGCATTCACAACGCAAATCGAACCGCACGATTACATTGCTGAGTTATTCGATGCAATCGCGCGTTTCAACACGATCTTATTAGACTTCGACCGTGACGTTTGGGGTTACATTGCACTAAATCACTTCAAGCAAAAAACAATTGCTGGTGAGATTGGTTCATCAACTATGCCACACAAAGTTAACCCTATCGACTTTGAAAACTCAGAAGGTAACCTAGGTCTAGCTAACGCAATTTTTGCTCACCTAGCGCAAAAACTGCCAGTATCTCGCTGGCAGCGTGACCTAACTGACTCAACAGTTTTACGTAACCTTGGCGTTGGTATGGGCTATACACTGATTGCGTACCAAGCAACATTAAAAGGTGTAAGCAAATTAGAAGTAAATGCTGATCGTCTTCTAGAAGAGCTAGATCAAAACTGGGAGCTGCTTGCAGAACCAATTCAAACAGTTATGCGTAAATACGGTATCGAAAAGCCGTACGAGAAACTTAAAGAGTTAACTCGTGGTAAACGTGTAAACCAAGAAATCATGGCTGATTTCATTGATGGTTTAGAACTACCAGAAGCAGTTAAAGCTGAAATGAAGTTAATGACGCCGGCTAACTATATCGGTCGTGCTGAAGCATTCATTGACGAATTAGTGTAATTAGACACAAATTTAGTTTATAAAGCGAAAGGGTTTCCTTTCGCTTTTTTTATGGAAAAAATATGTTTGATTTAAAAATTAACGCATTAACTCACGCCGAATTTCTAAAAGAGTATTGGCAAAAAAAACCGTTATTAATCAAAGGTGGTTTTGCTGATTTCGCAGATCCGATTGAGCCTGAAGAATTAGCGGGTCTTGCCATGGAAGATGACATCGAGTCTCGTCTTATCACAAACCATGACGATAAATGGGAATCTTACCATGGCCCATTCGAAGACTTTTCATTATTAACAGAAACTAATAGTACCCTACTTGTTCAAGCAGTGGACCATTGGCACCCTGTTGCTGCTGAATTGTTGGAGCCATTTCGATTCATTCCGAACTGGCGAATTGATGACTTGATGATCAGCTACTCAACCCCTGGCGGCGGTGTTGGACCCCACCTTGATCAGTATGATGTGTTCATTATTCAAGGTGAAGGTAAAAGACATTGGCGCGTAGGCATGCCTGACACAAACCTAAAAGAGTTTGCACAAAATAAGAGTCTCCTACAAGTTGAGCAATTCAATGCAATCATTGACGAGGTCCTTGAACCCGGCGATATTCTTTATATTCCACCGGGCTGCCCGCATGAAGGCTATGCCGTTGAGAATGCATTAAACTACTCTGTGGGCTTTAGAGCGCCTGACACTAAGGATTTCTTAAGTAATTTTGCAGATTACTTAATTGATAATGAGCTCGGTAAAACACACTATTCTGACAAAACACTTACACTCAGAGAATCATCTGGCGAGCTCAAAAACGATGAAGTCGAGCAAATCCAAAACTTAATGCTTGATGCAATTCAAGACAAAGATGTTATTAAACGTTGGCTTGGCAATTATTTAAGTCAACCTAAGCATGATATGGATTTATTGCCATTAGATGAACCAATCTCATCAGATGAGTTAGCTAACTACTTATCATCACAAGTAATTAACAGAGCAGGTGGTGTTAGAACCTTTTACCAATTGCTTGAAGACTCGATACTTCTCAGTGTAAACAGTGAAACTTTCTCACTACCAATCAACATGTTAGATGCTGCCAAATTACTCACAGACTTAACCTATTTTGAAGCTGACCAAATTATTCTTTCAATTACATGTTTGGATTTTGCTGAAATGTTAACTAAGCTTATTAATGAAGGTTACTACTTTATCCAACAAGAAGAATAAAGATCCTGTATGTGCAAGCAAGCCTGACAATTAATTACTTTGAGTGCCAAGGCTTGCACATTTGATTTGAATCTTACTGGAGGACACATGGTTTACCATGTAACTAAAGTTAATTGGTTTGAGCAACAAACGTTATTAACTGAGCTAAGAGAAAAAGTATTTGTCTATGAACTGAACTTACCAAAAAAAGTGGAGTTCGATTCACTCGATAAAAAATCTGAACACGCAATCATTTATGACGACTCTGATACACCCGTTGGTACAGGTAGGCTTTGTCCCAATGGGTTAATAAGTCGCGTTGCCATTGTTAGTCAACACAGAAATAAAGATGCCTTCTATTCAATCCTAAATTACTTAGTTGTTATTGCTAAAGAAAAAGGCTTAACTAATATTTTTATCAACTCGGTACTTGAAGAGGTACCAGCTTTTGTCGACTACGGCTTTTCTAAAAAAGGAGGGGTGTTTATGGAGGCTGGCATTCCAAGGCAGCAATTATACTGCCCTGTAAATGACTTTAATGCAGAACCTTTTACGATGCTACATTAGCCCAAAGCTGTTCGTTCTCAAATAACTCGTAAATGCCATGCGCTCTGTTTACAAGCAAGTTTGCAAAGTCAACTTGAGTTTTGTCGATTGGTTTACTTGCCATAATCCCATCAGCCTTCAGTTGCCACTGAAATGAAAAGTGACGTAACACATCTCTTGCATTTTCTGCTGCACTAATTTGTACTGCATCAGTAGGTAAACGGCCTGTTATAACCCAATAAGTGTTGCCATCATTGCCTTTTATTTTCCAAACGGCACACAGTGGTGGAAGGATCCTACATTCCTTCTCTAAAATGCTAACAGGCAGTACACCTTTGTCTGCCAAAAACTTTTGTGCATTTCCTAAACATTCTCTTTGCCACTGATTAACTTGCGCTTCAGTCAGTTCAACCGGTGCTTTATTTTCTTCAGACATGTCGTTTTCTCATAATTTTTCTTGCTGTCACTCTACTTCCTAACAACATCTTGTCAACATATGTAGGCCCAAAAATTTATTTATTGATTTATTTGCACAAAAAACATTCATTACGGAGCTTGTCTATCATATAAGTATATTGCTTCTAGCAACCAAACTTTGATTCTTAACCGTTGCCTAACACCTTCGCTGGATCAGTTTTTGTTGCTTGCCAAGCAGGATAAATACTGGCTAAAAGTGCGAGTATTAACGTGATGCCTAAAGTGATAGCGATGTCGGTCCAAATCAGTTTTGATGGAAGAAACTCAACAAAATAGACACCTGAAAGTGGGTTTTGTGTACCCTCACCATAAAACCAGGCAAATAATTCAGGCAGATAAAGCGATATTAAAACACCTAACGCACTGCCAACTAATGAACCTAGTAACGCATTACCAACACCTTTAAAGGCAAAAGTAGAAAATATCGTACTGTCTTTGGCGCCCATTGTTTTGAGTATTGCGATATCTGATTGCTTATCTTTAACTTCCATCACCATAGACGAAACGATATTAAAACTTGCTACAGCAATAATCAAAATAACCACTAGAAATACAATAGTACGAACCATTTGAATATCTTGATACAGACTGCCTTGTGTTCTGAACCAACTATTTACATACACTAAATCGGGTAAGCTTCTGCCTGCAGACATAGCAATATTATGAGCTTCAAATACGTCCGTCACTTTGACTCTCAAGCTTGTGACTTGATCTGATTTTAGACTGAGTGATGCTTGTAAAGACTCTAAGCTAATCAGCGCCATTGACTGATCTATCGGCCCCCCCATTTTAACCATGCCAACTAAGGTCACTTTTAAGCGTTTAGGCGCTGATAACATAGATTTCGCATTTTTATTGGCAATTAATAAAGTAAAATTATCACCAATAGAAAGGTTCAAGCTTTCAGCAATTTGAGCTCCTAAAATCACTTCATTTTGCGCCAGGTTCTTTATGTTGACATCTTTTATAAACTCACCGACGCTTGATACATCCTCATGTGAGCCAACATCAACACCTTTTATTTGAGCAGCTTTTAACTTACCTTTAAATTGAACCATTCCAGTCACGTTTATTTCTGGTACAGCTGCAACAACACCTTGTTGTTGCTCTAGTATATTAACTTTTGATTGCCAATCATTGATTGGTTCATATGGCGCATCATAGGTTACATGAGAAACAACAGATAAAAGCCGCTTTTCAAGTTGCTCTTCAAAACCATTAATAACCGACAAGGCCACGATTAGCACACTAACCCCAAGTAAAACGCCGATAGTAGACGCTTTATTTAAGATTGAAGCGAAACCCTTCTGCCGAGATTGACTAAAGCGCTTTGATAAAAACAGGCTAAGCATGACTAACCTCAGTCAACACACCATCATTTAATTGCACACTTCGACCAAGTTTTTCTGCAAGCTCTAAGTCATGAGTCACAATGACAAAACTGGTCTGAAGTTGTTGATTGAGTTCATTTAATAAATCATAAATTTTAATAGCATTTTGCTTATCTAGGTTACCTGTGGGCTCATCAGCCAAAACCAATGCAGGCTTTGTAACCAGTGCGCGCGCGATTGCCACACGTTGACGCTCACCGCCTGATAACTCTGAGGGTTTATGTTCAGCCCTATGTCCCAATCCCACCTTCTCTAGCATATTGAGTGCTTCAGTATGTGCACTATTTGCTTTAACACCTTGTATGAGTAGTGGCATGGCAACATTTTCAAGCGCAGTAAATTCCATCAATAAATGGTGAAATTGGTAGATAAACCCCATATGTTTATTTCTAAATTCGGCTTGCTGATTTCTAGATAGCTCCGCAACATTTGTACTTTTAATTTTGGCATAGCCAGTTGTTGCATGATCTAAGGTACCAAGAATATGTAATAAGGTACTTTTCCCCGATCCAGAGCTGCCAACTATTGCAAGCATTTGCCCTTGCTCTAACTGTAAGTTTACACCTTTCAACACTTCGACTTTGTTCTTTCCATCTTGGTAAACTTTGCCTAAGTTTTGACAATCAATTACTAAATTACTCATATCTTAAAACCTCAGCAGGCATTACTTTCGCAGCTTGTTTTGCTGGATAAAGGGTAGCTATAAAACTTAATAAAACACTCAATGTGGCCATGATTATTAGACCTGTGACTTCAAACTTAACGGGTAAGGTCATCCCTCCTAATAAAGACAAGCCGACCATTGACATCACTTCATTGATATAATTTGCCAGTAATAATCCAACAAATAACCCCAATAAAGTACCGATAACCCCATTGTAAAGTCCTTGAACCATAAACACTTTCGATATCATCGCGGGTGTAAAACCTAAGGTTTGCAATATGGCTACTTCACCTTGTTTTTCTTTGACCATCATTGAAAGACCCGAAATAATATTGAAAATCGCGACTAAGACAATGAGTCCTAGCAACAAAGACATCACTCTTTTTTCCATTGCAACAGCTTCAAACAAAGCCCCCTGCTGTAATTGCCAATCAATACTTGTGTAATTAGAGGTATCTAGACTAGCAAGCTCTTTATAAAAGTCTTCAAGAGAAAAAGCATCATGTAGTGAGACACTGATATCTAATTGAGATTGCGACTTCTTCCGCATTAATCTTGCCAAGCTTTGGCCATTCGCAAAAGCAAGTTGTGTATCAGCTTCACTTCTTGAATTATAAATAAGGGCCACAGTAAATAGCCTTTGTGCAGGCACCCTCCCCATAGGCGAATAAGTTGTGACCTCAGGCATAATCACTCGAATTTGACTACCCACCTGAACTTTCAAACTATTTGCCAAGTAACGGCTAATGGCTAATTGATACTTACCCGATTGAAATTGCTTGATACTGCCTGATTCAATATGACTCTCTAACAGCGAGGTCCCGCCCTCAAAAACGCCCTGTAATCTAACGCCTAAAAGTTCTTCATTAGTTTGTAGAATAACGTCTGAGGTCAGATAAGATTGCACTCGCTTAACCGTACTTAACTCGGCTAATTGCGCCTTAAAATTATTAGATGATTTTACTTCCTCTTCAGGTTTAAGCTGCACATGAGGGATCATGTCAAGCATGGCGTTTTTTAGTGTTTGCTCAAAGCCATTCATCACAGAGCTCACTGTGATCAAGGACATAAGTCCTAATGCGATACCTGCGATAGAAAAAAAAGAAATAAATGAAATAAACGCATTCCCTTTGCTCGCTTTGGCATACCGAAGCCCAACGAAAAGGCTAACTGGTTGAAACATATATGATAAATTCAACTTTCATATTAGACATGCCTGCATACTACCACAAAGTCACATCACATATATAAATACTAACTTGTAAAAAAGTTTGTAAATCCGATAGTTAAAAAGAAAATTTGGTGTAAAATGCGTGAAATCTCGCGGTATGGAAGTTCTATGTTATCTCTATCTCGATATAAGCATATGAATTTAAAGGGCGATTTGTTTGGTGGTGTTACCACTGCCATAATATCTCTCCCGCTTGCCCTCGCGTTTGGTGTTGCTTCAGGAGCCGGTGCTGAAGCAGGTATGTGGGGTGCAATTTTAGTCGGTCTTTTCGCTGCCTTGTTTGGCGGTTCTACTTCTCTGATTTCTGAGCCAACTGGTCCAATGACGGTTATTATGACCGCAGTTTTGACCGCAATGATGGCTAAATATCCTGAATCTGGCCTGGCTATGGGCTTCACAGTTGTGATGATGGCCGGTGCCTTTCAAGTGTTACTAGGTACCTTAAAGCTCGGTAAATACGTAACACTGATGCCCTACTCTGTTATCTCTGGGTTTATGTCAGGTATTGGTGTTATCCTCATCATATTACAGCTTGCACCTTTATTAGGCCACCAAGCTCCCGCAGGAGGCGTTACAGGCACTCTAGCTCAACTCCCAGAACTTCTATTAAATATTAAGTTTTCAGAGTTGTTATTAGGCGCGGCAACATTAGCAATATTGTTTTATTTCCCTAAAAAATATCGCCAATATGTGCCTGCTCAATTAGTCGCACTCGTTGCTGTGACCTTAGTTTCAGTGATCATTTTTGATACTGACAGCATTCGTAGGATCGGTGAGATACCAAGTGGCCTACCTTCTATAGTTATCCCTACTTTTACTGCTGATCAATTTCAATCAATGGTAATCGACGCCTTAGTGCTGGGTACTTTAGGTTGTATTGATACCTTATTAACTGCTGTTATAGGCGACAGCTTAACTCGAACTGAGCACGATTCTGATAAAGAGTTAAGAGGTCAAGGTGTTGCAAATATTATCTCTGGCTTATTCGGTGCATTACCTGGTGCAGGTGCGACCATGGGCACAGTGGTAAATATTCAAGTCGGTGCGCGTTCTCCACTGGCTGGTATTTTCCGAGCATTGATTTTAATGGCCGTTGTATTTGTAGCTGGAAGCTTAACCGAACCAATTCCCTTGGCTGTTTTAGCGGGTATTGCCGTATATGTTGGTATAAATATTCTTGATTGGAGCTTTATTCAAAGAGCACATAAATTGAGTATCTCTCAAATGGCAATTATGTATGGTGTAATGTTACTCACTGTATTTGTAGACCTCATTGCCGCTGTAGGCTTAGGTGTCTTTATTTCAAATATTATGGTGATAGAACGACTTAGCCGTGTGCAATCAGAACAAGTTAAAGCCATCAGTGACTCTGATGACGATGTTCCGATGAATAAATCAGAACAGGCATTATTTGAACAAGCGAACGGTCAACTGCTCTACTTTTACCTATCAGGCCCTATGATATTCAGTGTCTCTAAAGCCATTGCACGTCAACATCGCGATATAAGTAAATATAAAGCCATGGTTTTAGACTTAAGTGATGTGCCAATGCTTGATGTCACTGTGAGCCTAGCGCTTGAAAATGCGATTACTGATGCGTTAGATGCAGACTGCAAAGTTTTCATCTACTCTCCAAACTCAGAAACATCCGATCAACTCCATCGTTTTCAAATAAACGAAAAGTTAGGTGAAAATGCATTTTGTAATTCTAGAAGTGATGCATTAGAACGCGCGTTGGAATCAATGTAAATTTAATCGTTTTGGCATAAAGTAGACTCTTTGTGCCAAAACGACTTTCAAAAACCTCTTTTTATAAATTAAAATCAAAAACCTCCTAACTGGCATTTTCTTTGCAGGTCTATATTTTTGGAATATTAAATTACTGCAAAAAACTAATTATTGATTTAATTGTTTATTAATTGTTGACGAAACCAATACAAAATACGACAATAGGATTAATTTCGCTTTCAAAGTTTGTTGTAAGCAGTTTTTAAACTTGGAGAACTACTAAATGAAGTTATCTTTATTAGCAATGTCAACGCTTTTTGCAACGCAATTTGCAATGGCTGATAATTTAGTTACAAACGGCTCGTTTGAAGAAAATGTGATCAACTCTAAATGGACATTGTTGAATTCAGTTAACGGATGGGAACGTGAAGGCGCACGTTTCGAAATTCAAACTTCTAGACTGGGCATCATAAATGCACAAAACGGCAATCAGTACATTGAGTTGGACTCGACTGCGAACTACAGTATTTTCCAAAATATTGCTACAGAAGCTGGTCAAAGCTACGAAGTTTCTTTTTATTACTCTCCTCGTATTCAAGGTAATAGCTCAACAAACAAAGCAGAAGTTAAATGGAATGGCCAAACTGTACTAAGCCTTAATTCTACAACTCGCGGTTGGCAGTCATTTAACGTTACTGTAACTGCTGACACTGATTCATCTGAGTTGCGTTTTGTTGGTACAGGCAAGAACGATAGCCTTGGCGCATTCATCGACAATGTAAGTGTGACTAAAAAGCAAGCATGCCACACAGGTATTTTCGGTATTAATAATTATGGCGACCTAGAAACAGGTTACGTATACAAATTCGATCTTGAATCTAAAACGTACAGTGTTGTTGCTGGCGCACAAAACACCGCATCTAACATTGCTAGTCACAACGGCAAGCTATATTTCATGGAACAATTAGATTCAAAAACTAAAGCATCTAAGCTTTGGTCTTTAGATTTAGAAACAGGTACTCAAACCGCTGAAGCAGATGCCACTTCATGGCCTATCTATCGTTCTGCAGTCACCGCTGACGGTCAATCTCTGCGTGCTACCAGCAAAACATACATGTACGACTACGACTTACAAACTGGCGAGAAAACGGTTTTAGGTAAAATGCGTTTTTCTGGTGACACATTCTCACACGGTGATGTTGCCTATTCGGCAGATAACAACACGCTTTATGTGTTAACTGGTAAGTCTCTTTACACAATTGATGACAGCACTATGGCACTGACATTAGTAGGCCATCACGGAGTTAATTGGGCGTCTGGCTTGGCAATTTCTGACAACGGTACGCTATACGTATCAGGTCGAGTGTCAGGAGAAAACGCAAAAATTTACAGTGTAAATCCTCAAACAGCAGTTGCAACCTATGTGATGGATGCACCTGAACATATTAATGACTTAACGTTTGTGGACAACTACTGCAACTAAATATTTATTAGAAAATAGCCAGTTTTTACTGGCTATTTTTTTACACCAAATTTACCTTAAACTGACTTAATCATTTAGTACGCTTCATTTTACGTTATTGATAAACATTAATGCTCTCTTATAATTTCTTTTAATACCCTACCTATCGAGCAGTAAAAAATTTAGAGATTACGCAACAAAGCTCTGATTACCCTCGAAGATTAATAAACTACAGTTCGCAGCTTTAATTTCAGTTCTATTAAGAAGCCTATTACATTTGGCTCTGCTCACAGCAGTTTAAAACCATCTAAACTTGGATAAGTTTCAACCTCAGTCTGTTTGAAATAACCCATGAAACATTGCTTGAAAAAAATCTACACCATCAGACTATAATCTTTAGAAAAACAGGGCGAATTTACACATCTATTTTGTGTAAGTGCAAGCCGTTTTAATTAAGATTAACCGCTGTCATTTAATTTGTTATCTACAGCTTAGGTTATTCAAGTTTGGGCTTAACATTCTTAATTGGTTACTTTAATGAATTAATAAACATAAAAAAGCCCCAACAAATGTCAGGGCTGAATTATAAATTTTTATGTTTAAGTGCTTTGTGATTAATACAAACTTGCTTGGCTTTGCTTAATCGTATTACCTATTTCAAAGCTACATTTACAAATACCGCAGTCATTAATACCGGGCATACAAAACGAACATATTGCGCAAAGTAATAATGGAAACCGCTACTTGCTTCTAAAAGCTTATTGCCTCTTTGCCACATCCAGCCGACTGTCAAAAAGTAAAACAGTCCCATTAAAGGTAATTGATACTGTGTGAACACACTGATAATCAAACCAAATAGCCATTCAAAATTAAGTATAATCGTCGTTGAAACCAACATAATCACTAGAGTTACCCAAATTGTGGCACTTTTTCGTTTAAAACCGTGGTTTTCTACTAAAAAAGAAACAGGTATCTCAGTAGAAGATATTGTAGAAGTTAACGAAGCAATAGACATAAGTACAAAAAAGGTTAGACCTACAAATAGGCCTATTTGCCCCATATTCATAAATAGCTCTGGCAAAACAGCAAAAATCAAGCGCCCTTCCCCGATCAACTTACCATCTTGGAAAACCTCAACGCCACTTTGCTGTGCAACAAATATTGCAGGAATGATTAATAAGCCTGCAAGAAAAGCAACACCTGTATCAAGCAAGGCAACACTCACAGTTAATTTAGGTAAATTTTCATTTGGTTTTAAATACGAGCCATAGATCATCATGCAGCCAACCCCTAATGAAAGTGAGAAGAAAGCTTGACCCATAGCAGCAATAACCAAATCAGGATCGGTTACTTTTGAAAAATCTGGTACTAAATAAGCCTTAAAGCCTTCTATAGCACCGTCAAGCGTTGCCATATAGCCAATTAAACCTATAAGTAATAACAATAATAAAGGCATTAATCTTCTAGACCATGCCTCTATACCAGACTTAACACCTTGCAAAATGATACTGGCAGTAAGCAACAACATAAGCGGGGTGAAAATGAAATTCCGCAATGTCGAGTCACCTTTCAAGAATGCTGCGAGTTCATTTAGTTCTAATAGCCTTGCAAGTGGTTCAAGTGAAAAGGCCAGCATCCAACCTGCAACGATCGAATAAAAACTTAACATCACAATGGCACCACATAGGCCAACATAACCTGCTGTAGCGCCCACTTTAGGATTGCTATCCTGCCATGCTTGTTTAAGTGCTTTAACTGGATTAGATTGTGCTTGGTGACCTATATACAACTCAGTGTACAAAGCTGGTAATGCCAAGAGAAATATAACGACAAAGTACACTAATAAAAATGCACCACCACCATGGTTTGCAGCTTGGGTGGGAAAACCCCAAATATTTCCAAGCCCTACAGCAGCACCAGCAGCTGCCAAAACAAAGCCTAGGCGACTTTGAAAGCCATCACGCAATTGAGCCATTTTGATATCTTTATGTTTTTGTTATAGACGGATGAGTATACGCAAGTTAAAACCCTTTGCGAAGCAACTGAGTTTAATAACATAGAGTTTCTAGTTATGGTACTGACACTTTCTATCAAATATCAGAATTTAAAAAGCGAGCTGAGTATTAAAGCTCAGCTCGCTTGATTAAATTTAACAATGAAACGCCTTCTTAACACGCTTCTAGCAATTGCGCATGTATCGACTGAACAACGTTATCTGATTCGCTTTGTTCAACTAAGAAACACAAATTGTGTTTACTTGCGCCATGGCAAATTAGACGAATGTTAAAGTCTTTAAGTACATTCATAAGATTCACTTCGTGTTGACGAAGCTGGATCTCAGAACCTATCAGGGCAACCAAGGTTAGATTTGTCTCAACAGTTACATGACAAAATTCACTCAGCTCTTCTAAACACGCTTGATCAAGTTCAGGTCTAGATGAACTCAATGCATTATCAAGTGTGATAGCAACACTTATCTCAGAAGTGGTTACTAAATCCACCGAGATATTATATTTACTTAAAATGGTAAAAATGCGTGCTAAAAAGCCACTCGCCAACAACATTTCTGGGCTCTTTAACGTTAAAAGAATCTGATTCTTACGTTGTGTAACGGCTCTGATCCCAGCTTTAGATTCAGTTTCTTTCTCAATCCAAGTTCCACCGGCTTGAGGTTCGCGGCTAGAACCAACAAAGACCGCGATACCGCTGCGGCTTGCAGGTAAGATGGTTGCTGGGTGTAATACCTTTGCACCGAATGTGGCCATTTCAGCCGCTTCATCAAAGCTCAATCGTGCAATCGGTGACGCTTTTTTGCATAGACGTGGATCTGTACTGAATATGCCAACAACATCTGTCCAGATCTGTACACTTTGTGCACCTATCGCTTCCGCCAATAATGCGGCGCTGTAATCTGAACCACCTCTGCCTAGCGTGGTTGTTTGCCCATACGTATCACTGCCAATAAAACCTTGTGTTACTAACACTTTGTCTGCAAGTTGTGGCAATAAATGCTGCTCTGCTGCGCTTGCAGTTGCACTCACGTCAGGCGTTGCTTTACCAAACTGGTTATCTGTTTTAAGTACTTGGCGTACATCAAACCTGTCAGCAGTAACACCTAAATTACGTAATACTTGAGTAAATAGAAAAGAGGATAGTCGCTCACCGAAGCTAAGCATTTCGTCACACTGCTGTGCGCTTAACGCTGGTAGTTCAGCAAGTTGTTCAAACTCGCTAATTGTTTGAGAAAAGCCGGTTGCTAAGTCTGCATCTAGTGTCAGTTTTTCTAAAATGGCATCCTGGATATCAAGTACAGCTTTAACAAGGGTTTTACGCTCTGCTAAATCAGCCTTTTGCTGAGTTAATGTCACTAGGTGATTAGTAACACCTGCACTGGCACTCACTACTACAATACGTACTTGATTATCATCATGAATAATTTGTGCACAGCGATGCATTGCTTCAAAATTGGCGACACTTGTACCACCAAACTTAGCAACTGTGAACTGGGAAGTCATTTTATCTCCTTTATGAACACTGTGTGTTCAACATCAATAAGGAGAACTCGGCAAGAATATACGGATAGATTTGATATGCTCATTGCCAGAAGCTCTCCACCATAAATCGGTGACAGTTCCGAGGATTCAGCCTCGTAAACCGAAAAATAACAGCGACGTACTGGTATTCTTCTCGGCGAACACTTCCCTCACTGACTGTCATCGGTATACGTCACCTCAAACCAGCTACCTAAGTTTCGCGCCTCTTCTGTTTATTTTGCGTAATCTAAGCTGAACTTAGGCAAAATAAAACCCGCGCAAACGCAAGTTTGTGCGGGTTTTTAAAAAGTAACTTTTAGACGTCTAGGTGTCAAGTACTGTTTTAAGTAATTTTTACTTAACGCTTCTAAATCATCATGCCTGCGTAATAAGCACCTACATAACCTACTGAATAAGCTATGAGTAGATAAAAGAACATACGTAAGTAGCTAACAAATGTCAGTGCTTTAACCTTGTTCATCGCGATTATACCCGCAGCAGAGCCGATTATTAGCATTGAACCACCAACACCCGTTGCATAGGTAAACATTAGCCACTGCTGTGTAGACATAGTGATATCGGCTTTTAAAAGCGCCGCAGTTAAAGGCACGTTATCTACTGCTGCAGACATAATACCAACAATGTAATTCGCATACTCGGGTTTTAGATAGTCATACAACTGAGTGAATTTAACCAAGAAACCAACTTCTTTAAGTGCGCCTACCACAAGTAAGATACCGACGAAGAAAAGTAACGTGTCGTATTCTATCTCGCGAATGTAGTCGATAATTTTGCGGTTTACGTCTTTTTTACGCATTAAGAACTGAGCAACTAAGAACATCAGTGACAAACCAAATAACATGGTTAATAAAGGTGGCACTTGATATTCAACACTCAAGAATAAAGTAGAAAAAACCGTTAATGCAAAAATACACGCTATTGTTACATCTGTTTTCTCAATCCGACGTGTTTGTTCTTTCTCAAACACAATCGTTTCATTCATGCCAAATGACAGTAATGTAGCCAACACGATTACACTCACAATCGCTGGGGCAACAAGCAATAACAAGTCAGGAATGGTTACTTTATCGGCAAGAAAAATCATAAGTGTTGTCACATCGCCTGTGATCAATGATACTCCCCCTGAGTTGACACTAAATATGATTAAAGTTGCATATTTAATAAGCTTCTTTGGGTCTAATTTCAGCGACATAACAACAGCTAATGAAATAAGCGTTGCTGTAATATTGTCTGAAATTGACGAAAATACAAAAGCGGCAATGCCCACCAGGAACATGAGTTTACGTTCGCTGATTTGTGATGGCATGACACGGTGCACGATATTTTGTATAAAGCCTTTAGAGTTTAGATAAGCGACGAAAGTCATGGTGGCCATTAAAAATAGCCACAAGGTTGCTATCTCTAATATGTTGTGGTTTAGCTCATGTTGTACATTTTCTGGGCTTTGACCATGTATCGGAGAGATAAAGGCGATAATCCAACATAAAGTACCAAAAAAAAGTGTAGTTTTGGCCTTGTTTACATGGATTATATCCTCTATAACGATGAGCACAAAAGCTATCGCTATCAGTGTTAGGATTATAGTAGTAACCATAATGCGTAAACAACCTGTGTTTAAAAATTAACAAAAATGGTGGGTAACGTAAGTCGGCGCAGATTCTAGCATTATAGGTACATGTAAGCTATCAATATAAGTATAAAATACGGTCTTTTTTCACAAAAAAGACACAAAGTGGAAAAATATGATCCCAGCGAAGAAAGTTTTAAATACGCTCACTGAACACTGGTCTGTCATTGAGCTTTTGTTTAAACGTTTCAAAATGACTGATTTCAGCATCAAAGACGTTCAAAACATCATAAAAAACAAAAATCCTCATTGGAAAAGTGACAAAATATTCAAGGAAACTAATAAATTATTAAATCAGGAAATAATCATACCACTGGCTAAATCGTCACAATTAGAAATCAACAGAGCGATTGCTGAGTTCATCAGTTTCTTATTACAAGAAGAGGACTTAGGCCTTGCTGCAGAAATAACGGTTTTAGTCACAGATCTTGAACGACTCGGTAACCGCTTAGCACAATCCGGTGAAGATGGTGACTTTACAGAGTTACGTCGCTTTAGCCGCATCATGGACGAACGTGTTCGTAAAATCGTTAAGCTGTTTAATCACAATGAAAACGCTATCTTTAACATTGTAGAGCAAGCAAAGTCTGATACTAGCCATGTTTCACTTCAAAAGCGTTATAAAGCCGTTATAGAGGCATTTGACGAATATATTGAGCCCATGCTGGAAATGGTCGATATTCGAGGTGACTTTCACCGCTGCTTTAACCGCATAGAAATGCAAATTAGTGCTCAGATAGAACATATCGAACTCTTTGGCCGTGGCAGTATTGACAAGCGCATGCTAGAACAACTTCGTACTCGTATTCTTGATATGCATCTAGTTGGTCGAGAAAGTCTGCGTAAGAGTGCTGATATGCTAATGCCGTTGAGAGAAGAACTAAGACGTAATAACCTGATTACACGACAAGCATCTAAAGTACTAGGTCTTATACGTAAAAACGGCGTTGATCGTACATTAAGTGCCGTACAGCCTGAGTTTGTTTCTGATATTCAACGTTTTTCATTAGGCCAACAACGCCACATGGTCGCCTATATGGCAAGTTTAGTAGAGTTTGAGCATGACGAATACGAGCTTCCCGATCAAAACGATGTGCCAGCCTATCAGAGCCCAAATATTCCAGATTACAACAACGTAAGAACGACTTTCGCAAAAACAGGCAAAAAGCGAACGGCGATTTTAGGTTTCTTATCTGAACAATATCCAGATCTCGAAGCCGATGAAATGCTGTTTTTATACCAAAAATTAATCAACGATACAGATCTCGAATTACAACAGGACGAACAACGCACAAAAGTTTCTATTTCGGGACAGACATTCAAACTGTATCCATTTAATGCCGCCAACAAGCAAGAACAAAAGAATGACAAACATTAATTTAACTGATTTATCAGAATTACAAGCCATCAATAAAAAATTGGTTAGCGGGTATCACATCAGTGAACAAGACACCACTTTATGGCAGCAACTTGACCAAAACATTGATGCTTACCAAGCCTTATTTTCTGCGCTTGGGCATGATCTTATTCATGATGCCCGAGGCTTTTATTATTTAGGTAGTGATGAGAGCACGCCAAACATGGGTAAGATTTCGCGTGCCATTGCATTAACTATCTATATTCTTATTGAGCATTACGCGAACCAAGGTAAAGATCCCCTTCGTGCCCTATTTGATAACATCGCCGATTTAGAGCTTATGCAAACATTGGTACAAATGAATAAACACCTATTTGACCAGCTCGAAATTTTTTCTGGCTCGGAGCTTCGTAAAGACGTTTATTTACGTATGGTACGCTTAGGGCTGGCTAAAGAAGTTGAGCAAGGCTTTGTATTACTCGCGCCAGTTTATAGATATATAGACGCACTAATGGAAGTAAATGATAATAACTTTGACGAACTCGAGGAAGAAGTATGAGTAAGTTATATGGATTAAGTAAGCTTGCACTGTTGAATACAGCAGGATATGCAAAATGTGTGATCCCGCTGAATAAGAGTGCCTCTATTTGTGCGCCGAACAATACAGGTAAAAGCTCGGTGATTAATGCGCTACAATTTCCGCTGATCAACGACCTGCGTTTAACTGAATGGGATGGTCACGATTTAGAAGAAACACGTAAGTTCTACTTCTCAAGCGATCAAAGTTATATCTTACTTGAAGCCAACCTACCCCACGGCGATGTCGTCATCGGCGTTGCTGGTTTAGGTAAAATCGCAGGTTACGCCCACCAATTTTTCTGCTATCCAGGTAAGCTAGATTTAAATGATTTCACGCAAGATAAAAGCATCATTAAATATACCAAGCTGTTTAATCACCTTGAGAGCAAAGGCAAAAAAGCGGTCGAATTAAAAGCACAAGAGCTAAATGCCCTTCTCATTGGTGGCGCAACACAATTTGATGGTGATATTAACCTGAAAATGATCCCATTAAATAACGTACAAGATGCGTCTATTTACAAAGAGATTTTCAGACGAATTTTGAACTTACATAAGTTAGGCGCACAAGACGTAAAACGCTTTATGCTGCGTGTATTTGAACGCCACATGTCAAACTCAAAAGTCGACTTTTATGAAGTATGGCGTCGCGCTTTTGATAAAGTAAACCACTCTCGTCGTGAACTTGCTGCTCTTGAGTCGATGCAAGAGCCCATTGCGGCACTTGAACAAATGCTTGATAGCGAGAGCGGTATAAAAGGTAAACTTGCCGCCTACGCACCTAAAATTGATATGGCACTGGTGGAATTTGCCGATTATCAAGAATCACAAATGAGTGAGCTTGAAGTTCAACTAGAAGACATAGAGCAAGAAAAACACGACTTCGAACAAAAGCAACAGCTTTACTTACAACAATCTGGCGACATTGCCCGCCGCCAAGCGCAAATTGAGCAGTGGTTTATTGACTATTCGGCCCTTAAAACTGAGTTTGAATTAACCAATCACGCGACTTTAAAAACCAATCTGCAATTATTGAAAAAAGAATATGAGCAGTTGTCGTTTTCTATAAATAGCGCCCAAGGGCAAAGCTTACATACCCTTGATTATCGTATTAACGAGAACAATAAGCAGATCAAGAGCCTAAAGCTGCAACTTAAAAACCTTGAGTTCAACCTGTTTACTCGTATGCGTGAAGATCTGTCTCTAAAAGAAGTAGAAGAAATTTCTCGTATTTTAAATCCGGATATTCTGAGCTTTGCAACGACAAGCCAAGGTGAAGTTGACATTCATGATGAAGATGCTTTCGGTGAGTTCTTAGCAAACTTATCAAACAGCGTTAAAGGCGGTGAATTAAAACTGCCTGGTGCGACCATTAAGCTTAAAAAACTGAGCCCTGTGCAAATGCAAAGTGGCGAGAACAAAGCACAGTTAAAAGCGCAGTTAGAATCATTACAGCAATCGTTAGTCGAGCTCAAACAACAGCGTGAAGTTGCAGCAAACGTAGTACAAAAGCAGCAAGAGCGTGATGCCTTATATGACGAGCTAATGGCGCTAGAAGCAACGCTTAAACGCTTCGAACAATACCAAACCATGTTGCAATCTGTTGAAGCGCAATCTCTACTCAAAGAACAATTAGACGCAGAGCGCGAGCAAGTAGACAGCTACCTACAAGATATACAACGCAACGCCAGCTCAATTTCAGATAGACGTTCAATTATTTTATCGAAGCAAGACTTAATTAAACGTCAAGGGGATCGATTAAAACAGGTTAAATCTGAGCGTATTGATCACACATTAGACATAGTGAGCGAGCAACAAGCGCCTTACCCTGTTGAGATAAATCTTGATTTCGATAACTTGGCCGATGTTATCCACCAGTTCAATAAAGATTGCCATGAGCTGCGTAACCTTGCTGTGAACGTGCGTAATACCTATTTGCATATTTACAATGCGGGAATCACGAAGTTTGATAATGAATCTGAAGAATTTACTAAGTATCAGAAACTTATCAGCGCATATCATAATATTGACAATGAACGTGACGCGGTTGAAAAACAAGCACGTGTTGCGCTCACTGAAGTTGCTGCAACCATTAAAGGCCTTCGTGAAGATTTAGATCGTTTACGTCGCGAAATGAACAGTTTTAATAAAGGGATCAGTCAACATAGGATCTCAAACTTACAAGCGTTTAAGATCAATGTTATCCCTCGCAAGATGCTGGTTGATTCTATCGATACCATTATTAGCACGTCTGACAGCTATGAGAAAGGTGACAATCTTGACCTGTTAAGTGACTCACCTACGGACGAAAAAGCCGTCAACGCAGCAAAAGATCATTTAATTAAGCTTGCCAGCGAAAAAGCCGGTTTAACGCTTACCGATCTATTCGATATTCGTTTTGAAGTGGTTAACCGCGCTGGTGAGACTGAGCATTTCGATAAAATCGATTCTGCCGGCTCTAACGGAACACGTATTACAATCAAGCTGTTATGTGGTATGTTGTTTATTCGTTATCTATTATCAGATCAGGAACAAACATTGTATCGTATTCCTATCTATATAGATGAAGCGGCTGATATCGACCCGCAAAACCAAAAAGCCATTATTGAAACCGCATTGAGTTTCGGCTTTGTACCAATTTTTGCTTCGGTTAAACCGCAAATCAGTTGTGACTACCTAGTGCCTATTCGTAGTGTAAAAGATGGCAGTCAGAACTGGGTTGATGAAAAAGATTGGATTGAAGTGGAACATTCTGAGGCCAGTTAGGTCTCAGAAAGCAAATGACATTATCAACTGGGATGGATCCCAGAAATTAGGAGAACGCTATGTTAAAGCATTTATTTATTACAGCATTGCTCATGCTTGTTGCGGCTTGTGGTAGCACACCAGATTGGGATTATGATACCTCGGTTGAGTTTGCTAACTACAAAACGTTTGCATGGTCAGAACATGCTGATATTAAAAATCACGGCAGTGACTATCAAATTAATGACTTAATGGAAAAACGCATTCGCAAAGCCATTGTTGACAATTTAGCTGCGCAAGGGATCAAATTTGTTGACGCTAAAAACGCGGATGTATTAGTAAACTATCATGCGTCTGTTGATCAAAAGTTAGAATCAGACACTATGCAAACCACCTATTCTGCGCGTTGGAATTACTGGGGCTGGGGCTATCAAACTCAAACTACAACCCGAGAATACGATGTTGGCACACTCGTAGTTGATATTGTAGATGCTAAATCAAATCAACTGGTTTGGCGTGGTGCAAAAGAAGGTCGTTTACGTAAAAAGCAAACACCTGAGCAACGTACTGAAGCGATTAACAAAACGATAGCTGAGATTTTAAAGAACTTTCCACCTAAACCTCAGCATTAATAATCGATAAAGTTAAAAGGCGCTTTGTTTAGCGCCTTTTTAGCTTAAAAAAATTAAAATATCTACTATATTCTCTTGGCCACAAGCTTAACTAACCCTAGAACAAAACTGCGACAATAAACCCATAAAATTGCTGAGATAAAGAAACTTATTAATGAAGTCAGTAATACAGAGCGAGTGTAATACACCTCACCGTTCATCTTTAATTTTGTGATAAGGCCATCACCTTTAAGGTATTCCACCTCTATTATTTTATTCTGAAACTCATTTTCAAAATCTGAACAACGGGCAAATGAATCTCTTAGCCTTAATTGTAAGCCGTGAAACTTTATATAGCCGTTTACTCTGTTAAGTTTATCCGCTTCACTACACTGTAAAGTTGCATTTGATAAATCAATTCTATTTACTTCAATGTCAGCGTACTCAATTTCAAACAGGAGATAAACGAAAACTGATAGCATCAAAGCAACGGCTACATCAAATTTAATACGGTTTAAATAATTTCTCATCATATCGAACTTTACTATATAACCTTTAATAGCTTTAAGCCTTCATCACTAAAGGCTTTTAATATCAAGTCCAAGAATATCGGCTGAATTGTTGCTTAGTTCTAGCAAAATTACTTTGTTAGATATCGTAGTAATTCTTTCACACCATAAATCACAGAACTTTAGTAACTCTCTTCGTATTTCATTGTTGTTATTAGTAAAGGGGTCATACTCATAAAAACCAAGGCGTGTTTTTGAGTCTTTTTTAACCAGATAAGAAAAGCCTTGGTAATGCGGGTAAACACGTTTGATACCCTCAACACCTTTCAGAAGTTCTTGGTCATTAGTGTGCTCAATGATTTGACCCTCTGACAAGCTTATTAAATTGTCTTTAGCGTCTAAGAAAACCTGCTTTTTTGCCAACTCAACATATAAGTTTTGAGATACTTCAGTATTTAAATCAAATCTTTTGAGTTTGTCATTATGAGTAGCTTTATCTACAAATAAGATTGCTTCCGAGTGTTGGTACCATGCTTTTGGCACACCTATTATTTTATCTAGCCACTGCAAAGAATGATGGGTTTCTTCAAGATGAATAATAAATGGTTTATTGTTGATACTGCTTACTAGTCTTTGTCCCTGCTTATCCCAGAATGCCTGAGTCAAAGCATACTCATTTTCTTTATTTTGAAATACTAAGCGTTCTTGACCCGTTGAAGTATCTCTTATAAATATTTGCGGCAATCCATTTTTGAGAGATATATAAGCAATACTAGAACTATCGGGTGACAAACTCGGCTTCATATCAACCGTATTAGAATCAACAACTTTTACCGGCTCAGCCAGCGTATGAAGATCTGTTTTCAGAATGTCTTGATCTGATTTGGCCTCAATAAAATATAACTTACTTTGAACGATTTGAGGGTAAACAAGGAAGTTATAACTCTTATAGTCGAGTGTTGTTATGTCCCCAGACAAATTTAATTGTTTGAGCTGACTTCCATTACTTAAAAGCAGGTCGTTTTCGCTCTCAAACCAGGTTAAGAAGTGCCAGTTGTGATCAACCTCAGCGATGGTCGTTATACGCTTAGATTTCAGCGCTACGCTCTTCACTTCAGAAATGCCATCCTTGTTAAATCCTAATATGGCAAGACGAGACTGTGTTGGAGAAAGGGAAATTTTATATGGCTTATAGTCATCATTAGGCTCTAAGAGAATCTCTGAAAGTCCTGTGCTTAAATTATGTTTATATAAGCTCACATTACGGCTGTGCTCAGAACTATTTTGATTAGCTAGGTAATAAAGGTTTTGATTATCATCAATAAAAAACACACTATTCCAAGTGATATCTTGTCGCTCAAATAATATTTTCTCCGAAACTGGCTTTCGTTGTGCATCCAGCAAAATACGATTAAAAGAAATGCCATTTTGCGCTTTTGACGAGTATACAAGGCTATTCAAATGCATGTCCCATGCAAGATACGTATAAGTTTTTGCCTTTTGACTTAAAGGCCACTCCTTTTGTGTGACAAGGTCTTTCAATAATAATCTGCGTTGATTAGGTCCGCTTTGAATATAAGCCATATATCGACCATCTGGACTAACCTGCATATAACGTTCTTTATCATTACTAGATGTGATCGGACTCAGGTTTAAAAGCTGGATATTTGACTTTTGCGGTTTGAATAAAACCAAAAAAGAAGCCACGATAATACATGTACTTATCAGTAACAAAATTAGGGAAATAGAATTTTTCTTTTGCAGTAAAGGCTTTTTAGTATCTAAAAGTATACCTTGCTGTTCTGTTTTTTCATTAGCAATATCAAGCAAATTAATCGAGGCTTCTAAACTGTATCCTCTTTTGGGGTGGGTTTTAATTAGCGTTTTATCTTCATCAGATAATGCTTGTCTCAGCAAAGCTATATTTCTTCTAACTGAGTTGGGACTGTAAATAGATTTGGGCCAAACTTTTTCAAATAGAACTTCAGCGCTATGAACCTGTTTAGGTGCACCACAAAGTACCCTTAGCAAATCCATTACTTTTGGCTCTATCACCTCTATTTTTGTATCTGTCGAAATCTGTCCGGTTCCAAAATCAACTCTAAATTCATTGATAGAAATTTTTTCTGGTAAATTTGTATATGATGAATCCAATCTTATCTCTTTGTAATTATTAGTTATATTTTCCTTAAGCCTTTATTAATCTGTTCTTAATGGCTTCATCATCGCCTGCTTGCAAATAAAAAAGTAAAACAGTCACAAAGGCAGACAGCCATATTAATCAATTAAATACAAAAGGAATACAACATGAAGCGAACTTTTATTGCACTTTCTCTATTAGCAGTTGTTAGCAGCGGCTCAGTTACTGCTGAAAATACCCTTAATCACAATAAAGTTGCAGATACTTTTTTAACCACACTTAATAGTCAAAACCTGTCTAACATAGAAAACTTTGTTGTTTCTCATTTCTCAAAAGATGCGCTTTCACGTTGGGAAGGAACAGGTAAAGATAGGTATGTTGGCTACTCAATGAATAAAGCACTTTACCTTGGCAATTTGGAAGTCTTGGATTCTAAATTGGAAAAAACAGACAATGGCTTACAACATATTAGTACGCTTTATTCTAAAAACATTGATATGCAATACCGCATGGTAATCTATTTCAATAATGAGCAAGAGCGCGCTATAACAGGTTGGTATATTGGGGAAAATCCAAAAGATACCTCTCATCTTTCTAAATTATCAGATGATAGATTTGTCGAAGAAGTAAAAAGCTACAGTACCAGATTGGCGAATAATGGCGCGTTTTCTGGCGCTATTTTACTCGCTAAAGGTGACAAAGTGCTCTTCTCTACTGCACACGGCCTAGCTTCAAGACGTTACGATGTTCCTAATAATTTAAATACGAAATTCCAAATTGGTTCGATGAATAAGATGTTTACCAGTACTGCTATTTTGCAGCTAGTTGAACAAGGTAAAATCTCACTAGACGACCCTATGACAAAGTATATTGACCCAACCCTTTTAGGAAAGGGAGATTTCTCAAAAATTAAAATTAAACATTTGCTGAGTCATACATCGGGGATCGGTAATGGAGAAGGCTTTAATGCAATTCAAAATAAAGTCCGTTCATTAAAAGATATAACTCCCCTACTTGCTTCAATCGATACAACCTTTGAACCAGGTTCAAGATGGCGATATAGCAATAATGGTATGATGCTGCTTGGGAAAATCATCGAAAATGTGAGCGGTGAAAGCTATTTCGACTACATTAACAAGCACGTTTATGCCAAAGCAGATATGCGTAATAGCGGCAGTTTTGATTTAGACGTGCCCGTCAAGAACACGGCAAGGAACTATTGGTTTTCAGTAGAAACCGGCCAAATAACCGAGAATTTAATGTTTCAATCTGTAAAAGGTGGTCCTGCTGGTGGGGGTTACTCTACAGTGTCAGATCTCCATAAATTTGCGATTGCACTGCAAAATGGCAAATTAATAAGCAAACCTCTCGCTCAACAAGCACTAAGTGCAAAACCTGAGCTTAATGCAAATAACTGGGGGTATGGCTTTTCAATAAGAGGTGACGAAGAAAATACCATTATTGGTCATAACGGCCAGCACCTTGGTATGACCGCTCGTTTAAATATGTATCAAGAAAAAGGCTATATCTTAGTTGTGTTGGGTAATTATGAGTCATCAGCTTGGCCTGTTATCGCAAAAGTAAATCAACTTATGAAACGACTGTAACTATCCTTCACATCACCACAAGCAGCTAGGATTTTATCCTAGCTGCTTCAACGCAGCACTGTTTCAAACCCAAACCACAAAATTAACGTATTTAGTTATCAACAAACCCAAATTTTTGTTTGAAACTATTTAAACGAAACATTTCGCCCATATATTGATGAATATTGAAATTTTAAACAAATAATCGCACAAATTATTGATTAGCTTTATTTTTGAGGGGTCTTATGAAACGAGTCGTGTTGTTTTTGATTACAAACCTAGCGGTGATGATCGTTTTAGGTGTTGTCTTATCTATCCTAATGAGTGTCTTTGGTATTAGCAACCGAAGCCTAGGTGGTATTTTAATGATATCTACGGTATTTGGTTTTGGTGGTGCTTTCATTTCACTATTTATGTCGAAATGGATGGCCAAGAAATCGACTGGTGCTCATGTCATTGAGCAACCAAGAAATGAAACTGAACATTGGTTAATGACAACGGTTGCGCGTCAAGCTGAGCAAGTTGGTATTAAAATGCCAGAAGTGGCAATTTACGACAGCCCAGAAATGAATGCATTTGCAACTGGCCCGAGTAAAAATAATAGCCTTGTCGCTGTAAGCACAGGTTTAATGCAAAACATGACCCGTGACGAAGCTGAAGCTGTACTTGCTCATGAGGTGTCTCACGTTGCAAATGGCGACATGGTTACCCTGACTTTAATACAAGGTGTTGTGAATACATTTGTTATTTTCATCTCTAAAGTACTTGCAGGTATCGTTGATAACTTCTTAAACAGTGATGAAGAAGGTGAAAACAGTGGTGGTAGTTGGACTTATTTTATCTTTGATATGATTTTCCAAGTCATCTTTGGCATTTTAGCTTCAGTTGTCGTTGCCTACTTTAGCCGTAAACGTGAATTTGCTGCAGACAGTGGTGCAGCGCAATTAGTTGGTGCACATAAAATGCGAGCAGCACTTGAGCGTTTACGCAGCAACCATGAATCACAGCTTGAAGGCTCAATGATGGCGTTTGGTATTGCATCTGGTAAGAGCATTGCTGATATGTTTGCTTCTCACCCTCCTCTTGAGCAGCGTATTAATGCGCTGAGATAATCGTCAAGAACATTAAAAAAGGAGTACAAGTATGTACTCCTTTTTTTGTCGTACTGATATTAAATAAAGATTAATTAATATCAGAAATAAGCGCAGGATTTACAACTAGGTTACGCACACCATGAGCATGGTCTTCGTTGAATGCGTTGTCTTTACACCACTCACCTACTGTCTCGATATTTACCTTAGCAACACGAGGACGAACGCTCCAGCTCACTTGTAATGGTGAACCTTGCTCATTGTAGCTAGGGCCCGTAGTTGAACCAGCGTATTGTACTGGTGCACCTGTAAAGTTAGGAATATTAAGCGCTTGGTAGTAGCCGTTTTGCTTACCGAACTTTGTTAGATCAGCAAAATCTAATGCATTTTTGTCGTTTACAAGTACATAAACTTGCGCTTCTACACGTAATTGCGGGTTAGCAATCGACTCGCTTAAACAAGCACCCAGTGTTGGACCCGGTTTAACTTGCGCTGTTGTATGAACATAGTGAAGCTCAATGGTGTCGCCTGGGAATAGGCCACCTGTTTTAGATGGACAAATTTGGCCTTTAACTGCTTTTAGCTCTTTCTTTGAAAGTTCACCGTTATAAACGAATCCAGTTTCAAAGCCTTTACCGTTACCATTGCCTGCATATTTTGTGAACTCACCGCCTTTATGCTCAGCGTTTTTGTGGAAGTGGATGTTACACAGGTTCATTTCTTTATGTGAAGGCGCTGCATTAAAAGCGATGTTGTTTTCTCCCTCTAAAGTATCAATATCACGCGGAGATTGCGGGCCAAAACCTTTACCCTCTGTATTTTTAGCAAGGTTAGCACGCTGATCTGCGATCACTTTGTCTGATACATCTGCCATGACAGCGAATGAAGTAGATGTGATGATGCCCATTGCACATAGTGTTTTTAATTTCATATTCCTCTCAGTTATTAATGATTAAAAATTTCGCAATAAAATTATTAGCTTTTTAAATAATGGCTTATGAGGAAATTATATCTAAAAGCAATTAAAAATACCTTTTTTAGGTATAAAAACACATGTAAAAAATAACAAATTAGGGACTAAGGTTGTTAGATTTCAACTATCATTCGATGTTTTTTGCTCTATGCTTAAATAAAAGTTGATGATGGTGTTATCAATGAGGCGAATTACGTTTCTACTTTCTTTTGCTTGCCTGGTTTTTTCACAGATTTTACTTGCACAAAACTGTAAAAAGATTGGTGTAGTAGCTAGCTGGCCTCCTCTAACCGTTTTCGATAGTACAGGTGCAACAGGTCTTGACGTTGAGATTGTGCAAGCAATATTTGAAAAAGCTGGTTTGTGCTACAAATTTGTGCGGCTTCCCTCTAGTGCAAGAACCTTTGAAGAAATGGGGAAAGGTGTCATTGATGTTTCCACCATGACAAGCTTTACAATTGAAAGGCAAAAATATGGAGTTTTCTCAGAAAGTTATCGAGATGAGAAGATGAGATTAATATCTCTGTTTAAACCAAGGCCTATACAAAACCTCAAAACAATCCTCAGAAAAGATAATACCATTGGCTTAAGCATTGGGTCTTATTATGGAAAGGAAATAAAAAAACTACTCGAACACCAAAAATTCAAAGAACAGTTTGTGAGTTTGGCTAGTGCCAACAGCCGCATCTCAATGCTGATTAAAAACCGCGTCGATTTTATTATCGATGACCTCATCAGTGCACATTACTATAGAAAAGAACTCGGCCACGACAACATTAAAGTATGGCCTTACATCGTGCATGATAACCCCGTCCACCTTCTGCTTAGTCACAAATCATTCACACCATACGAAGTTAAAATAATTAATGAAGCAATAAACGAGTCACAACCTAAGATTGATGCAATTATGATGAGTTATTTAGTTAACAACTAATTTTTAATTATAGATAAAGTGGTTAGCGCTAATTTGCCATGCCTTTTAAAAACGCTAAACGCTTTTGTTCCGTGTCATTCGGTAGGTAGTCTGTTCTTTCTATCCCTGACAGATCAACACCATCGAATACTAACTTTTCAACCTCTGAATTACCAAAGCGAGATGGCTCTGCAGGGTGCGTTGATCGCTTTTCTATGGTGAAAGTGGCTAGCTCAAATTCACTTGCGTTTGGCATTACACTTTGATGTGCTCGCAACAAAGCCTGTTTTTGCCCTACTTCTAATTTGGTTTCAGAGACTAAAGAGGCGATAGGTTGCCCGCCTGAAAACAAATTTGCTCTCACTCTATAAAGACCTGCTTTCTCAACTTTAATATCAATGGGGAAAACTAAATCAGCATTTTCAACAAATGGTTTGGCGCCACCTGTAATCGTTGCACTTTTTTGGTTGTAATTAATTTGTGCAACGAGAGGGATTTCATCACCATTTACATTAACTAATGCGGTGATCTGCAAGTTTGCTGGGTAGTCACTACTCCCATTGATTTGAGCTAAGTATTCATCTTGTGAAGATTGCATCGATTGACTCGATAAGAGTTTGCGCGTATCAGCATCCTGCACTTTCAATTTCACGCCATATATATCATTTCCTTTGACCAGAACCTTAATAGCCTCAGGTGCAACGAAATGATATTTCTCAAGCACCATGGATATTTTCACATTACTATCTTGCGTGATCATGGTCACCGGTTCGAAATAATTTGGGTTTAATAAGCTAAAGTCATTTAAAGAAAGTGGCTGTGAATATGGCGGAAATTTTAAAGTTTGCTCGTATTTAGTTGCTATAATTTTTGCCGACTCAACAATGGATTGATCAAAGCTTGTTGGCATAGGTTTCTTACTTTCTTGAGTGTCTTTTTGAATGATTTCTTGCGAAGAATCCTTATCATCAACTTGTTTGAGTACATGTGCTGTTTTTATCGCAGTATCTAATTCATTATCGCTGTTTTGTTTTGAACCTAAAAAATACCAGATACTTATACAACCAAAAGCAACAAGCCCAATAATAATTTTGTTTTTCTTCATAGTATCAACCATACAAGGCCGTAATAGTTATACGGCCTTAATAACATTACTCAATTTGAACTTTTATAACGTGTTGTAAATTAACTTAGACATGCTTTGAGAGTCAGAATCACTCACATATTTATAATGAGTTTTAAAGATCCAAAATCCATAATCTTGCTGATAAGTAGAAAATGAAATTGTATCGCCATTATCCAGTCTTAACGCGTCATTAGCTGCTGTCACTTTGCCTTTTTGCTTATTCAGAATGATTGATAAATGATCATAGTTATCAGACATCAACATTGGATAGTGATTGGGCATAAAGCTTGTCACTGCATCACCTTGTGATGAGATTTTGCCATCAAAAGCGATACTTGACGCACAGCTACCAAAGTCCCCAGCTTTACTAGCTCCGCAGCTTGAATGTGAAGCTACTACGCTATCATCTTTGCCTTTTAAAAATAGCTTGGTTGCACCTAGAAATAAATCTCCCTCACCTACGAACCTAAGTCTTGGCGCTCTGTCACTCGGTAGTGCAGCCAATTGTCGCGCATTATTGACTTTAAGGTCATTCAAAACACCTAACTTATCAGTTAATGGGCCACCCAACCAAGCTTGTAAAGCCGCTTCAATCAATGGGTTCCAAGATGTCGCACCTTGAGTCACATTCACTGCTAAATCTGCCAATTCACTACCACCACCAGCACCAGCTATATCAAATGTTGCAATGATATTGAGCGGCTTAAGTCCGGCTGCACTTAACCAGTTTGCTTGGTTATCAATAATATAGCGTGCGACCAAATCGCCCGTTGAGTGCGTAACAAGTACACAACCTTGCTCACATACGCCACGTTCACTCATAGACTTTAATTTTGGCCATACGTAATCTGTTGCGATTTTACCTTTAACGCGTTCAAAGGAAGGCCAATCTATTCTTTCATCAGCCAAAGCCCCCCAATAATCAGCCCAATAGCTTTCGCCATCATTGCTAACTGTATTTGGCGAACCAAACAACAATTGTTGCGGTTGAAAACCATGAATTAAAACAGTTTTATAATTTGCTGCACTTGCAACATTAGTTAGTGTTAAAGCCCATACTGCAAAAACTAAGCTTGTTATTTTCATTGTGTTCAGATTGCCCATTGCAACCTCCAAGTTTCTTGCAAAAATAACCTGATTTCGATTACGCGAAATCAGGTTTCCCGTGCGACATCTGGTATGACATCTGTCCAGATGCAATTAGAGTATTAGATCGAAATATAAACATTTGCAATATTTCATTTACATTTGTTCACGTTTTATGTCAGAGATTTGAAAGTTTATTGAAGGCGCTTTGATATAACTGGCTAATAAAAATAAAGAAAATTTATAATCTAAAACTGAAAATTTTCCGTAGAAACAAAGTCATTTTTATAGAATTTAAAAAGTATGGATTTATTAGAGCATGAAGTTTCCCGCATAATCGAAATGGCTTGGGAAGATAGAACACCATTTGAAGCAATAAATACGCTATATGGTTTAAATGAAACGCAAGTTATTAATTTAATGCGAAAAGAAATGAAACCCAGCAGCTTTAAAATGTGGCGAAAACGCATGGCGGGTCGTGAAACTAAACATCTAAAGTTACGCAACCCTGACATCTCACGCGGATATTGTAAAACGCAATATAAGCACCGCTAGAGTTTCTGCTAAAAATATTGCTTGAGAAGTTATGAGCTTTATAACTTCTCTAGATTACAATAAGTTGCTTTCTCAAAATCACTGACGTTCATCGCGATATTCTCAATACTTGGAAATAATTCTGCAAGTTTAGAAACGATAATCTTAGAAAGTATGGCTTTTTGTTCAGTTGACCGTCCTTGCATTATATGTGCAAATACATGAATGAAATCAGTACTTTTATTACCAACTAAGTATTTTTGATAAGGGTTAATCCTTACCTTAATTTCACTTTCAACAAATAGACCTGAAGAGTTCGCTGCATGGTGAATGCTTGCCATCAAATCTTCTTCTGTATAACCATCAAGAATAGTGTCTGAACAATCTAATATAAAATGAGGCATGAATAGTCCTTATAATTTCATCTATGAATTCAGCAAGTGTTGTTATCTCCCTTAGCCTGTTTAGCTAAAAGTTACTAATTCTTTAATATCAGCGAAGCTTGGCCTGTGTGATATGTCATCATTCAAACACGCATATCGAATGTTTGAAACTTTTTCAAACAATGCCAAGTCCGTGAGCTTTGAATTCTCTCCAGTTTCTAACACATTACAATAATTCAATAAATCATCTAGCAAATTACCAAATGCTCTTACCTCGATACGCTCAAATTGCTGTTGCTGAACTCCAGACAAATTATGTAATTGCGTCGCAGCGCCAAAGTCACCGAACATCACATGGCCCTGTTCATTAATCATGGTGTTATGTGCGTAGAAATCACCATGACTGACTTGCTGATTATGTAAATGCGACAATACATCTGCTAACTGTTTAGCAATGTTGCTGATTGCCTCAATAGAAAATTGCGTGCCTTCTACAAATGTGTCTCTTGTACAGGTTTCATAGCTTGGAGGCAGGCCTAAATTTTCATAGCCTTTTGGAATTAAATCCATAAGTAGCGCCAAAAAATCTGGTGCAGAAATATGCGCAAATGTTTTGATCAAATTCTCATGCTGACCTGCAGTTAAACAAGCATTCAACTCATCTTCTGGGTAGCCGTCACTGGTTTTTCCGCCTTTAAACACCTTAATAGCAATGTCTGTGTCAGCATTACTTAATTTGCCTTGATAAATGACACCTGATGCGCCCTGACCTATCTGCTCATTAAGTAATATATCTTGCTGTTCATACTGGGCAATACCTGAATGGGCTTTGTGCTCTCCAACCAATGGATTACCAGATAGCGCCAGCCAAGCCAATTTTGGCAGTTTAAATAAACCCGCTGGGACTGAAGTTAGTTCATTTGCTGAAAGCCTAACTAACTCTAATTGCTTGCACTGTGTAAAACTTTCTGGAATTGCAGTAAGTTTATTCCCGGCTAATGCTAACTTCTTTAGCTGACTTAATTGACCAAAGCTTTGTGGTAATTGAGTTAGATGGTTATCGGTTAATATTAACCAGCGCAAGTTTTTAGGTAATGCAGTCTCACTGATTGACTCGATTTGATTCGATTTAAAACCAACCATGTCTAAGTTAAGACATTTTCCTAACACGTCAGGGAAAACTTTAAACTGATTAAACGATAGAAATAATACTTTTAAGTTTTTGAGCTGAACAAAACTGTCTGGTAATTCTGATAGCAAATTATTTGAGAGGTCTAACACTTCGAGCGTGTCTGATAAAGTAAGGATTTCATCAGGAAATTTAGATAAGCCTTCAACTAATTGCAGCCTTTTATAACCGTTATACTTCCCTGCTTTTAAATCATTTAGATTATGACATTGTTGCTCTTCTGCTGTTAGTCCCGAGATCACGCTTATTCGCCTCCAAAAAATAAAGGCGAGAGTTTAACTTATCTTTATGAATGATTCAGTAATGACGAGGCATATTCTATTTTTTAGCTTCAAAACAAGCAAAGCGCGATTAACTCACGCTTTTCGATTTAGCTTATAAAGGCCTAAAAGCTTGAATTTGGCTCACTCAAAAAAGCGATTTCTTCTTGGGTAGATTCTCTGCCTAAAATTTCATTACGATGTGGATAACGGCCAAATCTGTCTATGATCACTTTATGTTTAAGCTCGAACTCTAGGTTATTTTCGTTGCCATGTGCCGTATAGAGCTTTACAGCTTCTTCATGAATGCGTTTTGACTCACTGTGCATGAATGGCAGATAAAAGAAACTACGTTTATCAATCTCAACTAATTTATCAAAACCATTTTTAATGGCTTGCTGAGCAAGTGCCAAGGCGAGCGGATCTGCAGCAAAAGCTTTTGGTGTATCTCGATGTATATTCCTTGAAAATTGATCGAGTACAATCACTTCTGCAAGGCTAGACTCTGCATTCTCTCGCCATTCAAACAACTCTCCTAGAACCGCTTGTTGATGTAATGCGCCAAAGCGTCGAACAATCTCAGCATCAAATTCCAAATCTTTTTGCCACCACATCTTTGGAGATATTTCATTAAACCAAAAATCGAGTACTTGCTGGTACATTACATACATCCTAACAAACTATTAATGCTTAACTTTATAACGCATTTCTTTTTAGCACAAAGAAATGATAACCAAACTGCGTTCCATCATGGGACTGATAAATATCGAGCTCTCTTTGAATATCTTTGATTGCTTGTGACTCTGGCATACTGGCTTTTAATTCATTCACCCGTGCTTGCAAAGGTTGCCAATAGTTTTGCCAAGCTTTAGCACTAATTGTGAAGTCATCTAACACCTCAAAACCCAGCTTTTTAGCTTGCATCAAACGCGTATCAACGTTTGTCATTGCTGGATATTCGGACGACCAAAATGCTTGATACTTTTCATTTGGCTTCGAAGTTAGCCAAACTAAATCACTGACAATAATCAAACCATTAGTCTTGAGCACAATCTTCCACTGCTTTAGAGCCTCTTCAAAACCCATAATATAGACACAGCTTTCAGCTAAAATGGCATCAAAACTATGTGCCTTAAATGGCAGTTCAGACATACTCGCACACATGGGAGTAACCTGTTTAGTGAAACCCTTACTCTCTATCAACTCTGCTAAGTTTGTTACCGCAATGGGCTCGTTATCTATGGCTGTGATCTGAGCGTTAGACTGTTCTGCCAATAAACAAGTCGACAAACCTTTACCACTGCCGATTTCTAAAATGCTACTAGCCTTACTCGGAATTTGTGAAATCGCTTTGAGCGTATCACTGTCGTCTCCCGGTCCCCAACGCGTCAAAGGTTCAAAAACAGTGAGGAAGTCTTGCATGTATTGGTCGTGTGTATTCATATCTTTTGATAACCACCTTATTCTTTGCGCTTCTTTTTCAGTAAAGCCCTGTTGTAATAACCATTCATAGTGCGCTTGTGGCGCAAGTTCATTTAAATGCGCATGAAAATCACGATTAGAACTTTCCCCCAGTAAACCAGAAAGTAATTTTCTCGCTTTCTGTTTTTGCACTATTTCTTCATCTAACAAGCGCAGTCTTTCATTTAAAAAACCTTTATCTATTTTGCCAGTCAGACAGGCAATACATTCTTTAAGTGATAATCCACCAGCTTGTAACTGCATGGCTAAAGTTAAACGCTGAGCATCCAATTCGGTGTAAACCCGATAACCATTGTCTAAACGTTGACCTCTAATGACACCTAATTTCTCGTAGTACAACAACGTCGTTCTAGATACGCCAACTCGTTTAGCCAACTCTGAGATTAAAAACATATAAGTCCATTCTGAGTGAATTAATTAAAGCGTATTTAAGATTAGCTTGTTTTGATGATGAGAGCATAAAGTGTATAGCTGTAGACAGGTCAAAAGAAATCTTTATAAAACACTAAAAAATATAATTGGTTACATTTCAGCCTTTAACTTTCAGTTTTTTCTGAATAAACTAAACAAAATTTTAAAGGAAATATAAATGGTTAAGTCAATTCAGTTTTTACTCATTACAATTGCCCTTCTTGTGATAAAAAATACTTTTGCAGAGGAAGCCACCTATTCAATCGAAAAAGTCAGTTATAAAAATCTAGTAGCTGAATTGTACCTACCTAAATCAAACAACCCCTTACCTGTTGTGATTGCTTTTGGTGGCTCTGAAGGCGGTATAGGCACAGGTAAAGCGAATGGAGAAATGATTGCCCCGCACGGAGTCGCAGTTTTAGCTCTTGCTTATTTTGATGCGCCAGGGATCTCAAAAACACTAGACCAAATACCTTTGGAATATTTTTTAGATGCGATTGATTATGTCGCAACCCATAAGCGGATTAATGCAAATAAAATAGGCGTTGTCGCAGGCTCGCGAGGCAGCGAAGCTGCATTTTTGATGGCAAGTTTAGATAAGCGAATTAAATCAGTGGTTGTCACTACTCCCAGTAAGGTCGCTTGGTATGGTATGACAAAAGCACGTTCAGCTTGGACTTACCAAAATAAGGATATCCCAGCACTGAGTCTAGGTTTAAGCAAAGAAGCAAAACTAATTGACCGTTTTTCTATTGCATTAAACGATGAGAAAAAATCAAACGAAGCCCAATTTAACTTTGAAGACATCAATGGTCCAATTTTACTTATCTCAGCTGAGCACGATCAAGTATGGCCCTCTTATGAAATGTCGAATGACATAAAGGCATACCTAGAAAGTCATCAGTTTAAGCATACGGTGATCCATAACGCGTATAAAACAGGTCATGGTTTTAGCCAAGAAACGGCTCCTGAAATTAAACTTTCAATAATTAATCATTTTGTAAAAACGCTTTAAACATGACAAAAAGAAAGCCAAGCAAACGCTTGGCTTTCTTTTACTTAAAACTAGAACTTATTCATAACTATAACTTAACGTCACACCCGAATAGGCTTTATAGGCTTTTACCCCAAAATGCCACTCGCCTGCTTTTGGGTTAGTGATTGTACAAGTTTCACTATTGCCACTTTTATAAGGACGACATTCATAACTGGAACTATTGGGTGCAGAACCACTTTTAACATATAAGTCCGCATCGCCCGTGCCACCAGAAATAGTGACCGTCATTTTGCTTACACCACTGGGTAAAGCGGCGCTTCGATATTGCCATTTATCGGTACTTGCTGACAGGTTTGTAAAGGTATCTGAACCGCCATTACCACCGCCGCCATTATTACTATAGGTTGCTTTTAAACTCACACCGCTAAATGCGCTGTAACCTTTAACGACCACATAGTATTTACCCGTTTGCACAGCATCAATACTACAAGTTTCATTATTGCCATTTTTATATGGACGGCAGTCGTATGTACTCGACGTTGGTTTGCTGCCATAACGCACATACATATCGGCATCACCTGTACCACCAGACATTTCGATTACCAAAGTACTTTGACCAGCTGGTACATCAATATAAAAACCGAGCTCTTGCGATGTATTGCCGCTGATATTAGTTGCAGCAACACTATTAGTCAGCTCGGTATCACCGATAGGATCAATAATGCCAGTATCAATAATTGTTAGCCCATTGGCCGCTTTGACTAAATTCAAAACATCACCAGCGCCTGCCGCATACCACCAGTTAACATTATTCGGTAGCAAGGTCAGATTTGCATCACGATCAGCTTTTGAAAGTGTGTTTGCAGTAGAATTAAATTGTGCAGTTCTCACATCAAGCTTATCACTTGATACCGTCAGCACTTTGAATTGTTGAATACTGGCAAGATCAATCGTCCAAGATTTAGGATCGTTGGCACTACGAGCAGGCGCCCCCCAACTTCCTTCCCCTACAAACACAGTACCGCCACTGGTTGTACTTGCAAAATTGTTACCACTTGGCTTAAGTGCTTGTGTCACTTTGTTGATGTGCGTATCAGACTCAACCACCAAATTCATTTTATGGTTATAGAAATGATCAGCCCACCAAGTATGCAAAATGGTGTTGTCTGATTTACCTGAATAATGCGGGAACATTGGCTTATGGTATTGTGCTACACGCCAACTTGCTGAGCCACCAGAGCTTTGAAGATCTTGTTGCAGCCAATTATTCATTGCCGTTGCATAACTCGACCAGCCCGAGTTCTTATATTGAGAATTCAACGTATAAACGCGTAATAATGGCGAAACGTTAAATGCACCATAGGTATCTTTCGCATCACACACATTATTGTTGTCGTAATCCACACCAAACACCTGGCACAGTGTTTTGTAGTTATCATCTTCATGATTACCATGTGTGGCAACAAACGGGTAGATCCGTTTGTAACTCAGCCCGTCGATGCTATCTGAAGAGAAAGTAAGTTGCCAATCATTGAGGTAACTGCTCATTTCAGAAGAGGTGTTAGCATTGGTATAGTCGCCGCCATGCATGATAAACAGTGGACGGATCTTAGCAACTAACTTATTGCCATTTTGTCGATTCGTCCATCCAGTACGTGTATCTCCACCAGCGATTGCGACAAAGGGAGAGTTGTCATTGGGGGCTGTTTTGAACCATAGACGTTGACCGCAGCCCGAATCATCACAGACGCGATAATACACGGCTTTATTCGCTGATAGTCCTGTGAGCTTTACAAATTTACTTTGTAAAGAACCATCAAAGGTATGGCTAGCTGTCACATTCTTTCTTTGCCATAAAGACTCATCTGTCGATACGCCATATTTGACATAATGATTAGTGCTGCCATCTGGAGTAAAGCCGATAGTCGCTTGGCTTTGTGGAGCATTGTCCCAGATAAGTCGATGATATTTACTGCCTGCTTGCGCGTTAAACGCACCAAGTAAAGCAAATGATATAGCAACCTTGCTATAAGTTTTCATAGTTGTTCCTTAGTACTGATATTGCTGTTAAAAAATCGTCTTAGACCAATCCTCTTAATTAAGTGATCTCTTTTAAGGGTTGGTATTAAATAGACGGGTTTATTGTGCATTAGCCTCCTTAATCGAATTGGGTAATTCGGAAGTTACTAACATCACAAATGCAGCATTTCTGTAGGGAAGAGTATTAAAACGCCCTTGATAAAAATCGACTGCAATCGCACCTTTATGTAGATGGCGATAATGACCTTCTAAAGGTTGCTCCGCGTCTTGTGTCCAATAATCGCCCGCTTTTATATGGCGGAAATAATCTGTAGAAAGCATTGCTTGCTGAGGTTTATCTTGAGTTTGTAAAATTGCTTCTACTTCTTGTTGTGTCGGTAAGCGCCAGCCTGTTACTTGGCAAAGCCCGTGTTGATTGGCTTTTCGGATCAAGTCTTGAGTATCACATCGTTCAGGCTCAAAATAACAATCGCCGCTATTTTTTACGCCAATTTGGTCGTTGAACCACGAATAACTCCAGTAACCATCATGAATGGATTCATCGTCTCGCTTCACTTCCCATAACAGATTTTCTTTTTCATCATAAACACAGACCCAAGGTCCCTTCCATGCAGTTATCAACTGACCGTCATTACTGACTTTATAAAATCTATTTTCTAGGGGTATACTCGGCTCACTCTGAATTAACTGACCAGCAGCTAAGCAAACTGTAAAAAAACCAATAGAAAGTAATAATCGTTTAAGCATCATAACTTTCCTTTTTGCCTAAGCGCCGAGTAATCCAATTTCAATGGCCTTTGATGACGAGTGTGTGCGATTTGCGCATGGTCAAAAGCAGCAACCCAAATGCAAACGCCCTCCTCTAATGCTACGTCATATTCAGAGCCTGTTTTGTTTCTCCTCGCGACTTCTAAAGTCCAATATCCGTCTTGCCAATGGCCTTTTGCTGTGACATCCCCTCTGTCTCCTTCAAAACGGTTCGAGCGATAAAGTACAGAGCTTAATAAAGTGCCCTCAGGGTAAGCGTCGAGTAATGCAGCATAAGGGGTACTTGAAAACCAGGGCATAACGGCTTGCTCAAGATCTTTATCTGCTCCTTGGTACTTTTGTTGATATTCAGGTAATGGCAAACGCTTAGGGGTGACTTTATCTTTGCCATACCAAAGCCAATTCATTACATAGGCGCCACTTTCTTTACCATCCGCAAAGTAACCTGCGGTATAACGCCTATTTCCAGATTTAGCGCTTCTTGGCGCGGCGATGACATTGTCATCCATTTGTACCATGTCATTAGTGCGTAGAGCTTTCCAATGCCAAAGATCACGTACTCTGCCATCAAGCGCACCATGGTAACCTTTACCATGCCAATTAGCCGGCTTGCCTTTGATGGGCGACTTGCCTAAATGCGCTGTGCCATCGCCGCCATGGTCGCAACTTTGACTTAGCAATACGGCAAATTTGTCTTCGTAATAACGGGTTTCATTGAATGTATGAAAGCCTTGCTGCTTCACTTGCCATTGTTGATTTAATTTAACCAATGGCAGGTGGGTTAGACTTTTAGTCTCATCTTGCCAACGAAACAAGAAATAGCTCTCGACATCGTTGCTGGCAATCTTTATTTGTACGGGGGTGTGACCGTTATTAAAGTTTGCCCCGCCATAAGTATTTATTTCATGCCATTGCACTTGCTGCCAAAACGCTTCATCGTCTTTACCATCAATCGCTATAAACGCCGAATTATTTAAGGCGACGACTTTATAGTCCGTTGACTTATATTGCTCAAAAATCCAAATCGCGACACAGGCAAAAATAACAAAACAGCCCAAATACAATTTTTGTTTTTTGAGCGCTTTAATTTGAAACAGCTTAGCTATTAACTTTTTGCCCTGTGACAAAAAATACACATAGCTGTGCAAAAATATAAAAGCAATAAATGTTAATGCGAAGAGATAGTGTGCTAGGGCAACCCAGTTCGTAGCCCAATCAAGCCAACGGATCAATCCTGTGGCGATGCAAGCAACAACAACTGCGTAACCTAAATAATTGACGATACCATGATATTTATTGTCTGTTGTTTTGTGAGTAAATCTCTTTCTGTAAAACACATAACTTAGGCATAAAACACCTAGCATCAACCCCGAATAATAATGCACTGTGTGCATTTGCCCTTGTGGCAGCAATCCGCTTAAAAAATCAAAATGAGCATATTTTAAAAGGCTGATCCTTAAACCTGTAGCAAGCGAAACGCCAACCAACACAATTGCTAGAAAATGTAGATTTAAAAAAAGTGCACGATTAGATTTTTTTCGATTCACAACAAGGGCCTGATTTCAATGTTCCAAAAGTGGAGCCACACCCTAATTGAATTAATTTACAAAAAAATTACATTTATCTTATAAATTTATGCGTAACATTTCTTAGACAACTAAACTAAATGGAATAAGTAATAAAATTTAAGTTAATTAGACGTTAATTGTTGCTAAAACCCCGTTTAACCCCCTAGTATGCAAATTAATCATCTACAATAAAAAGTAATAATCGCAGGGGTGATATTATGAGAATGCGCCAAAAGCTGATCATCAGCTTTGTTTTAACCGTCATTATTCCAATATTCGCTATTTCTATTGTGAGTATTTCACAGACCAAGACAGAGTCTCTAGAACGCTTCGTCGATAGTTCCAGTAGTGAAATTCGACAAGTTGAAAACACCTTTAATTTATTCTTTGATCAAATGAAGAATAATGCTCGTTTTTTAGCTCAAAGTAATACCGTCATTTCAGTATCAGAAAATACTTCTACCTATTTCGGTGCCGAAAAGATGATGGACCCACGCTCAGCAGGTAAAGAAGAAGCTGATATTTTTGAGCTATTTGAATCTTTCGGGCAGACCCACGAAGAACTCCTATTTGTTTATTTAGGCACTCAGTATGGTGGCTTTATTCAATATCCCGCTGAGCCACTGGGTAATTACGACCCAAGAAAGCGACCTTGGTATCAACAAGTTTCACAAAATCCGAATAAAGTTATTGTTACTGAGCCCTATCAAGGGGTCACAGGACAAGCAATGGTGAGTGTGGCAACGGCGATTAAAAAGTCTGGGCAAACAATTGGTGTGCAGTCATTAGATGTCACTTTATCTACCTTAACAGACATCGTCAGTAATATTCGAATTGGCGAAACTGGCTACTTGATGTTACTAGACGGGCAAGGCACCGTACTGGCCGATCCTAAAAACCCGGCAAATAACTTTAAATCTTTAGATAAGCTCAACTCCCCTATTTTTAATGCAATTAAAGCAAATAAAAATAAACCACTCATCAATATAGAATCAGATAAAAAAACCATGGTTGGTAAACTTTATCACTCAGATGAATTAAATTGGACCTTCGTTGCAATCATAGATGAGGCTGAAATTTTATCTTCTGCTTACAACATGTCATACAGTATCAGCATCATTGCTGTAATTATGTTGGTTGTATTTGTTGTCATTGCCATCGTATTAGCTAATAAAATTGTTTATCCAATCGAAATGGTTTCTGAAGGCTTAAAAGAGATTGCGCAAGGCGAAGGGAATTTGTCAAAACGCTTAAAAGTGATTGGTAAAGATGAAATCAGCGAATTGGCATCTTGGTTCAACCAATTTTTAAACTCTATTAATGAATTAGTGAAAGACATTCAAAACAATGCGGCTACATTAAATGACGAAGCCCAAGGGTCTAAATCTCGCATCAACGAAATTCGTGAACGATGCCATACACAGCTAAATCAATCAAAACAGGCAACACATACAACCGAATCGGTTGAGAGCATGGCTATCACCATTAGTCAAAACTGTGGCGACGCCTTAGAAGCCATTCAAACGACTGATTCTCATGCCCAAAATGGTAATGGCTTAATCAAACAAACCGTTGCTCAAGTAGCACAATTACATAGCTCTTTGGGTAATTCTGCAGGCGCAATGAGTGAACTTGAAAAGCAATCAAATAACATCACCAACATCTTAGAAGTTATACGCAACATCGCCGAACAAACCAACCTACTTGCCTTAAACGCTGCAATCGAAGCTGCACGTGCTGGTGAGCAAGGCCGCGGTTTTGCTGTTGTTGCAGATGAAGTCAGAACATTAGCGCAGCGCTCTCATGATGCGACGCAAGATATTGAAAAAGTACTGACAGAATTGATTGAACAAACGCGCAGCGTGTCGCAGCAAATGACTTCAAGTGTTGCTGACTCTGAACAAGCAATCGAACGTTCAGAACAAGCTCACCAAAGCTTTGATGAAATCGCCAACTCTGTGCAACTGGTGCAAAATTTTATTGCCCAAATCGCCGAGCAAGCGCAACAGCAAGGTCATGCAGCAAGCGAAACCAAACACACCATCTCAGGGGTCAATGATTCAGCGCAACATGTTGGACAAGCTGCAGATAATTTATCGGCTGGCGCGACTCAATTAGTTGAATTGGCAAATAACCTTAACCGGCTAGTAGGTCGTTTTGACATAAACTAACTTGCTAAGTGAGTGAAGCTAGACTATCAGCTTCACTCATATGTTTTTTTTAAATTGCTCAATGACACTATTTCTGTCGTCATTGATTTTATCCACTAGGCCTTCTGGAATATGCGTATCAAGAGCATATTTGGCACTCCATACAATCATATCTAGAAGAATGGGTAACATATCAATGCCCTTTTCTGTCAGTTTGTATAGCTTTTTCCTTTTATCTTGCTCACTCGCATGTTTTGAAACCAGCCCTTCTTGTTCTAACTTTTCTAAACGCGTAGATAAAATATTGGTCGCCATTTTTTCATCAGAATTTTGTAAATCTGAATAAGTTTCTTTTCCAAAAAAGAGCATGTCCCTCAATATCAACAAACTCCATTTGTCGCCTACCAAATCTAATACTTTCGAAATCGGACAGTTAGATCGTTTCATTATTTATTTCCTCCATTACACAAATACAGTTTAATTTAACTTGCACTTTGCAAGCAAATAAATTAACTTGCATTTTGAAAGTTAATTTTAACCAGAGGATTTTACATGGCATCACCTAAAATCAAACTAAGTAATTTAGTTAAATCTCATTGGAATGAAACAGACACCCAAAAGGCTTCTCTTGCTGTTGAGTTTGTTCAGCTTCTTATGAATGAGCATAACTTTGATCAAGTCTTGGCTAGGTTCGGAAAAAATGGCTATAAGCAGCATAATCAAACCATTGCGGATGGGATTGAAGGCGTTATAACAGCAATCAAAACACTCACAAAAAGTGCCCCAGAGTTTAGTTACGATGTAAAACACGTTTTTGTAGATGGCGATTATGTAATATTGCACTCTCATGTCACTTTAAAAGCGAAACATCGTAATAACCCGAAACAAGGGATTAATATCATTGATTCTTGGAGAATCGAAAATGGCGATCTAGTTGAACACTGGGACGCAGTGCAAGGGATCAGTTTTTCTATGCGCCTATATGCGCTTCTGACTGGTGGAAAAATACTTAATAGAAATGGCATTTTCTAAACACAATGCAAATTTAATAAGTTTTTGTCTCGCTGTTAGCAGAAAATAATTTACTAATGGCCATCAAACTCAATAACCCGATTTACTTTTTTAAGAATAAATGTTCTTATTTTAAGAACAAATTAAATGGCTAACTTTAGGTATTTTATGATTTTTTCAACCACTGAAACGATCCCTGGCAGAGAAATAGAGAGTATTGTTGGTGTTGTAACCGGCAACGTCGTACAAGCAAAACATATTGGTCGAGACATCATGGCTGGATTAAAAGGCATAGTCGGTGGAGAGATCCGTGGCTATACCGAAATGTTGAGTGAAGCCAGAGATATTGCGATTGAACGCTTGGTCCAAAATGCCTCAGACAAAAACGCCGATGCCATCGTTGGAATAAGATTTACCACCAGTACCATTATGGATGGTTCTTCTGAAATTATGGTTTTTGGTACGGCAGTCAAGTTTAAACAATGATGCAAAACAAAAGCGTAACTTTAAGAGATTTTCAGCTCTCCGATAAAGAAAAGTTGCTGCAGGTACTAAACAACCCGCTCGTGACACAATATTTATCTAGTAAAATTCCTAGTCCCTATACTGAGCAAGATGCCGTTTGGTGGATTAATGAAGGCAGCCGAGAAGGCTTTGTTAAAGCAATATGCTACGAAGGAAAGTTTGTTGGCTGCATTGGTGTCAATCCCGGGGAGTTTGAGTATCAACGTTGCGCAGAACTTGGTTATTGGCTAGATAGCGACTATTGGAGAAAAGGTATTACTTCAGAAGCGATTTCACTTCTAGTTAGTGATGTCTTTAGTAACACAGACATTGTTAGAATTTTTGCTTCTGTGTTTTCACCCAATATTGCATCAAAACAACTTTTGTTGAAATCAGGTTTCTTTCCTGAAGCAGTATTAAAAACAGCAATTTTTAAGGATGGAAGATTCTACGATAATCACATGTTTGCAATGCTAAAATAATCAGCTCAATAGCTAGAGTGTTTAAAAAAACCATAAATTCAAACAACAAAGTCAATTTGCTGAATAAGCCCGGCTTTGCCATCACTATCTACATAAAAACCAGATTTTCTAATTGCGCCTTGTAATTTACCCTCTGCTCTAAGGTTAAAAGGTGTCTCAACATTTTTCACCGATATCGCCCCGATATTAGCTTCTTCTAAGCTAATTAATTTATCTTATTGGGCATTTTTGACCCACAGTCTCAGGCTATCAAATATGTCGTCATTTTCATCAATGAAACCATTTTGGTCATTATCGAACTGAATCAAAACTGCAAATCCATTGCCACTGAGTGCGCCAAATAGCTCAGTTCCATCGTCTATCTTGTTATTACCATTTCTGTCAAATGCCAAATACCCATAACCTTTTTGTAGTTGAGAAAAAGTGTCATTTTTTCCGTCGGCATCTATATCGAAAGAAGTTTTAGATGTATCTAGCTGAACCGCTTTATTGGTGAAACTAATAAGGAGAGGGTCTTTAAACTCTAAAGATTCTATATTTCGCTGATAACTTGTGTGGGACTGCTCAAATGAGATTTTAAAGGCAAACTCGATTTCTTTACCCTCTTAGAGTGTTAGTTTGCCATTCAAGCTAAGTACATTCGCTTGGCTTTCATGTTTGAGTGTTTCGACTACCGCATGGGCTGGGCGGTTTTCGTCAGATGCATTTGCTTGTTCAACAAGCTGTGTCATTTCGGCATGCGAAATATCTTTCCCGACTATCCAATCTATCTTTTTTCCTGTTAGTTTTTGCACTAACAACTTCAAAACATACATCTGTGCACTATCGCCATTCAAGATGTCTTCAGTTTGTTTATTTTCAAGCGCAGCAGGTGATTCGAGGTTTTGTTCCACGTTTTGCTCTAGATTGACCTCAGTGCGCTTAACACTTTGTTTCTTAGTACCTTGATATTGATTCGACAGAGTCAGTTCTGATTTGTCAATTTTCATAAAAGCATCCATTCAACTGTAAATAGACTTTTATCGGCAGAGTAAGAATTATATTGAGCAAAAAACAGACAACCCACTGCAACCGAGTGCATATCTAATCGTCAATGCATTATGAAAATAAAAGGCTAAATTACAAAACGCGCCCTAGTTGTCAGTGAGTTTTAAAAGAGACTGAATACAAGTGCGCGTATAATGACTTTCGGCAGGGTTTAAACTCGATTGCACGATGGCCCCCTCTTTTAATGTACAAATTAAATCAAGCAACTCATTGTTTGTACTGTTCAAATATTGACTAATTAGCGCTTTAACTTGCAGCTTATGTTCTAAACAAAAAATTTTGATTTCGTCAGCAAAGGTAGCAGATTCAGCGGCTGTGTTGATAAAAAAACAGCCTCTAAATTCACCCAATTGCTCAACTTTACTGTCGAACCAAGTTTGTAATGCATTAAACAAGCAATGGATTAACTCACTGTTTGATTTGGCATGTTGAATCTCTGTTTCTAGCCAACTCATAAAAATCTGGTGCCTGTACTCTAAGGCTGCGAGCAATAATGCTTCTTTACTCGCAAAATGATTATAAAGCGTGCGTTTAGCAACTCCTGACTCTTTTAATACTTCATTTATACCGATGCTATTGACGCCATGTTTATAAAAAAGCTTAAGCGCAGTCTCTATGAGGAGTTGTCGTTTTGGATTCATATTGTGTTCTGACATTGACAAAAAGTACGTTGACAATAGTAGACCGAGCTGTCTACCATTGCAAGTAGACAAATTGGTCTACCCTCAGTTACAAGGAACTCTAATGAGAAATATTGTTTTATCAATTACCGCAGGCATAGGTGCATTTATTGCCATCGCACTCCTTTCATTTTTAGACACGCACGCATCGTCTGTGGTGTTATTAATGGCGCCGTTTGGAGCGACCGCTGTGCTGGTTTTTGGCGTGCCTGAAAGCCCGCTTGCACAACCAAAAAATGTCATTTTTGGGCATTTAATCACGGCGTTTGTTGGCATTTTATTCTTCCAAGTGTTTGGCAGTGATCCTATTTATTTGGCGCTTGCTACTGGCCTTGCCATCAGTTTGATGCTCATAACGAAAACGACGCATCCACCAGCTGGGGCTAACCCTTTATTGATTATGCTTGCAGGAGAAGGTTGGGACTTTCTGTTTACCCCCGTCTTGATTGGTGCTGTTATGTTAGTGATTTGCGGAAAATTAACGCAAATTAGCGTGAGAAAATTGCTACATTAACGGTCTTAGCACTTTTAACTCATTCAACACTTAAGGCCACCCAATATGAAGGCAGGAATTTTCACTTTGTTCTCGCTGCTCGCATTTGCAGGAAATTCCGTGTTATGTAGAGTTGCATTAGGAGAAGAACAAATTGACGCTGCAGGGTTTACTGCGGTCAGATTAATCTCTGCAGCTTTTTTTTTATATTTATTATTCAGCTTTAAACGGATTGAAAAACCACTGCTGAGTTATGGACATTGGTGGTCTTCATTAATGTTGTTTATTTATGCTATTTGCTTTTCTTTCGCCTATTTAACCTTAGATACAGGAACTGGTGCATTAATATTATTTGGTTCTGTTCAAATTTGCATGTTAACGGTATCCAAGCTAACAGGAGAACGGTTTTCTTCGCTAGAACTCATTGGATTAGCTATGGCAGTTATCGGGTTTATTTATTTGGTCTTACCGACTCTTTCAACTCCTTCTTTGTCAGGTTTTGTGCTAATGGCAATGTCAGGCATTGCTTGGGGGTTTTATACACTCGCAGGCAAAAAATCACTGCAGCCAAGTTTAGACACAACGATGAATTTTATGAGAACCATACCATTGGCCATGATAACGCTGCTATTTATTGATTTTAGCTCTATCACAAATAAAGGCCTGGTTGTTGCCATCTTATCTGGTGTTGTGACTTCGGGTATTGGTTACATAATTTGGTATAAAGCACTCCCTTTATTATCAAATATGCAAGCCGCTGTAACACAGCTTTTAGTTCCCGTTATCGCAGCCTTTGGTGGGCTGGTATTTATATCAGAGCCAATATCTATGCGACTTGTCGTCGCTTCGATACTTGTTTTAGGTGGTGTACTCTTGGTGGTGATTGCAAAAACACAAAAATAGCCAAGTTAATTAAGTTATCTTATTAACTAATCAAACTTTTACGAGTAAACTCCGCTCTCTTTTTGTCGTGGTATATATATGGCTTGGTTTTATTTAACTATTGCAATTGTATCTGAAGTGATTGGCACATTAGCGCTAAAATCATCTGATGGTTTTACTCATTTGGCTCCTAGTACACTTTGCATTATTGCTTACTCTATTGCTTTTTATTGCCTTTCATTGGTTGTGAAGGATGTGTCTGTAGGTGTTGCCTATGCCATCTGGTCTGGCGCAGGCATTGTTTTGATTACAGCATTAAGTGCTTTACTATTTAAGCAAACACCTGATCTTGCTGCAATAATCGGTATGACTTTAATAATTGCGGGTGTGATAGTTATCAACATCTTTTCAAAATCAGTGTCTCACTAACATATTGTCTCCACATTGTTGGATTATTATCTTGGTAATATTCAAACAATGGACAAGTTATGTTTATTCCTAAACTTCTCGCTAATAGACTGTTTTTACTTTTAATAAGCTTAGTGGTTTCGACCATCATAGCTATGTTGATGTTTCATGAGTTGCAGTTGATGTTCTCGGAGTTAACACTAGAGCACCTTCATGAGTTGAAAGAAGACGAAGAAGGTATAGCAATATTATTAGTCGGTTTTGGTGTGTTGCTTGAAGGCAGAAATATTTTACAAAACTGGGTAGCTGGTCAAGAGGTTGAAAGCTCTGAAACTACGCACCAATGTGAGTATTACGGTTTTATTTTATTATCACTTGGATTGTTTATTGAGATTTTTGACCAAATCACCAGCCTTATTAATAATCCTCTTTTCTTATTTTGGACTGAAGTCATCGTAAATTACCCGATTAACATCTATGCCTTGTTTTTACTCATTAAAATCATGTTTGCACTCGTCGACCCTGAATTAGACGCAAAAGCAGCGCATTAAATCTGATCACCAACAGGTCGGTTCTAAAACCTTCCTGTTGGTTACTACTAAATGGCTATAGCTCAGAGATAAGCTCATTCATGTGTTTCTTTGCTGCTGCCAGACTTTCATCTTTAACTGGCATATTTAGGCCCTCAGCATAAATAAACTCAACGTCTGTGATCCCTAGTAGTGCAAAAAACGATTTAACATGTGTAGTTTGAGAGTCGTTATCAGTACCTGCATAAATTCCGCCACGCGCAGCTAATACTATCACTTTTTTATTTGCTAAAAGGCCAACAGGGCCTTGCTCTGTGTATTTAAAGGTAACACCGGCTCTTGCGATTCTATCCATCCAAGCTTTAACCTGTGAAGGCACACCAAAGTTATACATAGGTAGGCCAATCACCAGTAGATCGCTTTGCTGTACTTCTTTGATCAAATTATCAGATAAATCAGCCAACGATTTTTGTTCACCGTTTCTCTGCGCTTCAGGCGTCATCCAAGCAAGCATTTCTGTTTGCTTTAAGTGTTCCAACGGCGCTTTAACTAGGTCGCGATGTGTAACTGTTAACTCAAACTTATTTGATAATCTATCGACAAACTCATTGCTCAATACATAAGAATTGCCAGCGTCATGATTAATTGATGTGTTAATTAGTAGAACATTTTTCATCTGTATGCACCTTAAGTCATTTCATTAACACCAGTCTAAGCTTGGCAGCTAAGGTTGAACAGCTATGAATTTTGAATACTCTAATCAAAATTTTTGAATAGATTAAAAGGGTATTTTGCACCTATGCTGTAAATAGTTAATCACCTGATTTGAGTTACTTATGGCATTAAAATTATCCGCAACAGAGCATGATATTGGTGGCCTAAACGTAAAACGTTTACTTCCCCACATGAAAAAACGCATGGTTGGTCCATTTATATTTTTCGACCATATGGGCCCGACTAGTTTTTCTCAAGGTGAAGGGATTGATGTCAAACCGCATCCACACATTGGCCTTTCCACTTTAACTTATTTAATCGAAGGTAAAATTTTACATAGAGACTCATTGGGTAATAATTTAGAAATCGCACCGGGTGATGTGAATTGGATGACAGCTGGTACAGGTATTACCCACTCTGAAAGAGAAAGCGTCGAAACAAGAGCAAGCGAACATGGTCTAAACGGCTTGCAATCTTGGATTGCCTTACCAGCACAGCATGAAGATATTGCGCCTGCGTTTACTCATGTGAAGCGAGAAGCCCTGCCCCAAATAGCTAAAAATGGTGTTATGACCCGCCTAATAGCGGGTAATGCCTATGGTTTAAGCTCACCAATAAAAACCTATTCAGAGATGTTCTATCTAGATGTAATTGGTACTCAAGGTAAAACAATTGATGTACCCAACCCAGACTTTGAAACCGCACTCTATGTTTTATATGGCCAAGTCACGGTCAATGACGAGACTATCTCTCCAAATGAGCTTGTATTATTAGAAGATACAGAAACAACGATTAAGTTTTCTAAAAACAGCCGTGTTATTTTGCTGGGTGGAGAGCAATGGCAGAATGTGCCTTATATTCATTGGAACTTTGTATCGTTTAGTAAAGAAAAAATAGAACAAGCAAAACAAAACTGGATAGCTGGTAAATTTCCAGAGATCCCATCTGATAAACTAGAGCGTGTGGAGTATCAAAGATAAATCTCCCTCAGCCAAATTTTAACTGAGGGAGTCGCTTTTCTAAGGAAATGAATAACGAATAATACGTTTTAAGACTGAGCCGTATTGGCGCCAAAATCCGCCCGTATTGTAGTGAATACCATGTTGCTGAAAGATTTGTTGTACTTTCGGGGCTATTTCAGGGTAACGCTTCGCCGGTAAGTCTGGAAACAAATGGTGTTCAATCTGAAAGCTTAAATGCCCTGTTAAGATGTGAAACCATGTGCGGCCTTTGAGGTTTGATGAGCCCAAAGCCTGGCGGTAATACCACTGCCCTTTGCTTTCGTTTTTACACTCTTCTTCTGTGAACGTATGAACATGCTCAGTAAAATGACCGCAAAAAATGATGGTTGAGGTCCATAAGTTTCTTAATAAATTTGCTATTAAGTTGCCACAAAAAACCCACAGAAATAGCGGCCCTGCTAGAATTGGGAAAATGACATAATCTTTAACCAGTTGCTTAGCTCCTTTACTAAAGAAACGTTTTTTCAGCTCAGCGTGTGATACTTTGTTATCTCGGTTGTCTTTCTTTTTACCAAAGAAAACCCGCTCAGCCGCCATCTCATGATAAGACACGCCCCACTGAAAAAGCACACTCAGTAAAACGTAAGTAATAAACTGCCAAAGGTTTTTCACACGCCACCTGAAGTCATTCGATAGCCTCAAAAGGCCATAACCAAAATCTCTGTCTTTGCCGATAATATTGGTATAAGTATGATGTTCGTAGTTATGAACCCTGTTCCAACTACTGCCATCACAGGCAATATCCCATTCATAGGCACGAGAATTAATGAACTTGTCGTTCATCCAGTCATATTGACCATGCATCACGTTATGACCAATTTCCATGTTGTCTAAGATCTTGCCTACCGCAAGACTTAAGACCCCCACCACCCAAAGTAATGGCTGCCAAAATCCTAACATCAGTAAAATTCTGCCGCTCCACTCAAACACTCTCTGCCAAACAATGACTTTACGAATATAATTCGCATCTTCTTGTCCGACTTTTGCTTTTACTTGTTGTTTTACTTCATCGAGTTGCAAGGCTAACTGGTCAAAATTCACTTGTTTCATAGTTCTAACTCCAAATCTGTCATGGCTTGAGTCACACACAATTGGATAAGCTCTTCGCTGTTATCTGATAAACGGCCATCACGCATATCTCTTACAATGCCTTTCTTTTTCACACACTGACATTGATGGCAAATACCCATACCACAGCCATACATCACAGGTTCATTGTGCGCTTGAAATTCACTTAATAACGAATCTTGATTGCTAACTTCTAAGTCACCATGATTGAGTTTTACGTTGAATCGTGCAGCTTCATTTATGGATTGAGTAGGCTTAATTGCTTGAAAGTGTTCTGCTCTGATGGGTATTTGACGTGACTTACAGAACTTTTCAGCTTCAACGTACATTTCTTGTGGCCCGCAGACGAGGAGTTCGTTGGTATGCTCTACTGAAACAAACTCGGTAAATGAGCCGTGTTCACTACGATTAAGTAGTTCAAAACTAAAATTAGGAAGTTTAGTCAAAAGCTTCTCCAAAACATCCACCATTAAATGCGCGTTTGACTTTGCGTAATATAATAAATGGACGTGTTGGTGCGTGTTTGTCTGTAAGTCATCCAACATTGCAATGAATGGAGTTATACCAGATCCACCTGCTAAAAAAGTCGTATGATTGCTTTGCTGATCAAATATGAACTCTCCCTTTGGCTTTGAAATATTGACCCAGCTGTTCATAGCTAACTCTACAAGGTATGGAGTGAAATTCCCCTTACCGTGAGTGCGGATCACCAGATCAATTAAGCCCGTTTCTTTTAATTTTTTCGCACCAGACGCGATGGTGAATACCCGAGAAATCAACCGGCCTTGTTGCTCTATTGTCAAAGAAATGTGCTGACCAGCTGTGTGAATTGGCCACTTTTTCTCTGGTTTCAAGGTTATTTTAAGCGCATTTTCGCTAAGTACTCGAATACCTTTAACCTGTGCCCTAAAAAAACCACTTCTCCATGCTGGTTTGAATACTTGTAAAACAGGCTCTAAATAACCTGCTAAATCATTGTAATGAAATAAATTGTTTGAAATAAATCGTGAGATATTTTGCATGTCTAAACCATTTTAGCTTACACGTGTACGCCCATTGAGCGCACAAGTGTAAGCTCAAAATTTATAAATGCAAATATTTTTGAACAATCACACTATGGAGCGAAATTTTTAGGAATTTGAACAGTAAAACTTTTATATGGATCTAAACTCATTATCAAACCGTAAGGTTATGAGGTTATTCTTAAAGGAGACACCTGATGTACTGTGCAGATTGCGAAAAGATAGAAAATTATTTTTATAGCGAAACATGTTTTTGGATATTTTTCCCTACAATAGAAAGTGTCAATAAAGCCATTGTGTTTTGTGGCCAAAATCATTACCAAGCAGTACAGAAAGATGAAAAATGCCTAGCCATTACCATTAAACATGCGCAAATAAAACGTTTTCTGTTTGGTTTATATGGTGAATTTGAACCTTCTGAACTGGCCTGCACGAAGATAACGACGACAGATGGTAGTGAACTTTCGATTAGCGATATGGGTAAAATCGTCACTGCTGAAGTTTTAATAAATCGTTTTAACAGTGCGTGGATCTCACAATCTATTGATGACGAAAAGTATGAAACACACTTTCAACCGATTTTTAAACTTGAGAATAACGAGATAAAGCCTTTTGCCTTCGAGGGGCTTTTTAGGATCAAAGATGAATTTGACAACATAGTGCCACCAGCACATGTCTTTAAACTCGCTGAGAGCTCAGATCTGTTATTCTCTGTTGATTTAGTTGCTAGACGCTCAGCGGTGTCTCATTTCAGTAAATCACAATTAAATGGCAAACTCTTTATAAACTTTGACCCATCAAGCATCTATGACCCCTCATATTGCTTACGAGCGACCGCTTCAGCAATTAATGCTTTAGGCATAAAACCCGAAGATGTTGTTTTTGAGATTACCGAAACTCATAGTGTTCAAGACGAGTCTGTAATGCGTGGCATACTTAATTTTTACAGAAATGCAGGATTCGGTGTTGCTTTAGATGATATAGGTTCAGGCTGGTCAGGGTTAAATATGCTGCACAAATACCGCCCTGATTATGTAAAAATTGATATGGATTTAGTACGAAATTTAGATACAGAACCTTACAAACAAAGCATCGTTAAGCACTTGGTGCAAATAGCTAAAGACAACAACATCAAAGTGATCGCGGAAGGAATCGAGACCCAAGGCGAATTTGAGATTTTAAAGTCTTACAACACAGACTTCTATCAAGGTTTTTTACTACAAAAACCAGCTTTGTTTGAATCTAATGTCAGTGATGAAAGGTCCAAAGAAATAGACAATATTTTACGAGGAATTAAGTAATCCATATGTTTAAAAAATGGATTGCTAAAATTTTATAATTAGCAATCTAAACACACCTTTATAACGTACTTATTCACTCTATTTGGAGCGATACATGTACTTAGAAAAAGAAACTTTAAATCTACCAATTCCCCCTGAAAACTCACTAGACGAGCATCAAAAACAGTTATACCGTAAAGACCCTCAAAAGTTCTTAAAGAGCGTTGATTTTATTCACGCATCAATAAAGTATATGGTCGACAACCACATAGAAAAAATCAATGTTACCAACAAACAGACCATATTCATTTATGATGATGGCACGCAAGAATTTTGGATTGAATGCAATAAAAATAGAAAAAATTTCAAATTTCAAATTATAGAAGAATCACCAGTTATCTTAGATGACAGCGAATACATCACTATTTGTAAACTTGCACACTTGGTGAGGCAAGATCAATTGAGATACTTTCATACCAATCCTTTTAATTAAGTGATCTATTTTGAGGCAAGGAAAATTGTCGATAGCAAGGCTAAAACTTTGCTATTTAGTTGTTCTAAATAAGAAATTTTTAACGAAGTTAGCGTCAGTTTTAGTCCCTCAAAATGATTAAGTATTAATGAGGATTGGTATTAGTATTTATCATAGAAAACTTTGTCATCTATTTTCATTAGCTGGTTCCACAATTGTTCAGATAGATTTGGATATAGCGAATAAAACTGGTGACTGAAAACTAAATAACCATAATTTTCTACAATCGGGGTTTTATTTTCGATAAAGTTTATGGGCAGGTTTTTATGTTGGCAGTCACTCAGTGAAATACCTACTCGACCATTAAAAAGTAACTCGTGGGCTTGCTTAACCGACACGGTTTCGTAGATTTGAAAACCTTTTTTCTTCAAATCTTCAACAAGTGAATAACCTCTTGGCACAGAAATACCTTGCGGCATGTCTACTAATAATTCATGACCATTCCATTTTAAGGGCACATTTTTTTTATGGATAAAACAAGTTGCAGTGCTTGAAATTGCACGCTCATTATCGAGCTCATTTTTTGTAGTTTTAGGGTACTTTGCAAACGCCTCTCTACTGACTGAGTGCCTTGCAATCAATGCATCAACTTTACCAAGCTTTAAATCGTTTAAACAACGCTTCCATGGCTCACGAACAAACTCAATGTGTACTTTTGAGAGCATTTCATCAAGCTTTTGTACAATCTCGATTGCTGCACCTGGTTTTTCGCTAGGCGTTAAGACACCTTCACCACGATAATGAGGCAAAAGCTCTTTACTCTCATAACAAAACTTGAGCGTTGTTGCCTGAGCAGTTACGCAAGCAGTCAAACAGATTAAATACAAAAAACGTTGAAACATATGATTTTTAAACTTTGACAATTACCGTAATTTTAGCCTTATATTTCACAATGAACAGTTATTTTTAATCCTTTCAACTAACTCAATGCATCGTAAACTGTCACAATTACATCATCAAAACATCATAAAACATATGCTCTAATTGCTGGTATAGACCAGATGGAGTTTTTATGAAAAATAACTATTTATTACTTACCCCCGGCCCTCTCAGTACATCTAAAACAGTGAAAGAAGCCATGTTACAAGATTGGTGTACTTGGGATGACGATTACAATATTGAGATAGTAGAAAAAATTAGAACCCAGTTATGTTCGCTTGCCGGCAACACTGAACTATTAACTGCCACTTTAATGCAAGGCAGTGGCACCGCTTCTGTTGAAGCGGCTTTAGGGACTTTTATCTCAAAAAAAGACACTTTACTTGTTATAAATAATGGCGCTTATGGTGCGCGTATTAAACAAATCTCAGACTATCTCAACCTCAACGTCATTAGTTTAGATTTTGCAGAGACGCACTATCCTGACGTTGGTCAAATTGAGCAAACGCTCAAAGAAAACCCACACATCACCCATGTTGCCATGGTACATTGCGAAACGACTACTGGCATGCTTAACCCACTAGAAGCAGTGGCCGAGCTTGTGAACCATTACAAAAAAACCTTTGTTTTAGATGCAATGAGTAGCTTCGGTGGAATACCCATCGATATGATAAAGCTAGGTGTTGATGTTTTAATTAGCTCATCTAATAAGTGTATTCAAGGGGTTCCTGGCTTTGGTTTTGTAATCTGTAAACATGCATTGATTTCACAGTGCCAAGGTAATGCCCACTCTCTATCTCTAGATCTGTATGATCAATGGCAAACTATGGAACAGAATAATGGTAAATGGCGTTTTACCTCACCTACGCACGTAGTGAGAGCTTTTGCACAAGCACTGATCGAACTTGAACAAGAAGGAGGTATTGATGCAAGGTATAGCCGTTATAAATCAAACCAGTCTTTACTTGTCAGTGGTATGAGAGAACTTGGCTTTGAGACACTTTTGCCCGATCCGTTGCATTCACCAATAATTACCTCGTTTTATTCACCAAACGAACCTGAATATGATTTTAAACAATTTTATGAAAAGCTAAAGTCGCTTGGCTATGTCATCTATCCTGGAAAAGTGTCAGACGCTGACTGCTTTAGAATAGGCAATATTGGTGAAGTGTACCAAAAAGACATAGAAGGCTTATTGCACGCCGTTAATGAAGCGAAATACTGGTAGTCTTTACTATCTTTAAATGAAAAATTTCCCGGAAATTAAAGCAAAAGCCTATTTATAACTGACCAGTCGCTTTTGCTTTTTTGATCATTCGAATTTCTAACCGGTATGGGCTCAGAAGTTCTGTGTAAAATTTAAGTGGGTCATCAACACCCTTCCACTACCATTTCAATACAATCATGTAGCCAAAATTCAATGTTAAAGTCGACCAAGCTATCTTCGTTGTCATAACGCGCCCTTTGTACTTTCAAACAAGGCGTACCGCTATTTTTTTCAAGTAATTCAGCCGCATAGTCGGGTAGCACCGTGACACTGATATTGCACTGCTCATGAGAAATATCAACCTGATAGTGTCGTTTCATAACATCAGTAATTGAGCCATTTAAAACTTGTTTTTCGAGATGGGTGAAACGCGCAGCAAGACAGTGAATTTCTTCGATTAGTACACCTCTTCCATCTAAATATCGAGCCCGAGTCAGTTTGTAAATAGGCTTATCATCAAAGTGAGTAAATGCAATGCTGTGCTCATTGGAAGGAGTCATCAGTTCAATAACTTTGGTAGAGGGCGTAAACCCTTGAGACTCAGATAAAGCGTTAAAATTCACTTTGCGTGCTGGATGCCATTTTAGCTTTTCAGGGGTAACAAACCACCCTCTACGTTTTTGACTGTAGATCACGCCCTCAGATTCTAACCTGGCTAGCGCCTCTCTCACTGTGATCCTTGTAGAGTTGAACTGCTCTTGCAAACTGCGCTCCGAAGGAAGTTTAGAACCGGCTTTTAAACGCCCTTCATTGACCAGATTTTGAATATGATTTCGGATGACTTGATACAACAACATAAGCAACTTATTTAACTAACTATTTAATTGACTGAACAGTGCTAGCTTACTGCAGTTTTATGACAAACAGAATCTAGTGATAATTTGAATAAAGCGAATTTGTTGTCTAAGTTCTAATAATTAAACTGACATCTTAACGTGAAACAATTCAGAAATATTAGCTTACATAAATAAATATTTTATACCTTACTAGTTTTGTGATTTTATTATGTATAATTGTTTAAGTATCGTCATTTTTACATCATTGAAGTCTGATTAATGGAATTTTCTTTTCGTCAATTTATTTACCTACCTATCTGTGTTTTCAGTTTGTTTTGTTGCACTTTGAACCAAGCTTATGCAAACGAGCAATTCACAATTGCAGTGATAGGTAAAACCAAAAATGATTCTTTTTACGAACAATCATTCAAAGGCTGCCTTAATTTTGCCAGCAAGGTTAATAATCTAAAATGCATCTATGATGGCGCTGATGATTATCAAGATGTAAGAACTCAGTCTTTAGTGATTAGTGAATTGGCTGAGCAAAGTATCGATGCTTTTTTAGTCTCAACCACTGACTCAGAATATTTAGTGACGCATGCCCTCAAGAACTTAAAAAAGAAAAATATTCCAGTTATCACATTCGACTCTGACTTATTGCCCAAACATCATCAATACCGACTTGCATACATAGGCACGAATAATTTTGATTTTGGTGTCGCCTTAGGTAAATTGGCAATGAAATACAAAATCACGGATAAACAAAGCATTTGTCTACAGTCAGGTCATCAAACTACGCCAAACCTTAATGCCCGCCTTGCAGGAGTACGTCATGCATTATCGGGTCAAAGTAAAAAGCGTTTATCTGGCGACAGTGGTTGGGTAGAGCACCCTCGCTGCCCACTTTATACCATGGGAAAAAGGCATGCTTCTTTAGAACAAGTTAAGCGTTTTTCTGCACTAAAAAATCCACCAATCTTCTTGGCTGTGGCAGGGTTTGCTCAGTTTAACCCTGACTATATAGAGACGATGAAAGCGGCAAAGAATCAAATAGCCGACGGTAACTTTGTGATGATCTCAGCTGACACAGAGCAAGTTCAACTTGATGCCCTTAAGCATGGTCTATCAACTGTGAATCTAGGTCAAAAGCCTTTTGAGATGGGCAGGAAAAGCGCCGAGCTAATGTACAACTACCTCACGCAGGGCGCAAAACCTGAACTAGACAAATACTATTTAGATTATCACCTGTGCGATAAATCTAATTTTGAGACCTGTACAGTAAATTATTAATTTCTCGTATATACAGACAAAATTGGAAATTTATTTTCGCCAAAATTCAAAGTAATAGACTGTGTTTCATTGCCATTGAAAGGCTGTTTAAAGTTTATGGGTGAATATCTTGAACCGTCAGCAAACAACGCCATTATGTGTTTTGCTTGTAACTCTCTGCGGCCGCTCGATTGGTTGGTAATAGTTAAAATCCCCCAACGCTCTCCATTGTCATTGCTCATTAAAACAAAGTGGTCGATGGCAAACTCACTTTCATCTGGATACACATTATCATCGTTTTCAAAAGCAAACTTAACTTGGGCGACATCAATTCTATCCAAAGACAACACATCATTTTTTGCAGCTAAACCAAAGCACGCAGCAAGCAATAATATTGAAAAAGCGTATTTATACATATCCTAATGCACCTCAAATCAAATGGTGTTTATAACCAATGATATATGAATCCCCTCTTAATTTACCTAATAAGGTACAAGTACATAGTTATAAATGCAAGGTTCTACCACTTGATGAAAACCCTATGTATTATCGCTTGTTCAAGGAGGTATCTACTTTAGCGGCTGAACCACTGAGTTTACTTAGATAACTGTCCCAAGGTGCCACTTGTTTATTCAAATCTTCGGCATATTCCTTTCGGCGAATAGCATTTCGCACCATGTATGCCCCTATGGTTCTGATAGGCTCAAAAGGAAATTGTGCAATTGGCTGATTAACTAAGCCACTGTCTCGCCACTTATCTGCTTTGTTCAAAATTAAACTCGCCAAGATGTTACCGCCAAGGTAGCTCTGCACTACGCCATTACCTGAGTATCCACTGCCATAGTAAATATTTTTCTGAGTTTTTAATTGCCCAAAAAAAGGCAGTCCACTGACACTTCTATCAGACGGTCCTGTCCAACTTCTTTCGATTTCTAATCCGCTGTGTTGAAAAAAATATTGCCAGTAATGCTTCATCATTTCTAAGTATCGGCTTGGCTGATCAAACCTCCTTGAAACATGATTTGCAAAGCTAAAATAGTTTCCGCCTTTACCTAGCATTAGTCTGCCTGATGTCGTGGTTCGATAATAATTGACGAAAATTCGGCTATCTATAATCGGAGCGCCATGATTCAGCTTCATTGCTTTAATGGCTTCTGGGTTGGCTTTGCTGATAACCATATCACTCGAAACTAACACCACAGAACGTGCAAATTGTGGCTCAAGCTTAGGGAGCCAAGCATTCACTGCAAACACCAGTTTATTGGCTTTGATCATACCTAGGTCGGTTTTTATATTTAAAGTTTCATCGCCCTGATACTGAATATACTTGGTCCGTTCATATATTTTCACACCAAGTTGCTTGGCCACTCTAAATAAACCTCGAACTAATTTGGCAGGCTGAACACTGCCAGCATGGGGCGAAAAAATTGCAGATAAATTCGCTTTTGAGCCCGTCATTTCAAGCTTATCTTGTGTAACACCTTGCCATGCATTGAGTTGATGTGTAGCAAGTAAATCGAGCACAGGTTTAAAGGCATTTTGCTGTGAGGCGTTAGAAGCCGTATAAAACATCCCATCAACTCGACAATCACAGTCAATGGCATATTTTTCAGTGAACGCTTTAATGTCGTGTACTGCTTGTTCTGAGGCTTTGACCAAATACATCGCCCGCTCTAAACCAACTTGCTTAATTAAACTGCCAAACTTTGTAGACCAAGTGAGCATCGCACCGCCATTTCTGCCTGAGGCCCCTTGTCCGCACAAGTCCTTTTCGATAATCACAACATCAAGTTCAGGCTTTGTTAGCTTCAGATTTATCGCTGTCCAAAGCCCTGTAAAACCACCACCAATAATACATACATCTGTGTTTATATCATGAGTCAAGTGTGAGGCAGATTTGTCATCTGCCTCTGTTATTGCCTCATCAAACCAAAAAGGCACAAAGCGCATTAAGGTCTTTCTCCTCTTGCTATTCTGGCTTCAATCGCATGTAAAATCGGCTCAATATCAGCTAGCGAATCAATAACATAATGGGCACCCGCCGAAGCCAATTGCGTATAAGCTTTACGAGTAAGTGACACTTGTGATAATTCATTCTCATTTGCCCATTCCTGCTCGCTCAAGCCAATGGCATTACCTGTAACTGCGATGCCTACTGTCCACATCCCTGCGTTTAGCCCTTCAGTAATACCATGTACTGAATCATCTACTTTTACGCAGGCACTTACTCGAGAAATACCCAGTTTTTGAACATTTTCTAATGCCATCCAAGGCCCAGGACGAGAGCCAGCTTCGCACTCATCACTTGCAACCACACAATCAGGTTTATAACCATATTCTGCCGCAGCAGGCACCAAAACATCCATCACTGGTTTTGGATACCCTGAGCAACTGCCTATTTTGACGTTATCTGATTGCAATCGATGTAATACTGGTAACACGCCTTCGATTGGTGCTGCGCGCTCAGCTACTTTAGCCTGCTGTAAAGGCATAAATGTATTGTAAATGTGGTCGACATCTTCTTTATTAGGTAAACGACCAAATTGATTTTGCCAACGTACTCGAATTGAACCTGTATTTAACAGTGTATGAATATGGTCCCATTTCCCCATTCCCATTGGGCCACGAGCTTCTTCAAGACTAATCTCAAAATCAAAGCCTAGCTTAAAAGCCTCAACAAAAATACTCGTGGGTGCGATTGAGCCATAATCCACGACGGTGCCGGCCCAATCTAAAATTAGCGCTTCAATATGTTTCATTTTGATGTTCCTGTTCGTTAGTTTTGATGTGTTGGTTGTAGAGAATAACCAGGCTGAAAAGGTTTAAGTTTGAAACTGAAATACAGTAAAGAGCTCACCACCAGCGCACTGGCAATAGCCGCGACCCAGTAACAAGCCATAATAAAAAAATTCAACCAGCTTAATTCTGGTGATGCAAAAGTTTTATAAAGTAAAATGCCAACTGAGCCGACATAACCTGCTGAGTCTGCGAGATAAAGCAAAAACCCAGCATTTGCGGTTGAGCCAACTGCTGAAATCATTCGGTCAAATAAAAAGCAATTATAGGGGATGTAACTGATGTAAAGTCCTGCTCCAAGTAGTACCATCCACGCTTTAGCATCCAACAAACTCTGCTCGAACGCCCATGTGCTTATTGCCAATAAAGCCGTGCCCAGTAAGATAAAACCGTGATTGGCAAAAAATGCGATACGGTTATTCTTAATCAAGACCAAAGCCGCTAACGCAATTAAGACAATTAAAGCTATTCGAACGCCTGCATAAGCAAAAATGGCAGGCTCTTGTCCATACCCAAGTGCGTGCCAAATTTCTGAAGAAAAATTATCTCGAAAATCTCGAAACCCAGTGAAGAGTAAAAAGCTTAATACCAGTAAGGTGATCCCAACCCCGTATTCTTTAAAAAACGCCCACCTTTGCGCGCCGTTCATTGGGGCTCTTTTTTGTCTGGCTTGCTCATCTGATTCTGTAGGCGCCGGTAAACTGCTCAAACACAACACAGAAATAACCAAAAGAGGTAAGAAAATGGCACCAGTCACTGCGGGCATCCACATTTCCGATACCTGTATTTCCACCATAAGCCATTTACCCACAGTACGAACTAAGCCCGACGCAAGAATAAACGTCACACTTAACACTGCACCAAGTAACTCGGTGGTTTTACGCCCTTCTAGGTAACTAAAAACCAGCCCCCAAATCATGCCAAGAGATAAGCCATTAAAAAATAACCAAATCACATTGAGTGGTGAAGGTGAGATAGCAAATAAGATCAAGGCAAGTTCGGCACTTACTATCATCCATAGAATGGTTTTTGCTCGGTTTGCATGCTGCATCTCAGCAATGACTTTTACACCGATAAATTTCGCAACTAAGTAGCCAAATACTTGAGATAAGATCAAAGCTATTTTGAAACTGACGAGCCAGTGGTCTTGGTCCAGCTCGGTATAACTATTAACCGAAAAGGGCTTTCGAAATGCATACATACAGAAATACGTCATAAACGCACTACAGGCAGCAAATGCGACAAAAGCGAGCCCTTGAGCTGGCCTTAACCATTTTGGCGGCACTTGCCAAAGCGATAAAGAGTTCATAAGTAAACCTTGAAAATTACGAGGCCAATCTCTGACCTCGCAAAACAGCTAATACATATAAGAAACAAAAACTAGGCGTTGAAGTTACCGTTAGAACTGGTAATTAAAGCCAATCATTGCGCGCATACCGTAGTACTCAACTTGCAAAGGTCGGCCTTTTTCGCCCATGTAATATTCAAGTGCTTCATTGGTGAGATTATTCAGCTCTAGATAAACCAAAGCTTGTTCGTTGATTTGATAAGAAGTGGTAAAATCAACACTGGTATTTGCGCCATAATAACTGTCGCTTTGTGCTGATTTGCCATGCTCTTCGATATAAGCACCTTTATGATTCACAGCGATACGAGCTGCAAATTCAGTATCGTCATAGTAAAGAGTAAAGTTATATAATTCTTTTGCTTGCCTTGGGATAGCAACCTTGCCTGCCCGCTCTGGAATGGTCATTTCTGAATCCATAAATGTGGCATTGGTCATAACACCAAAGTTTTCTAACTGTGGAGAAATAAAACCAAGGTCACGATTAAACGCAAACTCTATTCCTGCAAGCCACGCGCTGTCGCCATTTTCTGGGCGAACAATATTAACGCCATCACGGCCGTTGTAATTGCCAATCGAGCGTTTTTCGAAAATTGGATCTTGAATGTCTTTATAAAACACACCCGCAGATACTAAACCTACTCTGTCAAAGTAGTGCTCTACCATTACATCTAAGTTGTTAGAATAAGTTGGCTCTAGCGCAGGGTTACCAGAATCAAGCTTGTTGTCTGCTTCTAGGTAAGTTGCCCCAGGAGTCAATGAGCCAAAGTCTGGACGAGCAAAGCTTCTTGTTAATGCAATACGATAGTTCGTTGACTCATCAGCACGATAGGTAAGATGTAATGCTGGCAGCACAGAAAGATAATCATTACTCTGCGTAGTTTCTACAGTATGTTGTTGGTCAGCTAAGTAGGTGTAGCCGGATACACTGGTCTTAGTTTGCGTCAGTCGAAGTCCTGCGAGTATTTCTAACTGCGCGCTCATTTGATAGGTTGCCATACCGTAGACTGAAGTATGTGTTTCTTCTACATCAAAGTTTCGACCGAGTGCGCCACCATTACTGATGAGTGCTGATTCACCTTCAACCAATCTGAATTTCTCTCGGTTTGTATTCCAAAATGCCATTGCATCTTCAGTTGTGGCCACTTGAGAAAACTGTGCCTGGTAATTGAAATTAGCTTCTGAGAGGTAATCGCTTCGACCGGGTTGATCAACAAGTGTAAAATCAGCTAGTGTTGGTGCTGTACCAAATTCATCACTATTCCACTCGTAAAACTCATCTGCAAAATCTGCATAACGTACTTTATCTCTGTACTTTGCACCGAATTGATAGGTTAGGTCAGAATCTCTTTGCCATTCAAAATCAAGGTTTGCAACCAACCTATCTTTCTCTTTAACATATACTTTATAGAGCTCAACCCAAGACAAGCCAGCTTGAGTTGCATCCAGTGCGAAACCATTTGCAAAATGGTTGTTGATAGCATTCCAAGGATCAGCGCCCCCATCAACTAAGTTATACGCATAGCTTTTTCCATTTGCTGCTTCTTGCAAACCAACATAACCGACGTTTTTCTGGTCAAAACGCATAACAAAATAGCTGTTATCTTGTCCATTTGGTTTATCACCATATTTGAACTCATTTTCATAGGTCGCTAACTGCCAGTTTATGGTTTTGTCAAAACCAATATTGTGGACACCCGCGAACTCTAAACCATTCATTTCTGTAATTAATTCATTGCGAATATGCTGCAGCTCAACCCTGTCTTTATCAAAACGTAGTCGATGTTTGTAGTGCGTTTCATCATCAACCAAGGTGCCATATAATGCACTTGCACTGATACTGCCATTGTCCAAGTCGTATTCAATAGAACCATTTAAACCATATGTTTCGCGGGTTCCTGTGTAATCTCTCAGCTCTAGTCGATAAATGCCAAAGTTTTCGCTTTCACCTCGACGTCTTGGTTCGTAATTATCGGTTGCCCAATCTCGCTTCCAAGCCGTGGCATTGACAATAAAACCGAGTTTGTCATCCAGTAAACGGTCTCCATAAACCACATTTGCCGAGTAATTTGTCCCCTCTGCTAGCTCGTTCTGACCCAATGCAAAGTTTGTTTTAAACACAAAATCATCCGCCGATTTTTTAGTTATGAAATTAACGCTACCACCAATTGCATCGCCTTCCATATCTGGGGTGATGGCTTTAGATACTTCAACAAACTCAATTAACTCGCTCGGGAAAAAATCAAATGCCGTTGCCCTACTGGTTGTTTCTTCTTCTGCAGTTGGAAGCCGATTGCCGTTGATACTTGCCGAGCTCCATTGCGATGGTAAGCCACGAACAGCAACAAAACGCCCTTCACCCTGATCGCGCTCAATTGATACACCTGGGATACGTTGCACCGCTTCGGCTGCATTTCTGTCAGGCAACTTTCCAATACCGTCAGCGGCTATCACACTGATAATATTCGAGGCATTTTTTTGATTGTTGGCCGCCGCCATTTCGCCACGAAATATTTGACCCACACTCACAACCTCTTCTATTTGTTGTTGTGAGTTTAAAGTGATTGGGTCAAGTAAAGTAATTTCAGAGTCTCGTACTTTTATTTTTACCTCTGCGCTGTCGTACCCCATGTAGCTCACTAAAAGTGTATATTCGCCACTTTTCACAATCGGCAATTCAAATCGACCGCGATAATCTGTAACCGCCGTTGCTTTTTGCCCTTTCACGGTGATCATCACACCTGACAAATGACTTTGCAGATCCTTTACTGAACCAACAAGTTTGCCATTTGATGCAAAAGAATGTGCGCTTTGAGCCAGCAATATTGCAGCTGCTACATGGGATAGTTTTTTCATTACATTTATCTCTAATTTTGGGTTAAATCTGGTCTAGTCCAGATTGATTTTACTTAGAGTAAACGCGATTTCTTACAAACTCGTGACGCTTTAATTAAAGCTTTATTGTAGAAATATGTAGAGTAATATTGAAAGTAACTAATCCAAAACCCAATCACACTGTTTGATAGCTGCAAACCATGGACGATTAAACTCTTTATTAGCTTTATTTTCTGGTGCTTGTAAAGAGATGTTCATGAATTCGGCAAGATACTTATATATGTGTATTTTGACCTTAATGTCTTCTAAATTAGTATATGCCTCCTTTAGTTTTTGAATTTTTTGAGCGGTAATTTTTCCTCCCTGAAGCTGTAAATACCTTTGATGGATCCAGTACAAAAGAGATTGTTTAGATTGATTCGGGAAAGCGAGTGTCAAGGTTGCCGTTGGTGAATACAAGCGCTGATAATCTAAAAACTTGTCTTGTAGTAAGAATGAAAAAAGTAAATTGATGCTAGCTGTCACTATTCCTGAGCGCTTATCAATTAGTTGATAGCCTTTTAATGCTTGTCGGTAATGCGCTTCAGCCTCTTTAATATTGCCTACATCGAATTCAATCATTCCGAGGTTATTATCTATCATTGCAATGATGCTTTCCCGTTTATTCTCTACCACCAATGCCCGAGCTTTTTTATAAAGTAACCTTGCACTATCATAATCGCTCTGCTGGCGTGCAACCAAAGCCAAACTATTCGTTAAAGTTAATCTTTGTTTTTCATTTTGCGCATATTTATAAGCACACTCTAAACTTTTTTGCGCATCAGCCAGAAATTGCTTTTTCCTAAGGTAGATCCCAGTGCCACTCAGAAACGAAGTTAAATGGGCTTTAAAGTAAGGATGCTGTTTGTGGTGAAATACGGTTTCTAAAGATTCACTGAGTTTATCTAATTGGTTTGTTGGTACAGCGGCTCTCATTCTGATCAAATGCCACCTGATCAATTGCTCGACAGCAATTCCATCTTTGTTTATTTTCTCTAATATTAGCAAAGATGTTGCTGGGTTGACCGTCAAGTAGTCTTCAGCCTCAGTGATCTTTTCTTCAAAACTAACCTTAGCTACTGAAGCAAATGACAGAATGAAAATAACACTGAAAATAAAACGTACCATGTAAGAAGCTTAAATTTACTAAAGTCTATAAATAATAGTAAATTTACATGAGTTCATCAGCATGAATTGTATAAAGACTAAAATTCAAACAAACGCTCTTCATGCGTTTATAGTTATGTGGAAGTATCATGGAAAAAAAACAGGTCGTATTAATTACAGGGGCAAGCCGTGGGATTGGTGCAGCTACAGCGCTGTTATTCGCAAAAAATGATTATGCCGTTTGCGTTAATTACCTAAACAATATGGATGCAGCTAATGCAGTAGTCGGCAAAATTAAAGCAATAGGTGGAACAGCCATTGCCGTACAAGCTGATGTTAATAAAGAAAACGAAGTACAAAAACTATTTGAGGTTGTCACTGAGCAGCTAGGTGTCATCGATGTGCTTGTGAATAATGCGGGTATTTTAAAACCGCAGGCAAAACTCGTTGAGTTAACTGAAGAGCGAGTAAAAGAATTATTGACGAGTAATGTGATGAGTTATTTCCTTTGTTCTAAATACGCCATTAAACATATGTCGACAGAATTTGGCGGTACCGGCGGCAACATTATTAATGTCTCTTCAGCAGCATCGAGAACAGGCTCACCTAACGAATATGTAGATTATGCTGCAAGCAAAGGCGCCATTGATACGCTCACTGTCGGCCTTGCAAAAGAAGTAGCTGCAAATGGCATTCGAGTTAATTGTGTAAGGCCCGGGTTAATCTATACAGACATTCACGCAGACGGCGGAGAGCCTAACCGAGTAAATAGACTAAAAGAAAAACTGCCTATGAAGCGCGGTGGAGAGCCGGGAGAAGTCGCTGACGCCATTTATTGGTTAGCTTCAGACAAAGCATCTTATGCAACAGGAAACTTCTTAGATCTCGCTGGTGGATTATGAGCAACTTGTCAGGGTTTCTAGCTCAGTTAGGATCTGAAGTGCTTCAGTTTGGTTTTGACCACATACCCACTCCACCGCTTTAAAATCATGGCAAACAGGGGGGCGTTCCGGCAGACCAAATAACTTACACAAGTTATCATCGGTCAAGTTTTTACAACGTTCCCCCGCTTTTTTACCATTTGGGTGATTAGGAAAACTTGTACTTATGCTTGGCGCTATGCAACAAGCCCCACAGTGTAATCGACACTCCACGCTCATACGGCCTCTAATAGTGATCAGTAAGTTATATTAACATGCTAAACAAGCCATATTAATCTCCGAATTAATTATCCTGAAAATATCAACTATATTTACAATCTAGGTTGTACCTGCAAATGTAAATAACTATGTCATGAATACACGGATTGTTACATCTTCTTACTGCATATAAATACCTAGAAACATCTGATCGAGTATGCTCATTGTGTAGATTAATAAAATAGAATGCTGAAGCGTCATTCTACCGTCGGAAGGACTATTATTGTGGCTAGTAAAAAACAAATTCTCTTACCCTTAGCGGTTTTAGCTGGTGGTGTTGCTGTTTTCATTGGACTTTCATCTATGAAACAAGCACCTGAAAAAAAACCAGAGAAAATCATTCATCCTCTTGTACAGGCTGCGCCTATCACAATCTCTGATATGAGACTAAACGTTGAGTCCTATGGAATCGTCAAACCTAAGTACACAACAGAGCTAGTTGCGCAAGTTAGCGGACAAATTATTGAGCTTTCAGATAAATTTGTGAAAGGTGGCTTTGTTCAACAAGGTGATATTTTAGCCCGCATAGATCCTAACGACTATGAAGCAGCCTTAATTGAAGCAGAGGCTAGCCTTGCACAAGCAAGCTCTGCACTTGAAATTGAACAGGCTCAAGCACATGTTGCCAAAAAAGAGTGGCAGCGTATTAAGAATAATGCCAATGAGACTATTCCTTCTGAACTTTATTTGCGTAAACCTCAACTTGCTGAAAAACTTGCCCGCTTTAAAGCCGCTCAAGCAAGTGTAAAACGCGCAAAACGAAACCTTGAACGCACTTACATAAAAGCACCATATGATTCAATTATTGAAAGCCGCGTTGTCAGTTTAGGTAGTGTTGTAAACCCAGGCAGTAAATTTGGTATCCTAAACTCTACTTCAGTAGCTGAAATTCGTCTTCCTGTTGCTGATCATGAATTGCAATACCTACCTCAACAAGGTGTTAATGCAAATGTCGCTTTAACGGCACAAGTTGCGGGTAAAACTGTTACTTGGCAAGGTAAAGTGGTTCGTAGCGAAGGTGTCATTGATCAACGCAGCCGTATGACCTACCTAGTCGCGCAGGTCACGCAGCCTTATTCTGATAGTTCAAAACAGCTCCGCTTTGGTGCGTACTTAAATGCTTCTATTGAAGGCGCTTTAGTTGAAAATGCCATTCAAGTACCGCAACACTTAATTAAAGACAACAAAGTTGCCGTTTTAAATGATGATTTAACCCTAAGTTTTAAAGGCGTCAATATCATCCGTGAAGCAAATGGCATGGCAATCATAGATCAAGGCCTGATGAATGGCGCTCAAATCATTACGTCTGCGCTAGAGTATCCGACCGAGGGAATGCAGCTTCGTACCGATGACTCTCCTATTACTTCTCCTGAAACGCAGCTTGCGCTTAAGGAGGAATAAGCATGAGTACATCAACCGAAAAAGGCTTAATTGCCTGGTTTGCACGCAACCCCGTTGCTGCAAACTTATTAATGATATTTATATTAGTAGGCGGGATCTTAACGGCTTTTTCTATTCGCAAACAGATGTTTCCGCAATTTGAAAGCCCATGGTTAAGTATTCAAGCAGTTTACCCTGGAGCGGCGCCTCAAGAGGTTGAAGAAGGCATAACCATCAAAGTCGAAGAATCCATGGAAGGCCTTGAAGGGATCAAACGACTCATCACCTATTCTAACCGTGGATTTTCGCAAACTTGGATACAAGTTCAAGAAGGTTACAACCCGCAGGAAGTACTTGATGAAGTGAAAATGCAGGTTGATTCGATCTCGAGTTTTCCAATAGGCATGGAGCGCCCTATCGTTCGATACGACAAGTTCGAACAAGAAGTGATGTGGATGTCACTTAGTGGCAGCTTGAGCAATGCCGAACTAAAAGAGCTTGGGAATACCTTACATGACGAAATGTTAGCGCTTCCTGGTGTAAACCTGTTAAGCTTTTTCAGTGGTTTAAACTATGAAATTGGTATCGAGGTTAGCCCAGATAAACTGCGCGAATATGGCTTAACTTTCCGAGATATATCTTCAGCAGTACGTGCCTTTTCAGCCAATATGTCAGCAGGTCAAATACGCTCTGATAATGGCTACATTTCAATGCGTGTTGAAAATCAAGCATATCGAGGCCATGAATTTGAAAACTTACCTTTAAAAACACTAGAAGACGGCGCACAGATTTTCTTAAGAGATGTTGCAGTTGTTAAAGATGGTTTTGAAGAAGGCTTACAATTTTCAAAATACAATGGCAAAAATTCACTGACTTTTGAGCTAAGAGCGTCAAAAGATCAAGATATCACCAAAGTTGCTGATACAGTTAAGAGATACCTAGCTGAACGCAACAAAACGTTACCAGCAGACGTCCAGATAGAACCTTTCATTGATTTAACTTACTACCTAGATGGCCGCTTGAATATGATGATCGAGAACATGATTTGGGGTGGTATTCTGGTTATGTTGATGCTTGCGCTGTTCTTGCGTGTACGCTTAGCATTTTGGGTGATGATGGGCTTACCAGTTTCATTCCTTGGTGCATTTTTATTTATGCCGATGGGCTTTTTAGATGTGACCATTAACCTCGCTTCATTATTCGCATTCATTCTTGTACTCGGTATTGTGGTTGACGATGCCATTGTGGTGGGCGAATCTGTCCATGCAGAAATAGAAAAGAAAGGTCACAGCCTTGATAATGTAGTACGTGGTGTAAAACGCGTTGCTATTCCAGCAACTTTTGGTGTTTTGACAACGGTTGCCGCATTTTTACCACAAACACTAGCAACAGGCCCAGCTGCGGCATTTTCAAAGGCCATTGGTGGTGTAATTATTCTTTGCCTAATCTTCTCTTTAGTTGAGTCTAAGCTAATCTTACCTGCTCACTTAGCAGCGATGAAAGATAAGCCGAGTAACCCTAAAAACCCATTCCATCGTTTACGTGAAATTTTAGATGGGGGTCTTAAGAACTTTATCGAAAACCTTTATCGCCCATTTATTGAACGCTGTATTCACTACCGTTACACCGTAATTGTTGGTTTCTTAACTGTACTCATCGTTGCTGCAGGCATGTTTGCAGGTGGATTAGTGAAGTTTGTCGCAAACCCTAAAATTCCGCATGACTTCCCTCAAGTAAGAATAGAGATGAACCTCTCGAGTTCTGAAACTGCCACACTGGAAACCGCACAAAAAGTTGAAGCGCTTATTTTAGAAGTCGATAAACAAATCGAAGCTAAGTATGGTCAAAAAATGGTACGTGACCTGTCGGTTAGCCTACGAGGCAGAACCAATGCTCAGATCATGGCAATCTTAGTAGAGCCAGACCTTCGCCCTATCGACACTTTCGCGTTAAGTGCCATGTGGCGCGAACAAATGCCGCCTTTACCTGGTGTTAAAACACTTAACATCGAAGATAGCATCATGAATGGTGGCCGAGATGATGGCGACATTAGTTTCAGGCTCGAAGGTAAGAATAAGGATGAGTTAAAAGAAGTTGCCAAACAGCTTAAGGCAAAACTGAACTCTATGGCTGGTGTAGGTGACGTGAACGACTCGATGCAAAGTGCAACTGACGAAGTTCAGTTAGAATTGAAGCCACTCGCTTATAGTATGGGCTTAACTCTGGCTGATGTTGCATCCCAGGTTAACTTTAGTTATTACGGCCTAGAAGCACAACGTATTCTTCGTGAAGGTGAAGAAATTAAAGTGATGATCCGCTACCCTAAAGAGTCTCGTAACTCTATTAGTGATATACAAAATGTCCGTATCATTACTCCAGCGGGTGCTGAAGTGCCACTTGTTGAAGTCGCTAAAATTAATTTAGTTGACGGTGTAAGTCGTATTCGTCGCGAGAATGCCAAACGTACAATCAATGTATGGGCTGCAGTAGATACAAACCAAGCTGAGCCATTCAAAATTGCTGAAGAAATCCGTGATGAATACCTGCCTTCTTTATTGAAAAACTACCCTGGTGTACAAAGTAGTGTTGCTGGTCGAATTCAAGAAGAAATGGACAGTGTTGCTGAACAAATTCGTGATTTTGCACTATCGATGATGATCATCTTTGCGCTTCTTGCGATTCCACTTCGCTCTTACTCACAACCTATATTGATTATGTCTGTGATCCCATTTGGCGTGGTTGGTGCTGTCTTTGGTCATGTTGTTATGGGCATGACAATGAGTAGTCTCTCTTTCTTCGGGATCATCGCGGTTGCAGGTGTTGTAGTTAATGATTCACTGGTCATGGTTGATTTTGTTAATAAAGCTAGAGAAGAAGGTATTGCCTTAAAACAAGCTGTTGTTGAGGCTGGCTGTAAACGTTTCAGAGCTATTTTACTTACCTCTTTAACAACATTTATCGGCTTAGTACCAATTATCACAGAAACTAGCTTGCAAGCTCAAATAGTTATACCAATGGCTGTATCTCTTGCGTTTGGTGTTTTGTTTGCAACAGTGATTACTTTGATATTAATACCGTGTCAGTATGTAGTACTAGAAGATATCAAAGGTTTGTTTCGTAAGAAAAACAAACAAACCGATAATATAGCAGATGCGAATTTAGAAAATCCTCTAAATAACTAACCCTTAAGGGTGATAAAAAGCTCGGCATTGTAAATGCCGAGCTTTTTTGTTTCTCAAAGTTTTCTCATTCACTTTACAAAATAAGCTTAACGAGACACACTAAGTTAAGTTGTTTTAAAATATTTTCTCACTATGACAAAAATCACAACACTGCTTCTTCTTGTTCTAGTTACGCTTTTCGGTTGTGGCTCTGATGAATCTTCAAGGGGCGACAAAAGTAGTCCTGGTTATGCAGCGACTATGTATTTCGATGCCATCTATAACAAAAAAGATTTTGATGCCGCGATACAGCTTGCAACGCCAAAAATGGGCAGGATAATGCGTTCTTATGGAACAGCAAAACAATTTGCAAGAAACTTAGTAAATCTACAATATGACTCTGTCACAATTGAAGTTGATATGACCAATCAAAGCCTTCGTGAGCAATATGGCGATGATGCCAAAGTCAACCTAGTATTCACTGGTATGCTTCGGGGTGAACAAGTTGACGATATGCGCAGCGTTCAAATGATTCGTAAGAAAGGCAAATGGTACGTCGATAAGATTAACCCTGATCCTTTTGCAAGATAAGATTGAAACACAAGGCTGGTAATCCAGCCTTTTTTTATTTGTTATAACACCACTTCTCAGCAACGTCACATTGTCGCCCCCCTGAACCGCTGCTATTATTCCTTCGAATAAATACAACTGAGAAAAAATAATGACAACAAATTTTAAACTGAGTATTGGGGCGTTAATAGTTTCAAGTACACTCGCCCTTACAGCTTGTAATACCGTAAGCCAAAGTAAAGCAGTCACTGAACAAGATGCAGAGACATTTCTAGCTAGCTCTGCTGAAACATTAGTAGACCTAAACGCTAGAGCATCTCGTGCGGCTTGGATTTATGCAAACTTTATTACTGAAGATACAGCATCACTCTCTGCAGATGTTAATCGTGAATATACAGATGTAGTTGTTCGTTTGGCTAATGAAGCAGCAAAATTCGACTCACTTAATCTAAGTGAAGATAATCGTCGAAAAATGGACAAACTAAAATTGGCTCTAACCCTGCCTGCTCCTCAAAATGCAGAGAAATCTAAAGAGTTGGCAAATATTCTGGCCGAATTAGACGGTATGTACGGTAAAGGTAAATACTGCAAAGGCGAAAAGTGTATGAGCCTTGGCGAAATGACATCTAAAATGGCTACGTCTCGAGATTACGAGGAGTTATTAGATATCTGGCAAGGTTGGCGACAAGTTGCAAAGCCAATGCGCCCTCTTTATGAAAAGCAAGTTGTTCTAACAAACGAAGGTGCAAAAGAACTAGGCTATGCCGATACCGGGGCAATGTGGCGAAGTAAATATGATATGCCCGCTGATGATTTTGCAGATGAACTAGACAGGATTTGGGGTCAAGTAAAGCCACTTTATGATTCTTTACATTGTCATGTTCGTGCCAAACTTGGTGAGAAATATGGAGAAGATAAAGTACCACAGGACCAACCGATCCCTGCTCACTTACTAGGTAATATGTGGGCACAAACTTGGGGCAATATATATGACGTTGTTGCACCCGAAAATGCAGATCCAGGCTATGATGTGACAGAGTTGTTAGCGAAACACAATTATGATGAACTAACCATGGTTAAAGGTGCTGAGAAGTTTTTCACTTCGATGGGCTTTGCTCCATTACCTGAGACATTTTATAGTCGCTCCCTATTCACCAAGCCAAAAGATAGAGATGTACAATGCCATGCTTCGGCGTGGAATCTAGATGCTAAAGAAGACTTACGCATCAAGATGTGTATTCAACGTACAGGCGAGGAGTTCTCTGTTATTCACCATGAGTTAGGACATAACTTCTATCAACGCGCTTACAATACTCAGCCAGTATATTACCAAGAAAGCGCGAATGACGGTTTCCATGAAGCCATTGGCGATACAATTGCACTGTCTGTAACACCTGGTTACTTAAAAGAAATCGGTTTATTAGATGAAGTGCCTGACGAATCAAAAGACATTGGTTTGTTAATGAAGATGGCGCTAGACAAAGTTGCGTTTATTCCTTTCGGATTACTCGTGGATCAATGGCGTTGGAAAGTGTTCAATGGTGAAATTAGCCCGGCAGAATACAACCAAGCTTGGTGGGAGCTTCGTGAAAAATATCAAGGAATTCAAGCGCCAATAGCCAGAACTGAAAACGATTTCGATCCAGGTGCAAAGTATCATGTTCCAGGTAATGTACCTTACACACGTTACTTCTTAGCACATATCTTACAATTTGAGTTCCATAAAGCACTGTGTGAAATAGCCGGTGACAAAGGTTCAATTCATCGTTGTTCTGTTTATAACTCTAAAGAAGCTGGTGAACGTTTAAATACTATGCTTAAGATGGGCAGTAGTCGCCCATGGCAAGAAGCATTAGCGACATTGACTGGCAGCGAGCAAATGGATGCAACTGCCATTCTAGATTACTTTGCACCACTGCAAAAATACTTAGATGAACAAAACCAAGGCCGACAGTGTGGCTGGTAATTTCAAAGTTATTCTTGATTAGATAACTTTGTTACAACTGCCATACTCTGAAACAATTTAAGTCTTTAATTTACTTAGAGTAACAGCTAATGTTAGCGTAAGTTAAAGGAGAATTTATGTCATTGTTTCGAGTATGGCAAATTACGCAATTTGAATTGACACGTATATTTGCAACAAAAAGAGGCTTATTGGCCCTCGCCGCATTCGCAATGGTTTGGTTTATGATTTTTAAATACCTCATTGCCGAAGCCGTGCCTTTTCTCAGTAGTCCGATGTTCAAAGATATTGCTAGACAAATGGCTGGAGGAATAGGCTTTCAAGAGCTTATCTCTTGGCCTGAGGCTGAATTTGCGATTTATTGGATAATTTCACTGTATTGCTTCCCACTATTTTCATTGTTTGTTAGCTCAGATCAAACTGTAGGAGACAGGCAGAGAGGCACGCTCAGATTCTTATCTCTTAGAAGTACAAGGGACGAAATACTACTTGGTCGTTATCTTGGTCAACTTTTGATTATCGCTATTTTAATTACTGCAACAGCCCTAGCCACTTTGATCATAATGTCTTACAGAGACTTTTCTCTCTTTTCAAGTGGCTTATTGCTCGGTTTAAAGCTCAGTATACAGTTAACTTTAATAAGTATGCCTTTTATTGCGCTGATGGCATTTCTCAACATAGTCACTAGTTCATCAAGATTAAGTATCGTAATGGCAATTTTGTTATTTACATTAGGCTCAGCTGTCATTACCTATTTTGCGCATTACATTTCGTTTCTTGACGTTTTGTTCTATGCCTTTCCTGGTGAACAAATTACAGATGTAGCAGGACAAAAGAATATATCTTTCATTGATTGGCTATTACCTGTTGTACAAAGTGTGAGTTGGTTACTCATTTCTATTGTTGCTTTAAGGAAACGTGCATTATGAGTTCAGTAATAAAAGTGACAAATTTAAGTAAAAGCTTTGGGTCAAAAGCCGCGTTAAAAGATGTGTCTTTTGAAATTGAAAAAGGCAAAACAACGGCGCTTATAGGGCCAAATGGTGCTGGCAAAACAACTCTATTCAGTATTCTTTGCGGATATCTAAAACCTGACTCAGGTCGAGTAGAAGTATTGGGCTATAACATTGAAGATCCAAAACTATTCAGTAAACTTTCTGCACTTCCACAAGATGCACAATTAGACCCAAGGTTTTCATTAGAAAAACAGCTAAATTTCTTTGCCAGGCTTCAGGGCTTGCCAAAACCCAACGCAATAAATGAAACTCATAGAGTACTTGAGTTAGTAGGTTTAAAAGATAATCTCTCCGCTAGAATATCTGAGTTATCTCATGGTATGAGGAAAAGGGTCTGTATTGCACAAGCCTTAATTAATAAACCAGAAATTATTCTACTTGATGAGGCAACTGCAGGCTTAGACCCGGTAAATGCCAGAGAGATAAGAAATATAATTTCGGATTTAAGCGACCAAGCAACTTTTATCTTAAGCTCACATGATTTAAATGAACTTGAAAGACTGTGTTCAAATATCTTATATCTAAAGCAAGGGGTTCTATCAGAACATAAGACGCATAGCTATCAAGGTGAGCATAGTTATTTAACACTACAGCTAATAGCTGAACCACACCAGGCATTAGATTACTTAAGACAATTACAAGACGTAACCCATGTACAGCAAACTCAAAGTAAAGAGTTTGTCATTGAGTACAAAGCAGAAAATAAACAATTTGATATACAGTTACTAAAATATTGTCATAAACTAAATTGGCAATATCGACAGCTAATTAACGGTAACACGTTAGAAAACGAATTATTCAATAAGGAGTAACTATGGGTTTACTGAGTGGATTATTAGGCAATGCAAGTGAAGCTGATAGTAGTAAAACAGAAGAGTTACTAGCAGATAGCTTGATCGAAGGTGAAGTAATAGAAAAAGCGTATCAAGTAATACGAGATATGTTTGTTTTCACTAATAAACGTTTAATATTGGTTGATAAGCAAGGGGTAACTGGTTCCAAAATGGAAATATTGACTATCCCGTACAACAAGATCACTAAATTTAGTAAAGAGTCTGCTGGACACTTTGACATGGACTCTGAATTAAAACTGTGGATCGGCTCTGAGACTGAGCCGCTTGTTAAAGAGTTTAAAGCCGGGGATAATATTAACGAAGTGTACAGAATAATAAGTAAATATACACTGTAACAAAAGAGCGGCGAAGCCGCTCTTTCTACTCTTGTTCCATTTTAATGAGAAGCTCTTTAATGTCTTCTTTGGCACTTAGAATATGTTTTTTCAAGAAAGCGCACGCTGCATCTATGTCTTTTTTCTTACATAAGTCTAATAACGTGCGGTGCTCTTCAGGCGCAGTTGCAAAACCACCTGCTAGTAGGATATGCATACGTACATAACGTTCAGAGTTCTTACTATACATATCTACCAGTTCAGCAGTTTGCGGTCGTTCAGCTTTACAATATAGCTTTCCGTGAAACTCTGCGTTCAACTTACCAGTGGCAAGTTGAGTATCACCTCGTTCAACAGCCTCTTCTAAGTCATACAAAATAGCTTCAGCTTCTAATAAATCACGAGGTGTAAGTTTCTGAATAGAATGACTTAATAACTCAGCCTCTAACAATGCACGTAAGTCAAATATTTCATCTATTTGATCTGCACTCAATTGTGTCGCTGTAGCACCTTTGTGAGCTTCAAAATTAACAAGACCTTCAGCTTCTAATTGAAGTAACGCTTCTCGAACAGGGATTCTGCTCACGTTCAATTCTTCTGCTAAAGCAGCTTGTCTTAATGGTTCACCAGCTTTAATCTCACCAGAAAGTATTTTCTCTCTAATTGCTTCTGCAACAAGTTGAGTTCTTGTCTTATGCTCTATGCTCATACTAACCCCTGAACAGCATTTGGCATTCAATATACACGTAAATACTGCTTACAATATAACTTCTAAAAAGCGATAGTGTACTTTACTTAATTACAGAACATTTTCAATAACTTTCTAGGATTCAAAGTAATAAAGGCATTTTTAAAGTTTGCTCGGTACCCTTTTCCAGATTTCACTCTCAACAAACTTACCATTTTCATACAATGTGTGATACCAAAGGTCACCTTCGACTTTAAAGGTAAAGGCCATAGTTCTACCGATGTAGTCTTCTAAATTGCCATATTCAACTGTCTCAATAAAGTAATTATCTTTGATAACATAAGTGCCTCCACCTGCATAAGCAAACTTATTTGAGTGGCGTGTAATATAACTAAAGTGCGTATCTGAAACGATTCGAGTTGAAGTTACTGCCGGCGCTTCAGCTTTAACATTTCCATCTGGTGTTGCATATTCACCACTGACATACTCCCAAGTACCCTTCAATGGATTAGCAAAAGTTGATAATGAAATAGTTAAGAAAAAGACATATAAGATTGATTTCATTAGAGTTCCTTATGATTATTGTTTAACCATTACAGCATATAAGATAGATAAAAGCTCATGAGAATGTTTCATAGTGTAAAAGGCTAGCGACTGCGAACGTAGTGAGTACGGTTCTTTTACGCAAGGTGAAGTGAACCATTTTATATATTGCAGAGGGACTTAAAGCAAAAAAGCCCAACTCTTTCGAATCGGGCTTTCTCTAAATAGGTGTTGGCAATGTTCTACTTTCACATGGGAAGCCAAGCTGGCCGCACCCACACTATCATCGACGCTATCTTGCAAAATTAGCGGCAGCGAACGCAGTCAGTTCGCTTCTTTTGCGCAAGGTTAATATCGTGCGAAAGGTTTATGACAAGCGCGTAGCGCTTACATTCTTTTCGCGCAAGGTGAGATAAACTAGTTTAGCTGATGATGAGGGACTTAAAAGCAAAAAACCCGCTGCATTGCTGCAACGGGTTTCTTTAATTAGGCCCTGGCGATGTTCTACTTTCACATGGGAAGCCCACACTATCATCGACGCTGTTTCGTTTCACTTCTGAGTTCGGCATGGGGTCAGGTGGTTCCAAAACGCTATAGTCACCAGGAAATACTTAACGTGCAAAGGGTTAATGACAAGTGCGTAGCACTCATTTCCTTTGCGCAAGGTGAATTGATTTCGCGATATCGCTTATCTAATCACTTTGCTTTAAATCTGGAAAAAATCTGATAATTCTTAAAACTTCTACTTTAGTTCATATTAGCTTCTGAGCTAAAACCACTTTGGCGTTGTATGGTTAAGCCTCACGGGTAA
>NZ_JBWVBR010000008.1:0-197163 GCF_056629255.1 Pseudoalteromonas sp. NFXS53 | reverse complement strand
GGAATCGATAACCGCTGAAAGCATCTAAGCGGGAAGCGAGCCTCGAGATGAGTTCTCACTTTAACTTTAAGTTAACTGAAGGGCCGTTGGAGACTACAACGTTGATAGGCTGGGTGTGGAAGTGTAGTGATACATTAAGCTAACCAGTACTAATTACCCGTGAGGCTTAACCATACAACGCCAAAGTGGTTTTAGCTCAGAAGCTAATATGAACTAAAGTAGAAGTTTTAGAATTATCAGATTTTTTCCAGATTTTAACAAATTTGCTTGGTGACCATAGCGTTTTGGAACCACCTGATTCCATGCCGAACTCAGAAGTGAAACGAAACAGCGTCGATGATAGTGTGGGTCTCCCATGTGAAAGTAGAACATTGCCAAGCACCTATTTAGAGAAAGCCCGATTCGAAAGAGTCGGGCTTTTTTGCTTTAAGTCCCTCTGCAATATATAAAATGGTTCACTTCACCTTGCGTAAAAAGAAGCGCTCTCACTGCGTTCGCTGTCGCTAATTTTGCACTATAAGCGCAAAGTGAAATGAGCAACCTTTACTGTGGTTCGTCCTGACGACTTCAACTCTAGTTAAACTGGCTCACTTCACCTTGCGCGAAAAGAATGTAAGCGCTGCGCGCTTGTCATAAACCTTTCGCACTATACTTGCGCAAAAGAACCGCACTCACTACGTTCGCTATCGGTAACCTTTTGCACTATTAACCCGATTCTATCCTTGTTTTCACTGAGTTCGAATTTATAGCTCAGGCATAGTAATAACATCCATTAAAACAAGGAAACTGTGATGAATATAGACTTCGACATGCTGCGTCATATTATGCCTCAGGCTAAAGACAACGACATTCAACACTACTTACCAGCTATCCAAAACAGATTAGCTACTTTTGATATTAATACCCCGTTACGTGTTGCGCATTTCATTGCGCAAATTGCTCATGAAAGTGGTCAGTTTAAATATAAAGTTGAAAACCTAAACTATAGTGCGAGAGCATTGCGATTGGTGTTCGGTAAATACTTTCAAACCGATGATATTGCTGAACAATATGCGCGAAACCCAGAGAAAATTGCTAATGTTGTGTATGCCAATCGCATGGGTAACGGTGATATAGGCTCTGGTGATGGCTGGAAATATCGAGGGCGAGGCTTAATACAGTTAACAGGCAAAGAGAACTATCGTACTTGTGGTAATGCTTTAGGTTTACCACTTGTAGAACAACCAGATGGTCTCGCAAACGATCCAAATGCGGCGGTGATGACTGCATGCTATTTCTGGCATAGCCGTCACCTGAATCAATATGCGGATCAAGACGACCTAAAGTCGATTACTAAGCGCATAAATGGTGGCTACCATGGTCTTGAAGAGCGGGCTAAGTTTCTTAATAGAGCAAAGCAGTATCTTGAAATTCAAGGAGCGGATGTATGAGTAACTTCACTTTAGATGACTTGGAAAAAGCACAATCTCTTGTATTCAGTAAAGACAAACTTCGTACTTGGCAGCAGTTAAGTGAGTTGCTGACTGCACAATTAGATACTGTAAAAAAAGAGCCTGATCCATTTTCTACTTGGTGGAATACTAACTTTGCGCTCTTTAGTTCAGTCCAAGTACAGATTAGTGCAGTAAATGCTGGTTTTGCGTCTTTCGAAGATGAGTACATTGAAATAAGTAACTTAGGACCTTCTATTATTGATTTATCAGGCTGGCGATTGAATGCGGGCTCTGAAGGGCAAGATTATGATTTCAACAAACACACTTTGCTATTTCCACAAGATATCATTCGTGTTTATACAAATCGTGAAAATGCCTATAGCTTTGATAGTCGCCGACCCATTCTAAATAATAAAGGAGATACGGTTTCTCTTTATGATAATCAAAGTAATTTGGTGAGTTGTTATGCATATGGACGAGATGCACATCATGATGTTGGGATCACACATATCTTTTTTGATGGTAATGACCCGAAAAAAGAATCCGATGAATATGTAGAGATCGGCAACTTAGGCAATCACATTATTGATCTGAGCCTTTGGGAGATTACTTCTAATGGAGGACAGAGATTTCAATTCCCTGTTGGGAGCAAGCTTATGCCTCACTCAGAACTAAGGGTATATACCAATCACATTGATGAGTCGACAGGCGGCTATTCGTTTAATAGCAACAGAGCAATTTGGAATAATAACGGTGATGTTGGCAAGCTATTCGATTACCAAAAAGTGTTGGTATCAGAATATGCGTATGCATAGAGGGAGGGGCTAAGTGCCCCTTAGTTTATTAATGCGAAAGAAAAAACCAGAGCAAATAGTGAATAAACCCAGCCAAGATATTGTCACCCTAGTCGACGATGCATTGCAGTTACTCAATTATATGTCTCGAGAGGGCGCAATTGAGCTAGATGAGCGTATTGCTAAAAATGTTGTTGAAGCTAAGTTTAAGGTCCAGAATGGCACTTGGCAGGTTGAAGACGAAACCGTATTCCTTTTGAACTATGATGCATTATCAAAAGCTGTTCACCCAGTCACAGTTGAAAGTATTCAATCTGTTATACCAAATGAAAGAGCTGAAAAAAGAGTACCTACAAAAGCAGAAAGTGCAGTTGCTTGGTATCGTCGTTATGCCTTATTGGCGCTGGTTTCTTTGTTGATTATTCAGGTGTACTACTTATTTGGCGCTAATCTAAATAGTAATTTAAAGCATGCCTTTACTGAAAAAGCGCGGCTTACACTCAAGTTAGAAACACTGCCTACAAACAGCCTTGCGAATGAATACACACAACTTAATCAGGCGCTAGAGACCCTTGAGCAGCAGTTTGATGCGAACTATAGCCTGTTAAAGTCTTGGAACAGCATTTGGATGTTGGGGTTTAGTTTTAACCCAGATTTACCTGATTACAATCAGTTATCTTTTCAACTTAGGGCAGAGCAATTGAATTTGAACGACCCTGAATTGAAGATAAAACAACAACGGCTTCAGTTAGAGCAAGCGCATTACTTGTCTCAGCTAACCTTCTTTGAACATGACTTGTTTTCAGATTCTATTTTAAATGTGTTGCAAAGTTATATTCTGCCTTTGCTATATGGCTTACTTGGCGCATTTATCTTTGTGCTTAGAGATCTTCTGCGTGAGATCAAATCTCTGACATTCACTTATGATGACGAAATACGTTATCGCTTAAGGTTACCCCTTGGCTCATTGGCTGGCATGATTGTTGGTTGGTTCTTTAAACCTGAAGAGGCTGGTTTAGGTGCTTCGTTATCACCTATGGCTTTAGCTTTTTTGATGGGCTATCACGTGGAGATATTGTTTGCGATGATGGACAAAGCGATTGCTAATATTCGTAAACAACTCGAGCCAAATCAAACGACCCCTCAATCTAAGTAAGACAGGTTTGATAAATTGAAACTATCTAACCCTTGTCATTTAAACTGGTTACTTGTCGAAGAAAGCGGCAAGTTGCTGGTTTAATTTATCTTGTTCTTGTTTAAGTTTTCCTAGCGTAACAAGTCCAACTAATGATCCTTTTAAGCAAGCTTGCACTTTTTGTTTTTGGCTGAAATGTTTGGCTTTGAACTTAGGTTTAATTTTCTTGGGTTTATAGACTTTTAGTGTGCTGATAATCGCACTTATTAATGCATTTTGGCTCATCTTTATCTCCTTACTTTCTCCTTCAGCATGTCTGAAATACATATTTAAAACACAGGCAATAAAACGATTCTATTTGCGTTAATGCCACCGAGTTTTCTGTTCAAGGGTACTTTAAATTTAAACTCTAAATCTGAGTATTAAAATAAACAAGGAACATCATGGAACATACAAAGAGCTTTGAGACTGAGGGCTTTGAACAGCCAATTGTCTTGGAAAACAAAAGGTCAGATCTTCATGAGAAGCTGCTCAAACAAGGTCAAGCTATGGCACATTTTGCTTTGCAAAAGGGGTTAGCTGTGCCAAGTAAGCTGGTAGAGCAACTCCAACAGGAGCAAACTCCCACAGATATTGCCAGTTTAACAAAAGCACATAACCAGTTAGCTGAACTCGTCGCGCCGGCAATGCCAGAGACAATTTTAATGATGGCTCAAGAGCAAGAAAAACAGACATGGTTCTTGTTTTTAGGCAGAGTGCCACTTATACGCAAAATGATGTTAGTGGCAATCATCTCTTTGGTTACGCTAATTAGCTTGAGTCTTTCCTCATATATTAACAACGACAATATGGTGGCCAGCATGTTCGATATGGAAGGGGCTCGCCTTTTGTATGTCCAAGCGATATTACTTGCCTCTGCGGCAATTGGAGCCTCCTTCTCGGCCCTATTTAAAGCAAATAGTTATGTTACTGCAGGATGCTTTGATGCCAAATACGAGAGCTCTTATTGGGTTCGATTTGTGGTTGGCTTAATCTCGGGCATTATTTTGACTCAGCTTATTCCTATTAATTTAGATGCAGTGGCCAAAACTGCAGAGCAAAGCGCGGGTATGGGCGGCGGAATGAGTCATGCTGCTTTGAAAATTACCATGGCTTTGGTGGGCGGCTTTTCGGCCAACTTGGTTTATACCATCCTCGATAGAATAGTTGATACCGCACAGTCGTTTATCTCACCGCAACAGCCAGAAGATCTAGAGACCGTCAAACAGGGGTTAATAAATCAATTTAAGTCTGAGCAGCTGGAATATGAAGCGCATCTTTCACAAGAACTAATGGCAATTCAGCAACAAGTTGCGAGCTCACCTTCTATGTCGAGCACTGATTTTCAGCAGTTACTCAGTCAGTACTTAGCAAAGATAATCCGCAATGAGGAGAAGTAATATGGTTAAGTCTTGGTTAAAAGTACTGGTAGTTATTGGTAGCTTGTTGATTCTAAGTCTGACCTCAGGCTGTGCACTGCAAATGGTATCAAGTTTTGATAGGCAAACTGAGCAGCAGATCATGAATGTCGCTAAAAAAATCGATAGATTTTATGTACAGCTGAGTGTTCTGCCAAAAGAGAAACGCACCTTTCACTTTAGTCAGAGTACTTATCTCAATATTGAAGTTGAGTTATCAGCCCTACTTATGCGTCAAAAAGTCAGAGAATTAAATGAGTTAACAACCAAACAGGTGGAGATAACCCAAAACCTTTGGCTGCAAGATAAAAAGCAGCATCAGCAAGTAAATAGCATTTCAGATTTTCTGATCAAAACGCGCAAGCAGCAGTATCAGCGACTTTTTCTTGCCATGATCCGTGGCGAACAAGCAAAACAGCAATAAAAGGACAACCTTATGAACATAAATGATTTATACAAACAAATGTTAGACACCGCGTTGAATGTCGTTGGTGATGAAGCTCAGCAAATGTCAGGGCCTTTGCAAAAAGCCTTGAATGCGCAGAAAGCATCGATTGAAGCTCTAGCGCAGGCTAAATTAAATGGTGAGATAAATGAAGATGAGTTCACAGCTGAGCTAGAACGAGAAAAAGCGATTTTGGAAGTTGAACTTATCACTTTAGAAATTATAGCCAAAGCGACGGTTCAAAAAGCCATTAACGCCGCCATGTCATGTTTAACCTCTGCACTAGCTCGCTAAGTCATGATGTAGAATCCATCGAAGTGTTATGCACTTCGATGGTGAGGAGTTCACAATGACAGATAAAAAAAAGCGCCAGCAAGCGGCTAGAGTCAGGATCATTCGGCCATTTAAATTTGCACCCATCAGAGTAGTAAGAGTAAGCCAGCGTTCAGCAACTGATAACAGCCAATCTTATAGCCTCAAAAAAGACGATACAGTAGAAGCTGAGAAGACGTATGTTGAAGGCGGTTTAATAAAAGAACCACAAGATCGTTTGGTGCTAGAAATGCAAAATGATAATAGCGATGCAGTGCAACCAGCTGAAACAGACGCACCGCTGGCACATTTTGACAGTGCTACAAACCCTTATGCATTCTATGTCGCACAGATACCCACTATGCTGTGCAGTTTGCCCTCGGAGGCCATGAGTTCTGTTAGTAATAATGATAACGACGGAACACGTTCGCTAACCGATGAAGTTCAAAATGCTCAGAACGACAACAAACTAGCAAGTCCCGAACCTGAGAGAATAGAGTTAAACGAGCAAAGCCAGCTGGAAAAACAAACTTATAAATCTGATTTTGGAATGCCACAAAAAGATATTCAACAAGCTCGCTTTGGTGGGCAACCAGGTGAGAAACGGAGTAAAGAGTTAAAACACAAACTTAATACCGCGCATAGTGAAGATTTAACAGAGCAAGTCAATATCACAGCTCAGCTTATTGCAGAAAAGTTGAAGATAAGCTTGGGAGAGCTCACCTTTTGGTTAAGTACTCCTAGGGAGGTAGTTAACACTGCCATTAAAGCAGACCTCGATAAGGTTTTACCTTTATTAAAACAAACCAGTAATATTCAATCACTGACTTTCGCTCATTTGCTACATGCTTATCAACAAAATGTATTCACTGAGGCACACGCATGGTCTATTGAACAGATGATAGCGCGATTAATATCCAAGTCAGCAAAAGAGCAAATTAGTTTAAATACCTTGCAGGCATTAGCCGCACAAGCCAAAGACGAAGACTATGCCTTTGTACAATTCATGCATAAGGGAAAAAGCAAATCGTTATTTAAGCCGTTGAGTGCTTTCACTCAAGCAGGTTATCTTGATGAATTGAAAGGCTCGGCTCCTAACCATTTTTTCTACGCTCCTTGCACCCTGTCTCTTGAATACTTAAATGAATGCTTAGTTGTGCATCAACAGCACTGGCAAACATGGCTACGTCAACCTCTCGTTAAAAGTGTAATTTAGCCTGATTAATTAGGCTTTTAACCCAAGTGACTTAATTGGAATATTTTTAAACTCATTCAGACACAATTGACATATCAATCATGGAGTTTTCTGAATGACTAAACTAGTTTTTTGCTCTTGCGTTGCAGCAGATGGCCGCAAGTTCGCATTTTTAACCGACCAACCTGAAGTCGAAGAGCTGTTTGATAATGGCTATAAGGTCGCCTACAAAGATAGAGATGGACGTGATACCCCTGAGTTATTGGCACATTGGCGCAGTGCCATAACCGTAGAATCAAAAGAGTTCAGTTTGCTACCTGAAGACGACCAAATCCCAGACAATGTGCAGAGTGCGTTTAACACCATGCTGTCTCACCTAGTGAAGGGGATTGATGTTTTCTTCTGTGATTACAACTTAGGCGTCGAAGGCGACTTACCTATGTGTAATCAAGTGATGGACGAGTTTAAGTCGACAGACTTTGTGTTGTTCTCATGTGCTGACATTGTTGGCAATGATCCCACAGTGCAACCTTATATGGTGTCGTATTGTGCACCGCGTTATCAGCAAGGTAGCAAGGTGGCACAGCAGCATCGTATTTATTGTAAAACTGATCCATTTGCGTTTTGCCAAGCGATAAACGCCATCGTGGTGCAACGTCAAAAAGATGATTTAACTGGCGGTCATATTCGTAGCGATCTAGACCCTTATATCAACGAATCTCCAATAGACAAAGATACTGCAGATCAAGTGCTTAATAGATTTGTAGAATCGCTGCGTAGCAACAACCCAGATACCGTTGCGATTGGGTATAGCGGTTAATAACGGCTAGCGCCGCCAGCACTTAAAAAGGTTTTTTGAGTAAAAGGCGGCCTAAAAGGATTTTTATGGATCAGCAATTTCATTATTACGCAACGCTTGTAGCCGGGATCATGGCGGGTATGCCTTTAAATGATGCCAGAGAGTTAGCCTATTATTGTTACGGGACGAGTCAGCAATTTGCTCACTCTGAGCAGACTGAATCTTGGCAGTTTAACGATTATAGTTTTAAGCCAATTGTGACCCGTAAAGGTCAATCAGAGTTGCGTTATGGACCGAATAACTGTGCTTTGGCTTTTGAGGAGTTCCCGGCGATGGAAACTTCGTCAAAAAGCAAGCAATCTGCATCGAGTAAAGTCACTTCGTGTAAAGTGAGCGCAAGTAGTTCGGTGAGTAACATAGCACTACAAAATACGCAATTTGCACAAACACAATGTTTTTATAACCCGTTGACCGACGTAGATTGGCAAGGGGGAGGAGATTTAAAGCATCATTTTAAGCAGCGTTTGGCCCATAGAGCCTCGCATAAAACTCAAAGCTTAAAAACGCAATATGAGCTTCAAGCGCAGAGCAAGATATTCGACTCAGAAGCGATTTCGGAACCTGACGATACACTGTCATTATTGAAGCCACTAGAAAACAGTAAATTCATTCACAAAGCCATCAATGATGTGATTTATAAACAGCGTTATCACGACTTGGTACGCTCAGCACCTCTGGCATTGCTTGGTTGCCGTTTGTTCGTATTACAACAAAGTTGGTCTGCTCCTCATTCAACCCAGTCACTTTTGCATGCTTGGCTAAGTACTTGGTTGGCTATTTATAGTTTTAAAAAAAACCGGCCTATGCCACAAACAGCGCCTTGGGGGTTATTTAGCTCACAACCAGGAAGCTGTCAGTTTTTTAAGAGTTTGGAGCAAAGGTTAGAGGAGTTAAATCGAAAACAGCATGGCGAAGCTGTTTGGTTAACGCTTATCACTGACGCTTGCTCATCTCAGCAGCAAAGCACAAGTTTAGATAAGTCGCCTTGGTTGTTGCTTTATGGTTTAGCTTTAAGGCCCTCGTATTTATTAGACCAAGCACAGAGTTTAGCGGGCGGTGACAAAGAGTTTGTTATTAAAGACCTTAATGGCTTCAAGCAAAGTCAGTTCTACCAATTAAATGTGGCAGCGCACTATCATTGCGATTGGCTAGCCAGACAACTCGCCAGTAAAGGATTAAACGCCTTTAACACCCAACAGTCTTTAGGTAACTTAGCGCTTTGGAGGAAAAAATGAGGCTGTTTGAATTATTTATCGTGCTCTGGTTATTGTTTTTAACCCTTTATATGTTTGTACCGAGCTTTAAATTGATGGTCGATATGTTGTTATAAAGCCCAAGAAAGTGATGCTTTACTGGGCTTAGAAAATGCTTAAACTTGCTTTGACGGTCGCGAGAAGATATACGACACGACGGCTATTTTTATGCTGCCAACGACGCAGGCAAGCCATGCCGCCGGTGAAAGCACAATCAAAATGGCATAACTGATAGCCATACTTGTCGAGGCAAATATTTTCGCTTTCAGTGGGATAATCTTATGTGTTTGCCACTGTCTTAGATTGCGACCAAAACGCGGATGGTAGAGTAACCACTTGGCAAGTTTGGGAGACGCGTTTGAAAAGCACGCCAAAGCCAAAATAAAAAACACAGTGGTTGGCATGACGGGCAGAACAATACCAATCACTCCAAGGGCGACAAATAAATACCCACATAGCAGTAGGACTATTTTTTTATATTTGGCTAAGGCGGCTTTTAATTTCATGGGTATACGTGAGCCTGAAATGCTTGGAAACGCGTAAACGCTTGTCGAGCGCCTTCAATCAGTGCTTGCTCCTGTTGTTCGTTAAGCTCAACAGAGTCGATAAGTTGCACTAATTCACGCCATGCACTACCGCGGCCCGCGCCTGGACCTGTTAAATAGCGTGCTCCATGTTCGGCATTAAAGTTTAATTTTGCTTGAACTTGTTTGCCCAGCATTGCTGCACCAACTTTTGAGCCTTCAACGACATATAACCAGCCTAATGCCGTGGCGACATCGGTATTAATGGTGACGAAAGGCGGTAAATAAGCGGCTGGTAAGTTGGCTGATAGATCTTCAAAATCCTGCTCAAGTAAGCTTAAGCGGCGGCGCGAAGTTAAATCCGGAATCAGCGCGAGTAATTCAGCGTGCTCATAAAGGGCGCTGACATCGCGTAAGAAATAAAATTGCAGACGCAAAAAGTCGAGATAGTTTTGTGTATTGGCAAACGGGTCTTGCGCCATAATGGTTTTATCAACATTGTCGTGAACATCCGCAGTAGCGAGTTTTAGATTTTGCGCACGAGAAAGAGTAGGGGCGACGGTCGTCATGAATGCTCCAAAAATAAAGAGTGCACTGAGTGAGCTCTTTCACTCAGTGCGGGTTTATGATTTAAATAATGGTTTTATCGAAATGTATGAGACTTAAAGTTTGAACTCTAAGCCAATTGAAATGGTTTGCCCCGGCTCAGGCATGGCCACGATTGAGCCGGTCGAGACCTTATATTGATCGGTTAAATTAGTGATGGCGATATTGCCTGTGATGTCGTCACTAAAGGTGTAATCAAAATAAAAGTCTAGCTGGTAACCCGCTGGAATATACTCAAGTGCGGTAACACCAGTACCTGATAAAAAGCCACCCGGATGGTGTTTTTCAGTGTGCTTTTTATAAGTGAAGCCAGTGTCGATTGTATCGTTAAATAATTTAGTACCAACAATGGCGATGTAGCTTTTCTCAGGTGGTACACGAAGTGGCGTTAAACTACCCGCAAAGCCAGTATTATTACAGGTCTCGACGTCTGCAGCTTGTGCCATCAGGCTCGAACACATTTCTACATTCGAATACTTGGTGTAAGACAACTTGGTGTAGAACAAGTCGCTCTGGTAGTAAATACCTAGCTCTGTACCAGGTAGCTCGAACTTATCATAGTTTGTGAAAGTAAACTTCTGATCCCAAGCTGGTTTATCTGGCTTAGGCAAAAAGCCCGTCGCTAACATATTTTCAATATTGGTGTAGAAGTACTCTGCAGATAAAACCAGTTTATCGCCATTTTGTATTAAATTAGTGAATTCACTCTCGATACCAATGTTATAAGACTTTGTCTTTTCTGGGGTGATTGGATAATCACTTGAGTAAGAAAACACTTCATTTGACACCGTTGTTTCATACAAGTTTGGCATTCTGTAAGCGTTACTGTATTTGGCTTTAACCGCGGTGTTATCGAGCAGGTGATATTTTGCTTGCAGGGTAAAATCGGTTTTACCAGCAAACTTAAGGGTATTTTCAGCCTGAAAATCTTGGTTCACAGAGTCATGGTAGTTTAGGTTTAAAGCCAGCTCTACAGGCGCAAGATCTACTTGCGCATTGGCAAAAATAGCGCGCTTAGTTTGTTCACCGTTTCGCGAGGTTGATTTGAGTTTAAAGTCTGCCGGATGCCAATCGCGCTTAAAGTTATCTTGCCAATCTTGATGCGGAGAAAGTGTTTCGCTCTGCCAGGATAAACCATAAGTCAGTGTGATAGGTTTGTTTGCAACAGCAAAAGCCGATGCGTTTAACACGCTTACCCCATGGCGCTTATTATTAACGCGGTGGAAGTATTGTCCGGCATTTTGACCTAGGTTACTGCCAAGGGCATTGTACTGCTGCAAACGAGCACTGGTGCGCCACACGTTTACACTCAGATCGACTAGTGCATTGTTACTCGGCACAAAGCGATAAAGTGCACTGGCACTGTTTACCAAAACTGAGCCCGGCTGCCACTGTGGCATGGTTTCAACGCCTTCTGGAATTTCTTCTGACATCCATTGGTCTTCACCATTTTCGTCTGTCTCTTTCCAAAACTTTGTGTCGCCAGCGCGTTGCTTGTACCAATAAGACGCAAGCATTTCACCGGCTTCTTGCTTATGAAAACGGGTGTTTACTTCAAGCGATTGCTCGTCAGTGAACTCGTAAGTTAACTTGGCAAGATATGAATCACTTTCAAAGCTAGTGTTTACCACTTCACCGTTTTGATTCACCGGAGGCGGAATTAATTCAATATAAGGTATTTCGTCATATTTTCCAGCTTCGGTTTTTGAAGGTTCCCAGCGAATGTATTCTTTTTCTTTAACAAATTCTTCAAACCCATTTGAACCTGCAAAATAGTTACCGACCTTTTTCTTGCTGTAAGCCAGTACGGCTTTCAGATTGTCTTGCTCGTAGGCGGTTGCCAGAGTAAAGCCGCCGCCAGCAAAATCGAGCGTGTCATTATCATTGCTTACTTCGTAATAGCTTTGTAGCCCAAAACTCTCTGGTACATCAGGAGTATGGTTATTGTTATGGGTGTTTACTTTAACCAGCGCGCCAAGTTGTTCACCGCTTTTTAAAATGTCTTGGGTATCTAGCGTGCGAATACTCACCATGCCGCCAATTGCGCCTGAACTAAATGGTGACGCTTTTGCTGAAGCGCCTTTTTCAATATTTACTTTGCTGATCAGGTTTGAGTCGATATAGGTTCTGTCAGATGTGCCCATATAGCCGCGGTTGGTATGGGTTGATTGTAAGCTGCCATCAATAAAAATTGGCACGCGACCTTCACCTTGTACGCCGCGAATACCGATATCTAATGCGCCTGCTTCATTGCGCAGGTTGTTCGCTTCGATACCTGCAAAGCTGGAGAAGATATCTGAGTTTGATAAACCTTTGGTGCGAGCAATTTGCTCGCGGTGCATATGTAATCTATCTCCTTTGACTTCAATCACTTCAATGTCTTGTTGCGAATTGTTGGCGCCATCAGGCACAAAGCTGGTGTGTCTTTTATGGTTTGATGAAGTCTGTGTGCTTACTGCGGCTTTAATGATGATGTTATTGTCGATAATACGCGCGGTTAAGTTGCTATTTTGCAGGGTCAGCTCTAGTGCTTTGTTTAAACTAATCTCACCTTGAAGAGCAGGGGCTTGTAGGCCATTTAACAGTTTTGCGTCAGCGATTAAATTCATACTCGCGGCTTTGGCAACTTGAGTCAGAGTATGGCTCATAGGCTGTTTTGCTAGATTAAATTCATATACCGAAAGCTGATTTTGTGCCGCAGCAGGTAGGCTCAGGCTTAGGCCTAGCGCAAATGCAAGGGGAGTGAGTCGTGTGTTTAGTACAGAGCGAGTTCTCATTTTTATACGTCCAAATAAATTACCTATTATGAAAACGAATGAGAATGAGAACTCCTCAATAAATTTTTAAAGTTTTTTTTATTTAATTTCGTTTGCTTATAATTATATGATTATTAAGGTTTTTAACTTCAATAGGCAAAGCGTGAGGTAACAAGGTAACGAAATTCTCTAACTCTGAAGCCGAAAATGTCCCTGAAATAGTTAACTCGTCATGAGATTTGGTTGCTAAGGTGTAACTAAAGTCATGATGACGGTTGAAGGTTTCGAGCGCTTCATTAAGCGGGGTGTTATCAAACATTAAGCGGCCTTGTTTAAACGCATCGACATGCGTGATCTCAGGATCAAACTTGCTGATCACCATACCTGAGGCTTGAATGGTCGCAACGTCACCTTTGACTAATTCAATACGCTCGCGCTGGTTTTGCACACTGACGCGTCCATGTTCAACCATCACTCGTGTGCTATGAGATTTTTTATCCACCGAAAAGCGTGTGCCTAGAACGGTAATTGTGCTGTTGCCTGTGTCTATCACAAAAGGGCGGGCTTTATCGCTTGCAACATCGAACACGACACGGCCCTTGAGGAGTTTATTTACTCTTTGCTCATTATCGAAATTAACAGAAATTGACGCTTTTGCATCGAGTGTAAGTGTACTTTGATCTGGTAATTCAATATCTGTAATTTCCCCACGTTTTGTTTGATAACTGCCTTGAAAAGCTGCCGAGTTTAACGGGGTAGGCCAGTTTAAGTAACTGAACAAGCAAACACAAAGTAGTGCAAAACATGCTGCGATTGCAAAAGGGCTCTGATTTGCTCTTTTGCTTGTTTGATGTGTCGTTGTAACACTTTGTTCAAGGCTTTGAATGTCTTGCTCAGAAAATTGCGACAATAACTGCTCGACTTGTTTGCTTTCTTGATAGGCGAGCACATGCTTGCTGTCAATGTCTAGCCAGTCTTGCAGGGCGAGTGCTTGTTGTTGGCTTAGGCCTTGTTTTTCACGCTCTAACCAACGATCCACTTGCTGTTGAATGTGTAAGTTTTGACGGTCCATTTCGATTCTCTTATTGTTTTTTTAATGCTTGTCGACACGCCAGCATCGCAGTGGCTAGGTGTTTTTCAACCATACTCACTGATATCCCCATTTGCTCAGCGATTTGTGCTTGGTTTAGGTTTTTAAATTTGTAGAGTACAAAAGCTTGCTTGGTCTTTAATGGTAAAGACTCAATACTACGGTTTAGAAGTGCCAGCTGTTGCTGACTTGCTAACTTCGCTTCGGGCTCGTAAAAACTCGGGGCAATCAGCTCAACTTCATCTGGCTCAGCAATAGGCTGACTTTTGCGATACTGATCGATCACAATATTCTTAGCAGCCTTAAAAAAAAGCGCGCGTTCTTGAGTTCTATCTTGCTTTGGATTACTGCGATGGTAACTCAACAGACGTGTGTAGGCTTCTTGCACTATGTTTTGAGCTTTGTCTTTGCATCCAACTGAGCGAGCGATATAACTTAACACTTCAGAGTAATAACGTTCCAAAATACACCAGTTTGATTTTCAAAAGTCGCGCATACTAGCAAGAGAGTTCAATAATGAGAATAGTTATCGATGCTATTTGAGAGTAAAGTACCACTTTTGAGTACTAGCATCTTAATTCAATTGAATATTGTGAGTGCAGTATTACTCTGAAGATTAGATGAATTACTGCAATTTCTAATTGCAGTAAAAATACATCTAAAAGTCCGTATTTTCCCCGATAAGTTTTAGTCGCTCTCGTTCAATATAAAGCTCCAACCAGTTAAAGGAGTAGCGACATTCAGCATCAGCAGAATTCGTTCCGCGCAAGGATGCGGCCTTTGTTGGCACTTCCCAAAACGCAGGTTTGGCCGCTCTTTTGAGCGGTCTTTTTTCAATCTTCTTTGTGTATTAAAAGGTATTTAAAGGGTAATTAAATCATGGTCGACAAAGAGCATAATGAAACTGAGCAGACCCTAAAAACAGGGTTATTAGACAAAACTAAAAGCCATTTAAAAGGGCTTGTGCTAGGTGGGTTTGGGATCGTGTCTGCGGCTGCAATACCCGTATGGCAAATTTACTTTGTAGAAACGTCCGAGGTGGCCATAGAGATCACTTCAATCAGTCGAATTGAATCGGATCATTTTAAGGTTGCCCTTGATACCGATGAGCTGCAAATGCTCGAGCCTTACATTCCTGAATACTTGTTGTATGAATTTAATCACTTGGGGCAGAGGGGTGATAAAATTGACTTTCCTGAGTTCTCTCTTGGCACTCTATTTACTGCCTACGATAAAGCAAAACAAGACCTTAAAAATATCTCAATCACAAAAACAAAGTTACAACAAAGCATAGAGCGTATAGACGCTTATTTAGACCCCGCTAATCAACAGTATCCGTTGGATGAGTTTCGTGTCAGTGAATTAAAAAGCTGGGACTTGAGTAATCATATCGATGACGCCGAAGCACAGTATTTTGAAAATCAAGTGTTAGCCATCACACGAGATTATTCGCAAATGGAATTTAATGCCCAAGCACAGCCCGCCCTCAATCTGGCGGCATTGGCATTTCTGCTTAATGATGTGAAAGAAGATATAACGGATGTGATCCGTGAGTCGAATAATCGCCATGAACGTTTAAGAGATGATATTCGTAATATCGAAACACAATTACAAAAACTAAAAGACCAGCAGTTTGAGCAAAATACGTTTTTTACTGTGGATGCCGTTGTGTCAAACTCGGGTAGAGCGAGCACATCGCTTCGACCTTTAGCACTGATGCGAGTGCAAATTAGTGATAACAACTATGTTGATATTCGCCTAGAGCAGCAACGTTATTCAGATCAATCTGAGTTACTCCCATCTTCAACCAATATGTTAAGTTACCGCTCATCAGAGCTATATTCTTTTCCGAGTGAAGATCAGGCATTGATCAACACCTTTTGGGGGAGCACTGGGCGCGTGCAAATGTATGCGATGGACACACAGCAAAATGTATTCAGTTCAAATCAAATTGCCTTTGTTGATAATCGAAACCAAAAAGTCATTTTAGATAAACTAAAAGAAGTGGCCTCAAAGCAAATGCAGTAACTTATTAATTAGGGCAAAGCTTTTACGGCGTTTTCAAAGGCAACTGATTGCGTGAGAAAGTCTGTTTTAACACAACGGTGGATTCAATTGCTGCGATACTGCTGATCTGTCCCAACGATTTTTTTACGAAGCTTTCGTAGTGGCTTAAATCTTTGGCGACTATTTTTAGCAAATAGTCATAACTGCCTGTGATCACCGAGCATTCCATGACTTGCTCAAGGGCTTCTACTTCGTTTTCGAACTCATCGGCGAGCTTATCAGTATTGGCATTTAGCCTGACTAGGGCATATACCAAAATCGATAGGTTAAGCTTTTCTCGGTCTAGAATGGCCTGATAGCCCTTAATAATACCTTCTTGCTCAAGTTTTTTTATTCTTCTAAGGCAAGGGGTGTCAGATAAATTAACCTGTTGTGCCACTTCAGTGGTTGTCATTCGGCCACGATACTGTAACAGGTCTAAAATGGCTAAATCTTTACTATCAACACGCATGTTGGTTAATTCCGCTAATTTTAATTGTTATCTTATTAAATATCACTCATTGAGGGCGGAATAATCAAGTTTATTGGTGAATTTTTATCACAGCCTACTGCTACTATTAATTTATCAATACCAATAAGAATAAAAAATTATGACAGCATGTACACGAGAATTTGATGCTTGGATCCGCAGTTCATTCTGCGAGATAAACTCACAACTCGAAACCTTGTATTGGCAGCAAGAAGACAAAGCGAATGTTGAACATGTCGGTGAAGCATTAAAGCAACAATTGCAGATCGAAGGCACAGAGTTGATCAAAGCTTTAGTTACCGAAGGCAATACCGATGAAGGATTCGATAATGCCTTTGATTTACTCGGCAATGTTGGCCTCTATATGGCAGCTTGCAGACGCCATGAAATAACTGAGCCGAGCCGAGAGCGTACTTCACCCTTAGTTGAAGCTTCTACATTGGCAATGCACATTGGCGCGTCGATAGGCGTCACGCCGCGTTTTGCCACTGCGCATTTAACGACACACAACACAGCGGTAAATGGAGTGTATAAACGCTTTACCGATCTCGCAGACGAAAAAACCTTCGTCGATTACAACACTAAAGGCATTCTGGCCTATAAACGCGCTGCTGACGCCTTGTTAAAAATCTTACCGTTGGGCGTATCGCACCCAATCACGGGCGATTTATTAAAAGTTGCTAAATATGCGCTGCAAGATGTGATTGACTCTAACCAAGAGTTGTTTGATAAGCTCGACACCGACCGATTTTTTTACTGTGTAAGACCTTATTACAAACCACATAGAGTGGGCTCTCAGATTTATCGTGGTGCCAATGCTGGAGACTTTGCTGGTATTAATGTGATCGATATGCTGCTCGGGTTATGTGTTGCCAATGAGCCTAGCTATTCGCAAATGCTGGTGGATAAATTCTTATATATGATGCCAGAAGATCAGCAAATTTTGCGTGATTGTATGCGACGCACGAGTTTGATGGATTCATTTTTAAACCTTGAAAACCAGCATAGTGCTTCTTGGTATCAAGAGAATGTATCGTTATTTTTAGAAGTGTGCGAGTTACACGGCAAAGGCGCGACTCAGCATCATAACCAATTGGTTGATAAGTATATTGCGCAGCCTTCAAACTCAATGGCAGAGCAACACCTAGATAAAGTAACAGCCAGCGGCCCGCCACTGTCAGTCTTACTTGGCTCACTCGAAAAACTTCGAGACCGTCGCGCCGCCAATCAGCGAGAGGACATTTTTACTCGTTATCACGATATTCAAAAACTCAAAGCCACGTTAAGCAGATAACCAGATGAAACAAGATTTTGTATTACCGAGTGAAGCGTACTTATTGAATCACTCGGTTGGAAGACCACTAAAAAGTGCCGAAACCCACTTTAAACAAAGCTATTTATCACCATGGCAAGATTCGGGCAGAGAGCCTTGGCAAGCTTGGCTGGCAATTATTACTGAGTTTCAACAGGCGTTGGGTCGGCTGTTTAACTCGTCATTTATGCAGTTTTGCCCGCAAGTTAATTTATCGAGTGGACTTACAAAACTCATAATGGCTTTACCTGAGCTAAACGAAAATAGTGTCGTGCTAATGAGCGCACAAGACTTCCCAAGTATGGGCTTTGTGATGCAAAAAGCACTCCCTGACGGGGCGACAATTCGCTATATTCCTGAACACAAAGACATCACGCAAATTGACGTTTGGCAGCAGCATTTAACTGCCGATGTTGATTTAGTTTTTGTTAGCCAAGCCTACTCAAATACCGGGCAGCTCGCGCCTGTCAATGACATTGTAAAGTTTGCCAAAGCCAATCAAACCCTAAGTATTATAGATGTTGCGCAATCAGCTGGTGTTATTCCTTTAGATTTAAATAAGCTTGATGCTGACTTTATGATTGGCTCAAGTGTAAAGTGGCTATGTGGGGGCCCAGGGGCTGCCTATTTATGGCTTAACAGTAAGCATATTGAGCGATTAGCGCCAAAAGATGTAGGCTGGTTTTCTCATGAAAACCCGTTTGAGTTTGATATTCACCATTTTGCTTATCACGACAGCGCCTTGAAGTTCTGGGGCGGTACACCCAGTGTTGCCCCTTACGCTTTTGCCTCGCACAGTATTGATTATTTTGCAAAGCTTGGTGATAAGCTCAGGGCGCATAACCAAGACTTAATAGACTTACTGATCCAACATCTGGGCGAACAAGTGGTTTCACCGCACGATAGGAATCGTCGAAGTGGCACAGTGATTATTAAGCCTCATAAGGGAGTAGAAGCAGTTTTAATTGAATGTGCTAAAGATGGAACAAGCATAGATGCAAGGGCACATGGACTGCGTGTTTCACCGCATATTTACAATGACGAAAAGGATATTATGAGACTTGTGAATATACTCTAGATAAATTTTCAGTATTGGACCGAGAAATTTACTATAAAGCCATTAGTGGTCACTAATGGCTTAGATGCTAAACGTGTTAAGCTTTAAAAAAATCAGCCTGAACTTTACACTCTGTATCAGCAATAAGCTGAGTTGAGTCTCCAGAAAACTCGATATTACATTGACCCGGAAAATTATTATCTAGAAAGGCTTTATAAATATGCGCTTCTCTAAGTAATAGCTGAACGCTGAATTTTACTGTTTCATCGTTGATTAGATGTTCTGGTCTAATCGTGATTAGTCCAATTAAAGTTTCCTTAAAGTTTTCTTCTGGCAGTTTTCCAACCATGATTTCTTTTGTACGTGAAACGATAATAGTATAAAGCTCTGGGCCTTTGACCCAATTAAATCCCGAACATATTCCACTTGGAGTCTCTTTTACCTTAATGACACATGAGGCACCATGATCGTACCATTCATTAAACGAGTTTGTCGCATTTACATTCAATGTGAAAAAACATGTAATACAGTAAATGGCAGTAGATATGGCATGTTTCATTTTATTTTTATACGGCATAGTTTAAATTTCCTTATTAAGTTTTTAATTCTTTTGAAAAAGTAAAAACGCTAAATGTGTCAAAAATAAAAAAACTATTTTGCAACGCTTTTATAGCACCTTACTTTCAATCTGCTCTTTTGTAAAACTTATAGGAACTAACCTATTTAGATAATCAATTTATAATTTTTCAAATAGCTAAAAGCTTAATATTCATTGAGCGTATTTTTAGTGTAAATTCCCACCTACGGATTATGAGGCTTTGCTATAGCTCTACCTCATACCTTCGCACCACGGTGCAGCTAAATTTGGTTCAAGCAAAGGCTCTTTAGGCTGCCTTTTCTGGTCTGGTGGAACAAGCACCTTTAGGTTTAGAGATTTAAGTAATAATCTGACATTTTCACTGGCGTCATCATGACCCATTAAAAGTTTAACTAGCTCAGAAATATGTTGAGTCCGTAAGCTCGATACATTTTCTATGGCTATTGCATGTTTAACTTCATCTAAAAAAAGCAGGTAGTCATGATTTTCGATTGCATGCTCACGAATTTTGGTTTCTATATTAGCGCGATACTCTTTGTATAACGCAAGGTCTTGTTTGATGAGTGCAGTGGTCAAAATAGAGAATGTGAGTCGAACTGAATCTCTATGTTTATTTTGTAATTGAAATAACTTTTTGGCCTCTAAAAAGTGGTTAAGCGCCTTATCAGCTTGCTCAATATGCAGAGCGATATTACCGCGCACAATATGAATACCTGCACTGATATTGGCATCTAAGACATCAAACTCAATTGAGTCGAGTAATTGAAACCCGACAGATGGTTGTCCTTGAACACGGTAGGCTGTTGCTATGTTTGATTTCAGGGCCGCTGTGTAGTTAATACTTGTGGTTTTTGTTAAGGCGCAAGTAAAGTGCTGTATCGCATCTTGGTGTTGATTATTTTGCCTGTATGCCACACCAATATCATTAATAATATGCAAAGCTTTTTTTTCTGTTACGGCTGCAAACTGCTTTTTTTTCAAGGTTGTTAAGATATTCGTAAAGCTTTGCCAATCATATACATTGATTGCAGCCTTGATAGCGATACGATGAAATTGGAGTGCGTCTTCGTTAAAGGTATTTTGGTACTGGTGTTTTTGTCTTTTGTACTCTGCTAGCGCTTGCTTCGGATTGTTTTTTTCTAGTTGAGATAGATTCTCTATTGATTCAGAACTGACAGTTGCAGAGGCTGACAATAACAAAGACAACAATAGACTCATAAAAATGACCAAGCAAAACCGAGCAATATAGTTATTGTAAACGTATTGTGATTTTTTTAATAATACTAATTTGCTACTTAACTACGCGCTTATTTGAAAAACACTTAGTTAATAGATATATGGCTTGAAACAATATCAGCGTCATTGTCTAGCCAATGCGAGTAAAAATAGATGAACTGCGCGGTTTTCTCATCATAATAGGCGCTCGAAACAAAGTCAGCTTCTGGTGGTAAGGCAAATTTATCTCGCTCTGCTAAGTTTGTTGATAACGTCACTAAGTGATTTTTACCATTGTCTGTTCTGACATGAACCAGAATTTGATGCTCTAAACTGAATGCGTGCACAATTTCGCCGTCATTAAATGACCACGCTTGGTCACCTTGTAAGTTAAAAACTTTATTGCGGTCCCAAACAGTTTGCTGATTTTCATTACTAAAAATAATTGTACCGCGTTGATTAAATACTGTGGCTGAGCCTTTACTTAAATCAAAGTGCAAGGACGAGTTTGCTTGGCGAGTTGTTGTGATCAAAGTGTTGTTATCTTCTGACCAATGGTCAACTCGCACAATATAGGCATCTGATTCTAAGGTTGTAAGTTGATTGGTGGCAAGATGATATACAAATGCTTTACCCGAGGCGGCAAAAGCAAGTTCAGTGTTATCAGCAGACCAAATGGCTTTGGATATAAAATCACTTCGTAGACGATTGTTAAAGATCACCTTATCTTGTTCATTTTGTCTTAGAAATAACATCGGTAGTCCATGTTTTTGAGAAACAAAGGCGATTTTCTCTCCATCTGAAGAAACACTTGCAAGGTAGTCTTCATATTTACTGTTAGATTTAAATGCCCCTTCAAAATTAGAAAGAATGTCTATATTTTCGCTAAAAATCGTTGCGACTAATTTGCTATTTTGCAGCGAGACTTGAGTAAGCGGTGAGGTATCGAAAAACTGAACAGGAACAAGCTCTACATTGTTAATTTTCTCGTTATTTAGAAATTTACCATCGATCATTCTTACTTCAGGCTTAAGCGTATCAAAAAGTAAAAGTTGTGCTTTAGGTGCATACCAAGCAAGGTGGTAAATAGATGAAAAGCCCTCTTTTATCGAAGTAAAATCATAAGCTTGCCTGTCAAAACGCATTATTTTTTGGGTAGTTTGGTTTTGAGTAAGTGATACAAACACTGAATCGGGCGCCACTGCCAGTGAGTGTACTCGTGTACTTAATGGCAATGGAGCTAAAAGGTCTATGTGTTGCTTTTCAACAGAGAACTCTGCGAGAAAAGGCATCGATTTATCTGCTATTTGTTGAGTCGCTACAAAATAGATATGCCCATTAGTAGACGTAGATAGATGATCAACTTGGGTTACATCATCTGGCAAACTGATGCTGTGCTTAAAGGTAATGCGGCTATTTTCAGCTTCATATATTTTTAGCTGTATCCAACCAGTTTTTGGCTCTTTAAAGCTGACAATAATTTTATCATTATCTAACCAATCAAACACAAAGGGCTCATGCTGCTTTAGTAAAATATACTTGTTTGTGTTAAAAAGCGTTTTTAAAACTAATTCATAACCATCCTGTTTTTGTTGCATGAAAATTAGTTTTTCAGCATCAGGTGATAGTTTACCTCTAGATTCTTGGTGAGTAGAGTGGGTTAGCGCTTTTGATTTTGCTATAGATAACTGTGCCTGTTGTTGTGACGGCACAATAAACTCAAATGCCAAGAGTATACATAGCATGCAGGCTGCACTAATAAAGACCAAAGTTTGATGTAATTTGGGTTTATTGGTTGTCTCTTTATCCGTTATTACTTTCTTTATTTCTGGTGAAACCTCAAGACTGTAGCCACGCTTTGCATGTGTCTGAATAATTTTCGCGGCTTTGCTGTCGTCTTTTAAAGCCTTTCTTAATAGTGCGATCAAACGTTGCAGAGAGCTGGGGGCAAATATGCGATTAGGCCAAACCTGCTCGTATAAAAACTCTTGGCTGAGCACTTTCTTTGGGTGCTGTGCAAACACACAGAGCAATGCCATTGCTTTTGGTTCAACTAATTCACAGGTTTCTCCATGACAAACTTGATTTCTCTTTGCATCAATGAAGATATTATTTAGATAAAACTTGTCCATGGAAGTCATTTAACGTATTGATAATAATAGTTATAAAAAGCCTAAGTTATTCCTAAGAGAAACATTGTTGCGACTTTATCGCGTTCGAATCTACTCGGTTATAGAGTGAGTCCTCTGTTTGTTTATAAGGCTTTTCTTATGGTTACTTTTTTACAAAAATTCGATTATGCGCGAATAGTTTGGCTGCTATTAGCATTCTTCATTACCCCTATAGCAACCGCGCAGGCGCCTAACATTACTAAAATAAAATCAAAAGTCTATGGCGAAACGAGAGAAATTCTCGTGTCTTTGCCTGCGAGTTATCAGCAAGATAAAGACAAAGTCTATCCGGTTATTTATTTAACTGACGCAAATATGCAGATGCCTCATGCTTCTTCTATGATCCATTACCTAGCGGGTGGAATATCAGAGTTGATTGTTGTGGGTATTCAAACCTTTGACCGTCACAATGAGCTAAGCCCGTATCATCAAGATGGCACTGTATTTAGTAAAGAAGAAGGTGCTGAAAAGCTGCTGACTTTTATCGAAACTGAGGTGAAGCCACTGATACATCAAACCTATCGAACTGCGCCTTTTGAGATATTGAGTGGTCATTCTTTAGGCGGCCTATTTACTATATTTACTTTTGCACGCCACCCCGAGAAATTTAATGCGTACTTTGCATTGTCACCAACCTTAGCTTGGGCTGATGGCAAGCTTTTGAATGAGATAGAGCAAAGTCTAGTGAGTTCGGCAAATAATAAAATACTTGTGGCCTACAGTGAAAAAGAGACCCCATTCATAGAACAGTATGCTGCTTTTGAAAAATTCTTAGCATTATTGAAAACAAAAGCACCTAACTCTCTTGATATAAATGCTCGATTTATTTCAGGTGAAGATCATATGACGATTGCACACCTTGGGTTATACCATGCGCTAAGATATACATTTCGAGATTGGTGGCTGTCGAGCAATACTGTGGTGGGAGCACCAGAAAAATTTGATGTGCACTATAAGCGTTTATCGACTCGATTAGGGTATAAGGTGATACCTGAATTTAATGAGCTATGGGGGCTAACAGCTTATTTGATAAGAGAGCAGCATTACGACGAAGCCTATTATGTTATTAACAAGTGGCAGGCTTTTTACCCAAAGCAATCGGCACCTAATTATGAGCTAGCCAGGCTATTTCTTGCTCAAAGTAAACCTTACCAGGCTGCCAAATCTATTCGGTTGGCTATTGAATACGCAGCACCTAATTCAAGACAGTACAGAAGGAGTAAAGACCTTCAACAAGAGATTAAGGATAAACTTTGAAAGTGATGAAGTGATGAAGTGATGAAGTGATGAAGTGATGAAGTGTTGAGCGGTATTACCGCTCAACAATTTAAAATTATGGTTCAATCGGACAGAATTGACCGCCGTTTGGTACCCAAACACTGCGAGTTTCCCAACGGCAATTATATGCAACTGTTTTACGCTCTTGTTGAGTGAAGAAAGTATCATGTTGATGGACATAAACACCGCCCGGAGCATAACCATAAGGGCCAGGAATTGTCCAGTCATTAGGACAGCTTTGACTAGCCAGTACAGTTTTAGTCGTCCAATCAGGATAAGTTGTCATTGAGTTTTTATACATTAACTTGTAGTGACACGTTTTGTATGCAATATCAGTGAGCTCAGTGCGATAGTCACACACACGAACACGACGCTCATCCCAATAACCACCACAGTCAGGGCTTGCAACCTGAGTGTCGTAAAAAGTATTAAAGTCAGTTGTTTTTATTTCTTTTTCAGCAGTGTTAGCTGCTGCATTAAAAGTCAGTGCAAGAAAAACACTTGCAATCAAAGTTGTAGTTTTCATTTCAAAATCCTTTGAAAAATTAAAAGAGGTACAATTGTTAATCTTATGTTTTGGTTTGTAAATACTTTACCTGTTGAATAATTTTAATACAGAAAGTTGAAATTAATTACTGAGATAAATGAGATGATTTTAGATTTTTAGAGACAATTTACATTTAGATACTATTCTCATCGCATTTATTATTGCACTGATTGGTTTGCCTCGTAACATAGAGGGGTTAACAAACTGAGAACATCTAAAATGAAACTAAAAATCTCTCTATTAAGTGCAGCGGTTGTTGTTGCACTGAGTGCGTGTAGCAGTACACAAAGTACATCACAACAAGTTGAACCTGTAGTACAAAAAGTTGAAAAGCAATACGACAATATCTTATTGCAAAAGTACGCAGGGCCGTATGACGGCGTACCGCAGTTCGACAAAGTCACAATTGCGGATTTAGAACCAGCACTGGATATTGCAATTGCTGAAAACCTTGCAGAAATTGATGCCATTGCAAATAACCCAGAGAAGCCAACTTTTCAAAACACCATAGTGGCACTTGAAGCGTCAGGTGAAGCTCTGGACCGTTTATTCCCATACTATGGCATTTGGGCAAACAACAACTCAAGTCCAGCATTTCGTGAGTTACAAGGTAAATTAGTGCCTAAGTTTTCTGCGATGAGCTCTAAGATCACGCAAAACAAAGCGTTATTTGAGCGTATTCAAGCAGTTTATAATAGCAATGAGTTTAAAAACTTAACCGCAGAAGAACAGCGTATTACTTGGATGCGTTACAACGGTTTTGCGCGTAACGGTGCAACACTATCGGGTGACAAAGCAAAGCGTTATGCTGAAATTAACCTAGAGCTGTCAGGCTTACATTCTAAGTTTGGTAACAACGTACTGGCTGATGAAGAAAACTATGTCGTTTATCTTACAAAAAATCAGCTAGCTGGTTTACCTAAGTCATACATCTCTGCAGCAGCGGCAGCAGCAAAAGCGCGTGGTCAAGAAGGCAAATATGCCGTAACGAATACGCGTTCATCAATGGACCCATTCTTAAAGTATTCTGAAGAACGTGAACTACGTAAGCAAGTTTGGCACAACTACTACAATCGTGGAAATAATGCGGGTGAAAACAACAACCGTGATGTGATCAGCCAAATCTTAAAGCTACGCCATGAACGCATTCAGCTATTAGGCTACGAAAACTATGCACAATGGCGTTTAGAAGATCGCATGGCAAAAGCACCTGAAAATGCTATCGGACTTATGAACAAAGTATGGCCTGCTGCGATTGCTCGCGTAAAAGAAGAAGTGGCAGACATGCAAGCTGTCGCTGATAAAGAAGGTGCGAATATCACTATCGCACCATGGGACTACCGTTTCTACGCTGAAAAAGTACGTAAAGCGAAATACGACCTAGATTCAAACGAAGTAAAAGAATACCTTCAAGCGGACAAGCTAACTGAAGCCATGTTCTATGTGGCAGGTGAGTTATTCGATTTTACATTCACACCAGTACCTGAGGGGTCAGTGCCAGTTTTCCATGAAGACGTGAAAGTATGGGAAGTGAAGCGTAAGTCTAACGGCGAGCACGTTGGCTTATTTTACCTTGACCCGTTTGCTCGTAAAGGTAAGCGTTCAGGTGCATGGGCAACGTCATTCCGTTCACACACCACATTCCAAGGTAAGACAAACGTATTGAGCACCAATAACTCAAACTTCGTGAAAGCACCAAACGGCGAAGCAACACTGGTTTCTTGGGATGATGCGAATACCTACTTCCACGAATTTGGTCATGCGTTACATGCGCTTTCTTCAAATGTGAAATACCCAAGCTCGAACGGCGGTGTACGTGACTATACAGAGTTCCAATCTCAGTTATTAGAGCGTTGGTTATCAACTGACGAGGTGATCAATAAGTACCTTGTTCACTACAAAACGGGCAAGCCAATGCCAAAAGAGTTAATCGAGAAGATCCAAAAGTCTTCGACGTTTAACCAAGGCTTCTCAACAACTGAATACTTAGCCTCTGCGATTATGGATATGAAATTCCATATGACAGATCCTGAGCTAATTGGCGATCCGGTTGAGTTTGAGAAAACAGAACTTGCTAAGTTAGGCATGCCATCTGAAATCGTAATGCGCCACCGTACAACGCACTTTGGTCATATCTTCTCTGGTGAAGGTTACTCGGCAGGTTATTATGGTTACCTGTGGGCTGAAGTATTAACCTCAGATGCAGCAGAAGCATTTGCAAATGCAACGGGTGGTTTCTACGACAAAGACTTAGGCGACCGTTTAGTTCAGTACTTATTCTCAGTACGTAATGCAATGGATCCGGCAGAAGCTTATAACAAGTTCCGTGGTCGTGATGCAGAAGTAGGCGCGTTAATGCGTGACCGTGGCTTCCCAGTATCTGAATAATTTTTAGCAGTTAGCTTTAAATAAAAGACATCAAGCCCAGCGGTTGCTGGGCTTTTTAGTGTTAAAACTAGACCACACCATAGGCCAGCATGGCATCAGCCACTTTAATGAAGCCCGCGATGTTGGCACCTTTGACATAATCAACGTGACCTTCATTTTCACCATATTGCACGCATTTATCATGTATTTGCTTCATGATGTTGTGCAGTTTCTCCTCAAGCTCGTCGTGCGACCAAGACATACGAATGCTATTTTGCGACATTTCTAAAGCTGATACAGCCACACCGCCGGCGTTTGCTGCCTTACCTGGCGCATACAGGATTTTATTGTCATGAAACACTTTTACGGCTTCCGGCGTACAAGGCATGTTGGCGCCTTCAGATACCGCAATACAGCCATTATCAGCCAATTGTTTTGCATCTTCCTCTGTTAACTCATTTTGAGTAGCACAAGGGAAAGCGAGTTGTGCATTTATATGCCAAGGTTTTTTATTTTCAAAAAATTCGCAATTAAACTCACTGGTCAATACATCGAGTCGTTTGCGTTGCTGGATCTTAATTTCTTTAATTTTATCAAGTTGTACTTGCGTGAGGCCATCTGGAATAAATAGTGTGCCGCTTGAATCAGAAAGCGTGAGCACTTTGGCATCAAGATGTATTAGCTTTTCAGCGCAATGAAGCGCAACATTACCTGACCCTGATACTAAGCAAGTCTTGCCTTTAATGTCGTGCTGGTGGTAAGCGAGCATAGCTTGCATAAAAAACGCATTGCCGTAACCTGTCGCTTCGGTACGAATGAGGCTGCCACCATACTCAATGGCTTTGCCTGTGAGTACACTTTCGACTCTATGGGTGATGCGCTTGTACTGACCAAATAAATAGCTAATTTCTTTAGAGCCAACGCCGATATCGCCTGCAGGAACGTCCATATTAGGGCCAATATGTTGATAAAGCTGTGTCATAAATGATTGGCAAAAGCGCATGATTTCTCTATCTGATTTACCTTTAGGGTTAAAATCAGCGCCGCCTTTACCTGCGCCTATGGGTAAGGTCGTTAAGCTATTTTTAAAGGTTTGTTCAAAACCCAGAAATTTCAACACGCTTAAACTGACAGAAGGGTCAAATCTCAATCCGCCTTTGTATGGGCCTATAGCATTGTTAAATTGCACTCTATAACCACGGTTAATACGAATATTGCCCTGATCATCTTCCCAAGTGACACGAAAAGAGACGACTTTATCAGGCTCTGTCATTCTTTCTAGAATATGCGCTTGGTGATATTTTTTATTTTGATTAATAAAAGGGATTACAGACTCTGCAACTTCTTTGACTGCTTGGTGAAATTCAGGTTCATGTGGGTTCCGTTTAATGAGCCCATCCATAAAATGCTCTAGGGTTAAATCATCGTACATATGTTCACCTGTTAGATTTGTGCGTTGTTCCAAAAAGAGGGCTATTTCGCTATTTTTAGCCTAGTCTAATTCCTAGGGATTGTGATTTATTCTTTTGAATTTCAAGTTGTTTAGTTGATATGCCCTGTTTGGCTATTTAGATCAAATGTTACCAATTGTTTCTAATTTACAAACGCTTACAAATTAACAAAGGCAGGGTTATTTTTTATTTACCTTTTCGCTTATGATGTGAGCAAATAACATATGGCTAGTAAAATAAGAAGGGAATATGTCGTTGCTAAATTCATTTCAAAAATCACTTTTGGCATTATCGGTATTAGGCTTAGTGGCCTGCTCAGGCGAAGAAAACACTGCAAAAGCAGATAGCAAAACAGAGCAAACAGCGAAAAAGCAAGAAAAAGAAGAGTTTGCCATTCCTGTTGAAGTTACTTTTTCAAAAGTCGGTGATGTTGCCAAGTTCTATCAAACCACTGCCATTTTAGAAGCAGAGCAAGAAAGCAAAGTGGTTAATAAGGTAACGGGCATGCTTGAATCTGTGCATGCGCAAGAAGGTCAGCGTGTGAGTGCTGGAGAGTTACTTGCACAAATTGACCCGCGCAATTATGAATTAGATTTTGAACGTGCCAAGATTGATTACGAATCAGCAAAGTCAGAATATCGTCGTAGCCAGCCAGTTGACGGCAAACAACTGATTTCGGAAAAAGACTTAGATAAACTTCGCTTTAGAGTGCAAACAACAGAAAACCAACTTGAAGTTGCCAGAATTAAACTGCGCGACAGTAAAGTTGTTTCGCCGATTGACGGCGTTATCGCAAAACGTTCAGTCAAAGCACATAACATGCTAAGTAATTCAGGCAATGAAATGTTCCATGTTGTGTCACTAGACTCACTCATCGGCGTTGTTTACTTGCCTGAGTCAGAGCTTAGCAAAGTAAAACTGGGCCAAGTTGCAAAACTTCATTTCCCTGCAGAGCCAAACCTACAACTAGAAGCAACCGTACTGCGAATTGCGCCTTTGGTAGACAGCAAGTTAGGCACCTTCAAAGTGACACTGACGATTGATAATCAAGAGAATATTTTAAAGCCGGGGATGTTTGCCCGTGTTGCTTTACTGCTTGATAGCAAGCAGGGTGTTACTTTGGTGCCTGAAAACGCCGTGATCAAAAAAGATGGTAAAGCAACCTTGTTCGTTGCACAGAATGACAGAGCTAAAAAGCTTGAAGTCGAAACAGGTTACACTCAAGACGGCTGGGTAGAAGTCATCACACCTATTTCGAGTGAAGATGGCGTTATCACTGTAGGTCAACATGGTCTTAAAGAAGATGCTTTACTGAAGGTGTTAAATCACGACCAAAGTGCCATCGTGACCAATACCGAAGAAAAATCTCAACAGCTTTAATCGCGCCAGAAGTAAGGACAGAGTATGAATATTGCTAGGCTTGCGGTAAAGCGCCCAGTGACCATAACCATGTTGGTTTTGGCGGTGATGTTGTTCGGTATGGTGGGATTCTCACGCCTTGTGGTGTCGTTATTACCCGATTTAAGTTACCCAACTTTAACAGTAAGAACAGAAAATCCCGGTGCGGCTCCCGCTGAAATTGAACAACTGATTTCAAAACCAATTGAAGAGGCGGTAGGTGTCGTTAAAGGCATTCGCAAACTGCATTCTATTTCAAAACCGGGGCAATCAGATTTAGTCATTGAGTTCCAATGGGGCACAGATATGGATCTGGCCATCATGGAGCTTCGCGAAAAACTCGATATGGTAATGCTACCTGTTGAACTGAGAAAGCCTGTCATTTTAAGATTTAACCCATCTTTAGACCCAATTTTGAGACTAAGCATCTCAGGTGATGCGCAATCTTACACACAACTAAGATCACTGCGCACCTACGCAGAAGAAGAGCTAAAACGCGCCCTTGAACCTATTGATGGGGTTGCAGCAGTTCAACTCAGTGGTGGTTTAGAGCAAGAAGTACAAGTGCTTATTGACCAACAACAAGCTAATCTTCGTGATGTGACCGCTGAGATGATCACAAACCGAATTAAAAATGAAAACATCAATGTGTCGGCCGGTCGAGTTTATGATGGTCAGCAAGAGTTTTTAGTTCGCACCCTGAACCAGTTTACTTATATCGAAGAAATTGGCGATGTCATTATTAAACAAGATGCCGGACAAACGGTTTACCTACGTGATATTGCCACTGTGGTTGACGGTGTAAAAGAGCGCCAAGATATTACTCGTGTTAATGGAAACGAAGCAATCGAAATGGCTTTGTATAAAGAGGGCGATGCCAATACAGTGGCTGTGGCCAAACGTGTACAGGCTAAAATCAAACAGCTACAGGATGAATTACCAGAAAACGCTGAACTGAAAATTCTCACAAATCAGGCCGAGTTTATTGAAAAAGCCATTGATGAAGTGAAGCAAACTGCCATTATCGGTGGTCTACTCGCGATTGTAGTTTTGTATCTTTTCTTAGGTAAGTTTAAACCGACAATCATCATTGCACTGGCTATTCCAACCTCCATCATTGCAACTTTTAACTTGATGTTTGCCAATAACATCAGCCTAAACATCATGTCTTTAGGCGGTATTGCGCTGGCGGTTGGCTTATTGGTCGATAACGCCATCGTAGTGCTTGAAAATATCTATCGTAAAAAAGAACAAGGGCAAGATGTTGAACAAGCAGCAATTGAAGGCACCAATGAAGTATCGGGTGCAGTTACAGCGTCTACACTGACAACATTGGCAGTATTTGCACCTTTGGCATTTGTCACAGGTTTTGCTGGTGAGATTTTCAGCGATCAAGCACTAACGGTCACCTTTGCTCTACTTGCCTCATTAATTGTGGCACTGAGCTTTATTCCTATGTTAGCGTCACGTCAGTTTTCAATTGCCTCGGGTGATGCAAACCTTGAAAACATTGAATCTGAAAAGCCCTTGAAAACAGGTGCAAAGAAATGGCTGAGTCTGTTATTACTGCCGTTCAAGTTTTTGGCTGTTGTGATCCCTTGTTTTATCGGGCGTTGGATATTACGCCTCATTATGATGTTGTCGAAAATCATAGGCTGGTGCACCAGCAAAATTACTTATCCGGCTTATGTTTCATTCAATGGTGTCTATAAAATCTTTGCCAATGGGTATGACAAGCTACTTAAAGGCGCGATGAAACAGCGTGCATTGGTTATTTCAATTTCTTTAGTTTTTGCTGTGGGTGTAGCAAGCCTGTTGCCTAAATTGGGCATGGAACTGATGCCTGAAGTGGCGCAAACAGAGCTGACTTTAGAAGTTACGCTGCGTCAGGGCACGCCGATTGAACAAACTGACCAACAGCTTAATTTGCTGGCGCGTTCAGTCGTTGATATGCCAGGTGTGGTGCACACTTATAGTATGTCGGGCACAGGCAGTCTGATGATGAGCAGTGCGACACGTGGTGGCTCTCACTGGGGGCAACTGGTTGTTAAAACTGAAACACCAGCACAATTAAGCGCAGTGCAAGATGCGTTACGTGCGCAACTGTCTGGCATGGCGCAGGTCAATGCGGAGTTCACTCAAAGTCGCATGTTTGAGCAAGAGCGTCCTTTAGTTGTGGTGATGAGTGGTTATCAGCTTGATGAGTTAAAACTGTACGCCGATAGATTGGTGTCTCAGCTGCAACAGCAAAACCGTTTTGCCGATGTCACAACATCGCTCAGAGCAGGACAACCTGAGCTGAAAATTGAGTTTGATCATCAACGTTTAAGTAGCCTAGGTTTAACCGCAGCTGGCATTACCGATATTCTGGCAACCAAAATTGGCGGTAATGTCGCTAGCAAATATAACCTAGATGATCGTCAGGTTGATATTTTGGTTCAGGTTGATCGTGATTCACGTAACTCAGTGGCGGCGATCCGCGACTTAATCATTCATGGTGAGAATGGCCAGAGCGTGCCTTTGTCAGCGGTTGCGAAAGTCACTGAGTCTATTGGCCCGAACGAAATCAATCGTTTAGATCAGGCGCGCGTTGCCATCATTACTGCCTCTGTGAAAGAAGGTGATTTAGCAACAGCGGCGCAGGTTGTGAGAAGTGAAGTCGCATCTTTAGGTTTACCCGACCGTATTTATAGTCAAGTGATTGGGCAAAACCAGCAAATGGAAGAAGCCTATTCGTCATTAATTATGGCGCTATTGCTGGCGGTATTCTTGGTTTACTTAGTGATGGCTTCACAGTTTGAGTCATTGTTAAATCCGTTCATCATTTTATTCAGCGTGCCACTGGCGGTACTCGGGTCAATCTTTGGTTTATTTATCACTGGTACCAGCTTAAGTGTGATCACCTTTATTGGTTTGATCATGCTCAGCGGTATTGTAGTAAACAACGCCATTGTATTAATCGACCGTATTAACCAATTACGCGCGCAAGGCAGCGTGATGTTAGATGCTATTTTAGAAGCGGCCAACTCACGTTTACGCCCAATCATCATGACGACCATGACCACGATTTTAGGCCTACTACCTATGGCGATGGCAACAGGTGAGGGCGCAGAATTACGCGCGCCATTGGCGATTACGGTAATGAGCGGTCTATTAATTGCGACTTTCTTAACCCTGATTGTTATTCCTGTTTTATATAGTGTGTTCAACCGTGACCAAGTGCAGGTAAATGAGAACTTAGGTAAGGCGAACTATGAAGCAGGCTAAATCTATCAAAAACCTGACTGCACTGGCCCTAAAGCGGCCAGTGACTTGCTTTATGTTGATGCTATCAATGATAGTGGCTGGTCTTATGAGCAGTAAGCTTATTCCACTTGATAGCTGGCCTGCGGTCAATGCACCTGCCGTTTTTGTAAGAGCATCATACCCTGGTTCGACGCCTGAAGAGATTGAACGCCTTATTACCAAGCCTCTTGAAGAAGCTTTGGCAACCATGGGTGGGGTAAACTCAGTCACTTCTCGTACTTCTTCAGGGTGGACGTCACTTACCCTACAGATGAAGTTTTCGACCGACTTAAATGTGGCGATTTTAGAAGCACGTGAGAAGGTTGATTTGGTTCGGCACCTTTTACCTGAAGACTTACAACGCGTAGACGTAATGAAATTTTCAACCCAAGATATGCCGGTTGTTGAATTAACATTATTGAGTGAAAAATCTTTAAATCGTGACTATGAGTTTTTAGAAAACAACCTAAAAATGCCATTGGAGCGTATTCAAGGCGTGGGGCGCGTAGAGCTTTATTTACGTCAGCCAAGAATTTGGGTGAAACTTGATCCTGACAAACTCGCTATGCATCGCGTTGACATTCAGCAAGTGACTCGAGTACTTCAAGAAGCCAACTTTTTAAAATCTGTGGGTGAAGTTCATACTGATGATTATCGCTATGCGGTGACACCGCAGGGTCAATATCGTGATATCGAAGATATTCGTGCGCAACGCATCAATGAGCGAGTGAAACTCTCTGACATTGCCAACGTGCATTATGCATTGAGTGAGCGCCAATGGCAGCGTCGTGTTGACGGTCAACCAGCTGTTGGCTTAGATATCTTCAGAGAATCGGATTCAAATGTAGTCGATGTGGCAAAGCGCATTCGTGAAACTCTTGATGAAGTGATGCAAAAGCCACAACTGCAACATATTGATATTCAATATGACAGAGATGATGGTAACAGTGTTGAAGTGTCGATTTCTTCGTTGTTACAGGCTGGCGCAATCGGGGCGGTGTTATCATTCTTTGTACTGTGGTTCTTCTTACGTAACCTTAAACTCACCGGCGTTGTGGTTCTTGCCGTGCCTGTTTCATTAAGCATTTCGTTGGCGATTATTTACTTCATGGGATTCAGCTTAAATATGCTGACCTTGATTGGCTTGATCATCGCCATCGGCCTGCTTATCGACAACTCGGTAGTGGTCTGTGAGAGCATCTTGCAACAACGAGCACAAGGCGATTCGGGTAAAGCAGCAGTCATAGAAGGTGTTGATAAAGTCAGTACTGCCATTTTGAGCGCAACACTCACTACAGTGGTGATCTTTTTACCTTTACTCATGGGTGACAGTAACTTTTTAACCGTGATGCTACAGCAGATAGCTGTGTCTATTTGTGTGCCATTAATGGTGTCTTTATTGGTTGCAAAAACCTTGATCCCACTGTGTATGTATCGTGTGTTACCTGACAATGCCGGCGCAAATGAATCTGGCTCAGATAAAGCACAGCAAACGTACCGCAAAGCATTAACTTGGGGTCTTAGCCACCCTAAGCGTGTGGGGGCTTTTTTCTTGATTATGTTTACCAGTGTTATGCTGGCAAAAAGTATGGTTGATAAGAGCTCAAGTGACGCTCAATCACAAAAACGATTGCAGATTTTTTATGAGTTTAAGGGCGAACCTGAGCTTGATAAAAAGCTCGCGTTTTTGCAAAAAATAGAGACTTATTTACTCGATAACAAGCAATCACTTGGGATACATAAGCTCTATTCAGGGGTTTATCAACGAGGCGCATGGTCAAGTATTCGCTTTGTTGAAGACTTACCTAGACCCATTGAGGATATTAAAAAAGATATCCGTGACAACTTTCCTGAATCAGCGTATGCAAAAGCATCTTTACAACGAGAAGCAGGATCTCGAACGGCGGTGAGTGTTTATCTGTTTGGTCGCTCGACAGCAAAGTTAAATGAGTTGGCTGAGCAGCTTATCCCTGTGATTGAAGCCCATCCACATTTTACCGATGTAAAAAATAGTGCTGAGGGCGATGTTTACGAAATGCAGCTGGTGGTAGACAGACAACGTGCTATGCAGCTGGGTGTTTCGACGCAAGAAATTGCCACTAAAATTGGTAATGCCATGCGTGGTCTTAACTTGAAAACGCTGAGAACCCTTGATAAGGGAGAGGTCGAGATCATCGCGGGTTACTATGAACAGGGTGCTATTCCTATGGAAGAACTTAAAAGTTTACCCGTCATGGAATCAAACGGCGCTATTTTAACCTTGCAACAATTGGTAGAAATAGAAACGCGCCCAGCACCGCGCACAATCTCGCGCAGAGATCGTCAAACTCAGATTTCTATTGACATGAATATTCAAGATGTCAGTCACAAAGAAGCGGCTAAGTCGCTGAACGAGATGATGAATGCCATTACATTGCCGCGAGGCTATTCTTGGGGCTTAGGTCCTAAGTTTGCTGAGCAAGATGAGTCAATGAAAGACATGGCTTTTAATATGATGATCGCGCTGTTCTTGATATTCATGATCATGGCGGCGTTGTTTGAGTCATTGCTATTGCCAATTGCAATTCTAAGTTCGATAGGACTTGGCTTTGTTGGTGTGTACTGGACCTTTGCACTACTTGGTATGGGCTTAGGTGAAACAGGCATGTTAGGCATGTTGGTTCTCATGGGTATTGTGGTAAATAATGGCATAGTCTTGATTGACCAAATTAACCGTTTTAAGGGCTCAGCAGAGCACTTACAACAAGCGATAGTTGATGCTTGTTCAACCCGTTTACGACCTATTCTAATGACAGTGGCAACGACGGTAATTGGTATGCTACCTGTGTTGTTCGATAGTAGTTCAGCAGATTCAGGCGTATTAGATTATAAACCCATGGCAATTGCGATTATTGGTGGCTTGATTTTCTCAACTTTAACCAGTTTAGCCTTTGTACCTTACTGTTATTACCTACTTTATCGTTTAGGTCATGGCAGTAGTAACAGACTTGCTGAGGCGCGGGCTTATGCAAACCAAAAGTTGTCAAAGCTGAGTTGAACGAGCAATAAGACTAACTAAATGAATGGCGCTGTATGCGCCATTTTTTGTGGTATCCAAACTAAACTTAGGAGCATGAATCTATTTCCGGCTGCAGACTTGAAAAATATTTAACAAATCAATATCAGTATCAAAATGTTAGTAAATTCCTTAACCACAGCTCAGGTTATTTAACGTTTCAAATATTGCCCCGGTGTGCAGTTAAATACCTTTTTAAATGCGGTATTAAACGCCGAGCTGGACTCAAAACCAAGCTGCTCGGCTATCGTTTGTTGTGTGTAACCTGCTTCAATCATTTCAACGGCACGAAGACCGCGCAGTTTTTGCTTCCATTGGCTAAAGTTCATCGCAAAGCTTTTATGAAATAACCTATTAAGCGTGCGAGTCGACGCGCCAACCAGTTCGCCCCATTGTTCTAGGGTTTTATTACAACCAGGGTTGGCGTGTAGCTCCGAAATAATTGGTAATAAGCGGTCGTCTTGTGCTGTAGGCATAAAGAAACTACTGGTTTGCGCGCATTCAAGTTGGTCAATAAATACTTGGGTAAATCGCAGTTTTTTATCGTCAGGTTGGTAGTTGGGTGGCCAATTACATACCTCTAAAATCATCGCTTTTAGCAACTCATTCACATGCAGCAGTTTGGCCTCATTACCCAGCACTTTGACATATTTTTCATCAATATAAACGCTTCTAAAATGTCCGCCATAACGACAAAAAGTCTCATGAGCTAGGTTGGGGGGGATCCACAAAGCTTGATCTGGGGGAATAACAAATTTACCTGCGGGCGTGTGTACACCTAATACCCCATCGCTGGTATAGGCGAGCTGTCCCCAAGTGTGAGAATGGATTTGTACATGCTGCCAAGGCGGCATTTCAGTGGCTCTTGGGTAGATAGGCTTGCCAAGGGCTTTTAGGTTAAAGCGTGTTTTAACACTCACCCAACTCGAATTTGTCTGATTTGATAAATTATCTGTCATAACTTTGCATTTTGGTCAAACTGCGCACAGCATACAATGTGCTTGCGTTTTAATCAAAGTGCTTATGTGAGGGAAAAGTGGAACGGAATAAACAGTGGCAGTCACCGTTTGGATTTTTAACTATTGCAACCATTGTGATGGCGGTCACGTTCTCGGCGTGGAATGCCTTATTGAATAATTTTGCAGTAGAGGCGGCACAATTTAACGGTGCCAATATGGGCATGTTGCAGTCTCTTCGAGAAATCCCTGGCTTGTTAGCATTCACAGCGGTTTTTATTTTATTGGTATTAAAAGAGCAAACTTTTGCGCTCATTAGTTTGTGTTTATTGTCGGTTGGGGTCGCGCTAACTGGGTTATTTCCGAGTGTTTATGGGCTATATGCCACAACGGTACTCATGTCGATTGGCTTTCACTACTTCGAAACTTTAAATCAATCTTTGAGTTTACAATGGTTTAGCAAAGATGAAGCACCGCAAAAACTGGGTCAGTTGATGTCGATAAAATCCATGGCTTCACTGGCAACCTTTGCCCTAATTTGGCTAGGCGTGACCTTCTTTAGTACCGCCTATCAAGGGCTTTATTTATTCTTTGGTGGCGTAGGTTTGTTACTAACTTTATTTATGATGGGCGCTTTTCCGCATTTTCCTGAGAAGAATGTACAACATAAAAAGTTAATCGTGAGAAAAGAATATAGTTTGTATTACATTTTGCTGTTCTTTTCAGGCGCGCGACGCCAGATCTTTATGGTCTTCGCGGGTTTCTTGATGGTTGAAAAGTTTGGGTTCGATGTGGCGCAAATAACCATGCTGTATATGTTCAACCACGTAATCAATATTTTTGCCGCGCCTATGATTGGTAAGATGATAGGTCGAATTGGTGAGCAAAAAGCATTAACCATTGAATACACGGGTTTAGTGTTGGTATTTGTCGGTTATGCGCTGGTGGAGTCGGCAGAGTTTGCTGCGGTACTTTACGTGGTAGATCATTTGTTTTTTGCTATGGCCATTGCCCTAAAAACCTATTTCCAAAAAATTGCCCGACCTGAAGACATTGCTGCTACGGCCGGTGTGAGTTTTACCATAAATCACATTGCCGCGGTGATCATTCCAGCAAGCTTCGGGGTTGTGTGGTTATACGATAGCTCACTGGTGTTTTACTTTGGTGCGGGTTTGGCTGGGTGCTCTTTAATTATGAGTCAGTTTATCGGTGGGCATTTGGCAAAGCATCAAGCTCAAAGTGAGCAAACAGCATAATTCTTTTAGCTTCGTACGCTCGTGTTGTCGTCAAGATGAGCGTACGTTAAAGACTTTATCATTTTACATTTGTTCATAATCTGTAACGTTTCAGTCTGTCTATCATTGCTGCTCTATGGTTATAATCGAGCCAAATGTTTATTCATAGGGAACGTTATGCATATCAAAGTGGACAACATCAGCAAGCATTACAAAGAAGTGACCGCCGTAAATGGTCTCAGCTTTGAAGTACAACAAGGTGAGGTGTTTGCACTGCTTGGCCCCAATGGTGCCGGTAAATCATCTCTTGTGCGCATGCTTGTAGGCTTTACTCAGGCCGACGAAGGTCAAATCACAATTACAGTCAATGGTGAGCAATACACGTCTATTCCAGCTTCAGAGTTGGGCTACTTGCCTGAAGATAGAGGCCTCTATTTAGAAAAATCTTTAGTACAGAACCTGATGTATTTTGCAACGCTTCGCGGTGTTGACAAAAAAACAGCCAAAGAGCGCATTGATTATTGGCTCGAACGTTTTGATTTACTCGAGCGAAAAGACGATCAACTTAAAAGCCTATCTAAAGGTAACCAACAAAAAGTGCAGTTAATCAGTGCTGTGTTACATAAACCGCAATTAGTACTACTCGATGAGCCATTCTCAGGACTCGATCCGGTGAACCAAGAAAAAGTTGTGTCGTTTTTAAAAGAATTAAAAGCGCAGAATATGACGGTTATCCTGAGCGCACACCAGATGTCGATGGTTGAAAAACTGGCTGATAGAATGTTACTGATGAATCATGGACAAAGTGTGTTGTATGGCACATTGGCAGACATTCAATCACAAGTGGGTGTGGGGAGTGCTTTGAAAGTGACATTCACCCACGCTGTGAATGTAATTGAAGCGAGCAATAAGCTGACGCAATTTGAAGTTGAGCAACTGAATGACACGACTTTGGCAATTCGTGCCGAGCGCGCAGATCAACTTAATCAATTATTAGCGCATTTACCTGAGTTAGGTGATATTGCGTTTATTGATAGCCAAAGAATGGACTTACATCAGCTTTATTTACATGCCATAGAAGCCGATCAAGCAGTACAAAAAGGAGAAGCCGCATGAGTCGATTAAATCAAACCCTGACTGTGGCTAAATGGGAGTTCATGCAATTCTTTAAATGGAAGCAGGAGCTCATTGGCAAATCTATTATGCTGCTGGTGGCGCTAGGTATGTATTTATGGCACAACCAAGTACTTTATCAGCCTGAGCCGCAGCAAATCGTCTCTAATATTGAATTACAGGGTCTTCAATTGGATGATGACTTTGTGCTTAGAGCAGAATCAAAATCGAACGATGCGCTTATTGCTGAAGTCAAAGCGGGCAATATTGATGGTGCGTTGATCTTTGCTTCACAGGCGTTACCACAAAAAGTGACTTTATATTCTCAAGGTAAAATGTCTTGGCAAAATGACTTACAAGCTCAATTAAACGACTACGCGCGTTCAAATGCTGCTGCTTCTTTAAACCTTGGCCCAACTCAACTGGCTTTACTTGAACAGCCACTCCAGTTCGAAACAAACTATCTTGATGAAGCAGTCAAAGATGCAATGCAACAATCTTCAATTACCGCTAATGGTTTACTATTTTTGATGGCCATCGGTGTATTTATGACTTTCGGGCAGGTGTTTGTTGCAATTACCGGAGAAAAGCAACAACGCGTTACTGAGCAGCTTTACTCTTGCATTGATGCAAAGACGTGGATTGAAGGTAAAATCATCGGGCAAATGTTGCATGCGGTGAAAGCCATGACGACAACCGCCATTACTGCATTATTAGGTTTTGCATTTGTACAGGTTATTTTGAAAGGTAGAGCGCTTGATTTCAGCATTTTCGACTTTACTGTTTTACCTTGGTTTATTGTGTTTGTACTGGTGGGCATTTATATGTGTACAGCATTTATCGCCGCTATTGCAGCTGCGATTGATGACCCGAACCACAGTGGTAAGTCAGCGTTTATGATGATCCCCCTGATCCCGATTGTGGCTGGCTTTATGATGATGGATAGTCCAAGTAGCTTGGCTGTGACTGTGTTAAGTTATTTCCCATTAACAGCATTTGTATTTATGCCAATGAAAATGGCGTTAATTGATGTGGCATTTTGGCAAGTAGCCATCGCCTTTATCAGTTCATTACTTGGCTGTGTTGTTATTCGCAATATGGCGGCGCGCATGTTTAAGATGGGGATGACTATGTATGGTAAAGAGCCAGACTTCAAAACCATGATGAAATGGGCTTTGTCGGTTAGATCTTAGGTTATTTTTTGAGTCTAATCTCTGCATATTGAGCATTATATTAAAAAAGCCACTTTGAAATAAAAGTGGCTTTGTTTTATGTGAGTTACGTGAGTAGAGCATTATACCTCTGGTGCGTCTGGTGAATCAGGCAACTGCTCAGGTAGGTCATGAATAGTTGGACGACGTCTACGCCTTGTTTTAGCTGGGATCATTTCACGCATTGCATCCATTCTGCCAAAACAAAGTAGTTTATCATCGGCTTCGAGCACGCGGTCTTTACGCGGATTAGGGATGACCTTAGCACCGCGATACAAAGTCAGAACGTTGATGTCTTTGTCGTGCAAGTTAGTTTCTAAGATGGTTTTACCAACGAAGTTTGAACCTTCAGGAATATAAATTTCTCCCACGCCATACCCCTTACTTACGGTCAAACGCTGACGTACATCAATCTCAGGAAAGTCTACTTGCGCTGCGATATATTCAATGATTGCGCCGGCTACATCAAGCCCAGTACAAGTTTCGATGCCTTCAAGACCTGGTGATGAGTTAACTTCCATGACTTGCGGACCAGTGGCACTTTCGAGCATATCTACACCAGCCACTTGCAAGCCCATAATTTGTGCGGCTTTTACTGCGGTTTCTTTATATTCATCACTGAGTTCAACCGCCTCAGCACGACCGCCTCGGTGTACGTTACTTCTGAACTCTTGCCCTTGAGCAACTCGGCGCATGGCTGCGACTACACGGTCACCGACGACGATGGCACGAATGTCTTTTCCTTTACTTTCAGCTACAAACTTTTGAATAAGGACGTTTTGCTTTTGGCTCTGTAACAGCTCTATGATTGATTCAGCGGTCTTTACCGACTCAGCCAATAACACGCCGATACCTTGTGTACCTTCAATGAGTTTGATGATAACAGGTGCACCACCTACACGTTCTATAGCTGGAAGTACGTCTTTTTTATCTCTAACGAAAGCAGTACGAGGAATGCCGATGTGATGACGGCTCATCAATTGTAGGCTGCGTAATTTATCGCGAGAGTTGGTGATACCATGTGCGGAGTTGGCGCAAAATACATCCATTTCTTGGAATTGACGAACAACCGCAGTGCCATAATAAGTAATAGATGCACCAATACGTGGCAGCACCGCATCGTATTGGCTCAATAGTTTTTGTCTAAAGTGCAGCGCAGGTTCACCCTGTTGTAAATCTATGGCAAACTTTAAAGTATTCAGAATCTTAACATTATGACCGCGTTGTAAAGCCGCTTCTTTTAGTCGCTGAGTACTATAAGAATTAGGCCCACAAGATAAGATGGCTAATTTCATAAATTCCTTCCTAAATTTTTTGTGTAAATACTTACTGTGTAACCTGTATTTACAGAATGAGGTTATTTTCTGTCTTTAGACACTAAAAACTCTTGGCTAGGATCAACCAAAATATGTTTTTGCATGGCTTCGCGGCCCAATAGCATCAGGTTTTGCATGGTTGATCTGTCGGTTAATGTGAGTTTGATGGGCCAAGTTCGACCACCAAGAGTAATCTTGGTTTTAATCACAATGCGGTGTTCGGTATTCGCAGTTGAACTTTTAACAACTTTTCTGCCTTTTAAAGACAAGGTTTTAGTGACAACTCGGTCAACATTATGAATATCTGGATGGATGTCAAAACGCACCATGGCTTTACCATCTTCTTCAAATTCTTCAATATTATCGACGTGCAAAGATGAAGTGGCAGCACCAGTATCCACTCTAATCTGAATATCGAAAAGCTCTAGCTCAGGTAAGTCGCAGCACTCAAGTGCGCCAACGAGTAATTTTTCGCTCGGTTCCTTCATATTTCACCCTTATAAAATTAATGCTTTGCATATCTGCTTTTAGTTTTGGGTCAAACCAGTTATAGCAGTTTTATGTTTAGATTAAAAATCGAACATAAAGGTTTTGCTTTAAATCTTGTTATTTACCATTGGAGCCAAAAAATAGACCGCTTATAGAAATAATGGCTGTAACTCATTGTCTATTAAGTACAATGAGCGTCAATTACAGCGAATCACTCATTTATTTAGAATAGTAATGAAAAATATAAGGTTACAGCGCAATGAACAGTTTGTGGCGCTAGCAGCTATTGCACTTATTAGTTTGACGATCAGCATAACTGATTGGCTGCAACGAGGCATGTTACCGTCGTTCAATATTTTGCTTTCTGCAGTCAGTGCCGTTGTGTTTATGTATTGGTTTCCTATGATTATTAGCTATTTATTGGTAATCAAATTCAAGATTAACCGTTGGTTTTTGCAATGGGTTTCGCTGCTTCTAAGTATTAGTTTTGGTGCATTCGTGTGGGGAGAAATTAGAGCACTATTTTTACCTCTTGAAGGCATTAGTCTTGTGCAAGCATTTTTGATCAGCTTGCCATGGAGCACAATGATATTTGTTGCTGTTAAGTTTTATTTGGCTCAAAAGCATCTTAAGTTAGAGCAGCAATTAAGGAAGCAAGCAGAAATCAACTTACTGCATGCTCAATTAAATCCTCACTTTCTATTTAATAGTTTGAATACCATAGCGTCATTTGCACGAACTCAACCGATCCGCTGTGAAGATTTAGTGCATGATCTGGCTGCAATTTTACGTTATTCATTGTCGCAATCAGGCTTAAACCAGCCAAATACGTCAACACCTAAGGGAGCTTGGGTTAAGTTGAGTGACGAACTGGTCATCTTAAATAAGTGGTGTGATATCGAGCGAAGCCGGTTCGGTGATAATCTCAGCATTCGCTTTGACATTGACGAAGACTTGCTTGATGAAACTGTGCCTGCAATGTTGCTCCAACCACTGATAGAAAATGCCATAAAACATGGTAAGTCAACGCCATTACATATTTGGATCACAGTACGACATGATGCCCAATATATGCTTTTTAATGTACATGATAATGGTGTCGGTTTTGATGAGTCTTATTTAATAAACGCCAATAACAAAAAAACTAACATAGGGCATAGAAAGCTTGAGCAAGATACAGCAGCACATTTTGGGCTGGAGATCACTCAGGCAAGGTTAGAGTTAGAAGCCGGTTCAAGGCTAGAACTCACCAACACCTCAGAGGGAGGAGCAAGTGTTGAGTTCAAATTACATCTAGGGAGCAGGGAATGTTAAATATCGCCATTGTTGAGGACGAACTGCCAGCATTAGAAAAGCTCAAAGCACAGTTGAGTCGAGTTTGCACCCACACTTTGTTGTTTACATGCAATTCAGTAGAGACATGTTTGGCTTCAAGTGAATTGTCAAAAGTGGATGTGCTTTTTGTCGATATTAATCTGCCTGACGCGAGCGGCATGAGCTTAGTAACGACTCTAAAGAACAGAGGATTTGTCGGTGAATGTGTTTTTAGCACAGCCTACAGTGAATTTGCAGTGGAGGCTTTTACAATCGGCGCCGCCGATTATTTATTAAAGCCATATATAGGCGAGCGTTTATCATTGGCTTTATCTCGAGTCAACGACAAACTCAATAAACCAACTGCAGAATTGCAAGAACCTGAAGCGCTAACTCTTGTTAGCAAAGTAGGCGATAAAGTGACCTTAGTGAAAGTGTCCGATATTTGTGCAATCAAGTTAGAGCATGGTCAAGCGATTGCGTATGGCTCTGAGGCTTCATATCCACTTGACCAGTCTCTTGATGAGTTAATGACTTTATTACCTTCTCAATTTTTGCGAGTTCATCGAAACTGCATTGCGAATAGCAAAGAAATAAAACAAATGGACCGCTGGATAACAGGCGGTTATTTAATCAAGTTTCATCAATCAGAAGTGCAAGTAATCAGCAGCCGAAATGGCGGGCGATTACTAAAAGACAAGCTAATACGATAGCTAATCTAATCATCTAAAATCAATAGGAAAGCTCATGAAAAAAATAATGCCATGTATCTTGGTAGGGCTACTTGCGGCTTGCTCAAGCCAAAACACGCAAGACGTTAAAACTCAGTTCATCGACGATGGCCAAAAACACCCTTTAGTGATTTTGCTCGGAGGCAGTGATGGAGGCAATACACTCTCAAAACCACATTGGCAGCCAATTTTCGACAGATTAAATGAAGCTGGCATGTCAGTAGCATCACTTGGCTATTTTGGTACAGATAATACACCCAGTAATGCAGCCGAGTTATCATTAGAAGAAATAGAAAAGCGTATCGCTTTATTGGCTAATAGCGAAAAAATCAACAACAACTGCGTTGCGGTTTTCGGCTTTTCGAAAGGTGCTGAATTGGCTTTATTGCTAGGTAGCCACTTTAATTCTATTAATCATATAGTAGCTGTTATGCCAAGCCATGTTAGCTGGAATGCAGTGAAAACAGTAACAGACAAATCAAGCTGGACTTTAAAAAATCAGCCATTGGCGTATATCAACGCGCCATTGTTCTCTTGGCAAATGCAAAAAGGGAATGTGACAGGCGAGTTTACACCAGCTTTCGAGCAAGCCTTGGGCAAGGCGACAGAACTTGAAATTGAACAAGCTAGAATACCGATAGATAAAAATAAAGGACCAGTTTTGCTGGTGTCAGCTAGGCAAGACGAAATATGGCCTTCTTATGATATGGCGAGTGAAGTGATGAAGTACCTAGAAAAGCAAGAGTATGAATACGCTTATGAGCATATTGCACTTGAGGGGAGTCACTATGGCTTCGATAAACAAACCCTTAATCAAGTAAGCGCATTTTTAAAACAGCATTTAGTGTCTAGCTGTCAGTTACAAAACTCAGGCATGAAATCTGATTGAATTTTTCAAAGCTAAGGCATTGTTAATTTCTATATTCAAGTTTATGTTATAGGAACTGCCGATTGGCAGGGAAACTTTTCATAAGGATAATAAAATGAAATTAAAACTGAATAAGAAAAATCTAAAAAAGCTCAATAACGATAAGTCACTTTCTATGAATGCTACACCACAAGTGGCGGGTGGCGCTTTTACTGATAATAAAGCACTGTGCGTTCCAACAAACCATTGTGCTTGGTTAAATACAGATGCGTTCTTAGGTTGTCCTACAGGTCCAGGCTATTGCTTTAGTTCACCTCATGAGGCTTGCGTAGATACGCGTATTTAGTATCTTGTTAAAATATGAAGTCTTTGACTAAGGCCGATATATCGGCCTTTTTAAGAGATGACTCTATCCTTTCTTGCTATGCCCCTTAGCTTTGATTATTGTTCACCTAACTCAACTTATTTTTGACGTTCTATGAAAACAGCCATTGTAATAGGTGCGACAGGTCTTATTGGTCAAAGTCTCATTAAGCAACTTGCAGAGTGTGCAGAAATCGCAAAGGTGATTGCTATTACGCGCAGAAAAATATGTTACGACAACCCTAAAATCAGTAACCAAGTTGTCGACTTTGCAAATCTAGATAGTCTTAGTTGGCATTTCAAAGGTGATTTACTTTTCTCTTGTTTAGGCACAACAAAAAAGCAAGCGGGTTCTGTTGCTGCCCAGCGTGTGGTTGATGTTGATTACCAGCTAAAGGTGGCTGAGCTTGCTGCTAATAACGGTGTATCTGAGTATTTTTTAGTGTCTTCAAGTGGCGCAAACGGCAAAAGCAAGAATGCATATTTGCAGATGAAAGGTGAGTTAGAAGACAAAGTCACACAACTTAAGTTTAACCGTATCTGTATTTTTCAACCGTCACTGTTGCTTGGAGAGCGCGAAGGGTTTAGGTTTGGAGAAAAGCTTGGCAGTTGGGTATTTCCTACACTTTGTCGCTTGCCTTTCTTAAAGCGTTATAAGCCCATTTATGGGGAGCAAGTAGCAACTAAAATGTGTCAAGAAAGTCTGAAGCTAAAAACAGGTATTCAACGTTTCACGCTCGATGCGTGCTTTCCTGAACAAGTATAAACTTTATAACTCAAGAGAGAAAAGTGGCACTTTATTTATCAACCCAACGACTCAATTTAATTGAACTAAGCTCTGAAGAAGCGTTAGTCGATGACGCATTAATAGCTGCGATCCCAAGCATTTTGACACTGACCGTTGTGGCAAGCCTGCCACCTTACTTTCATGGCGTGAACAATGACGTAGAAGCTAAATCTTGGTTAAGTAAAATGCGCTCTGAGAGCCGGTTTTTTTTAATTAAAGATAAAGATGATGTGTGTTTAGGTTTTGTATTTGTTAGCAATACAGATAAGGCTGAGAAACACATAGGTTATTTACTTGCGCAAGAATATTGGGGTAAAGGCTTCGCCAGTGAGCTATTACATGCTTTTATAAAGCGCGCAGAGCAAATAGAGTCGTGGCAAAGTCTTGTTGGTGGGGTAGATAAAGGGAATGTTGCTTCTGCTAAATTACTGTTGAAACTGGGTTTTATACCTCGAGAAAATGAGCATGAAAACGTCGACTTTTTTGAATATGTACTAAATAAGGGTTCATTAAATCGTGTTTAAGTGATTTAATTCAACGTGTTTTAAAAAAGGAATTTTAGGGAAGTTAAATAATGAAATGCCCAGAGTGTGAAAATAAAATAGGCTTTTTCTCAAAGGCTTTGAATAAGTGGGGTAAATATAAAGCCTGTCCCTACTGTCAAACTAAAATAGAAGTTGCCATTAACTTAAAATTCCTAGCCCTAGGTATCATCCCATTAATTTTTTTCTACATATTTGCTTTAAACCCGCTCGTATCGCAATTTGGCATCTTCTCAAGTGTATTGATAGGCATTATCGCTGGAGTTTTTATAAGTTTTTCGCTTCAGCTTGAAAAGAAAGAGTAGTTTAAAAGTTCGTTCGCTTAAATATTAGCTACTTATCTTTCGTTTCACTTTTGGGTGCTTGCTTTGAGGGGGCCGTTTTTTGACTCTCATTGGTGTTTGCTTCTTCAACAACTGATTTGAAGCTTTTAATCGATTTTATTGCTTCAACATAAAAAATAGTGGCTTCTTTTGCCTTGTGATCATAAGTGAACACATAATTCACACTGGTGCCTAATAATGTAGTTTCAATAGGCTTGTCTTGGTCGCTTAAAACAATAGATACCTTTGTACCTTTACCTGATTTTACAGCGCTTGCTTCAATATCTGCAAATACGAAAATATAAGCAATAACGCATATACATACAGCTGAAATGGTAAATTGTAAGTTGGTTTTTGGATTGATCGGCGCCCATAGTAGCGCACTTATAAATCGCATTAGTTTGGGCATTGGCTCATCGCGGTACTCTAGCTTCTTTCTGGCTCTAAAGCGATTACCTATGTCGGCGATAATCAATACCAAAATTACTGTAATATAAGTAAATACAATACTAGGGTTTTTTATCGGTGTGGCGAGCATATCTTCGAGGGAGACATACTTAACAATGCTGATATCGAATTCACTATAATAAAGATGTAAATAGGCCATACTGGTAAGCAATAACAATAGATAACAAAAGGTAATACTTAATCCCGAAGACACTCGTATCAACTTGAAAAGCTCTTCGAATAAATACATTTCAGAGAGTTGTTTCAATTTTTCTTGTTTGTTGTAAGAGCTACTCAAATCTAATATTCCTTGTATCACATATAAACCTACACTAATCGACAATAGCATTTTGCTCAGGGTTAGTCATTGCCTGATAGGCGCTCAAAGAGTTTGCGCTAGGTGAAAAGAGCGCCTACTGATTGTCTACCACGAGGTTTGAAGATAGGCCGCTTTTTCTATCTAATTTCACACTCAACTTACAAGGCTGGTTTTTCGAAAACAAACCGGATTTAGCTTTAAAAGTGAGGTTGGGTTTGGTCTCCTCAGCGTGTTCAAGAAATAGGTCTACGTCGAGTTTAACATGCTCTATTTGCAAGAATGACAATGGGAATAAGCTTAACAAAGGCGTTTCAATCAGGGTATGTGTGAGAGTTTTATCATCATTGTAAACGGGCATGCTTATGCACACTGTTTTGGCCTCTAACTCTTCCTGTGAATTAATATTTAAGCGGTTCAGTAATGCATGGTATTTGTCTACTTCTGTCATTTGTTGTGCTTTATAGAGTGCACCGGCAAGCTGGTTTAAGAGTGGATCTGCATCACTGATTTTCACTTTTGAACTATTTAATGAACTGGTCAAAACAATTACCCAGGGATCTGAGAACGTAGCGCACGTTCATATCCATCAACCAAATAACGTAAGCCATCAGGGGTTTCCATGGCGGCAATTTTCACTTCTAGTTTCGCCTTGCCGCCATTGCCTAAGTTAGCTCCTTCAGCGGCTAAATCTTGACTCTTGGCTGTGCGTTTTGGGAAGGACACTTGTAAGTCTTCACCGTTTACGCTGAGTTCCAGTTCAGTGGCAAATTCCATCTCTTTGAGCTCAACTTGAGAAAGGGGCACTAGAGTGATCAAAGGCACATTGACCGTTTGAATACTGGCGCCTTCCTTGGTGGTTTTTGGATATTGTACCGCGACCATACGTGGTTTCATTACCTGCACCGGAGGCTCTTCATGGGGTGTTTGTGTTTCAGTGCGTGAATTAATCGCAGCTTTTCGGGCATTACCTGAGGATGTCTGTTCAGTCTCATCATCAACAGGCTCAAAAAATTGGTCAATGAGGCCGAGGTTTTTTTGTATTAATGCTTCGCCCGCAGCTGCAGTGGCAGTGTGTATAGTTTGAACGAATTCTTGTAGGTTGATCATATGCAGGTCCATTTAAAATTTTTCACACAATAGCGATTTAACTTTCTTAAAACTCGGGCAGAACTGGGATCTCAAGGCGTAAAATCCGCCGAGTAGAAACCTGTTTTACACGATTGTTCAAATTTAAAAGCCTTTAACCTTATATGCTCATACATAACGAAAGGAAAATACCATGAGTGTAAATCAAGGGCCTGCGCTGCTGTCGATGGCGCAACAATTCAGCGGTTTGCCAATGAAAGACTTAATTGGCGGGCCATTAATGGCGGCTGCACAGGCCAACCATAAAATGGCGATGACGCAAGTACAGTTTATGTTAGATACCTGTTTCAATAAAACGGAAAGTAAGTCACAAGACTCTGAGTTTAAAGGTGAAATGCTCGAGCCAATTATGGTGGCGTTAACATTGAAACGCCCAGTGCTTACCACCAGCAATAAAGATGGAGAAATCACCACAACTCAATCATCGGTTGAGTCAGAAATTCATTTGCCATTACTGACCTTGCTTCCTTTGAATGCGCTCGCGGTTGATGACGTGAACATTCATTTTAATATGGAAGTGAAATCGAGCTTTTCTCATGAGAAAAGTAATGAACAAAGCCAGTCTGTCGGCGCTGAGGCATCGTTTACACAGAAGCTGAATTACGGCTTGGGCTCTACGGAAGTATCAGGCTCGGTTTCATATTCGAATGAAAGTAAGAATAGTGAGACTGAAAAGTATAATAAGAGCAACAAAGCGACTTACGATGTCAAAGTACATGCAGGTCAGTTGCCTCTACCCGAAGGAGTAGGGGTGATCATTAAAGCTTACACAGACAACATTTCGCCTGTGATCATCAGTGGTGATGGGACGAAAGCCGATGGAAAAGGAGGTTAAAATAGCGCATGAGTACAATAATTGATTGTCCATATTGTGAATCAGAAGGGCGTAAAAGCCCTATTGTGATTGAGCCTAATTTATTGCTTCAGGGTAAATCTTTTACATGTAGCTGCTGTAAGAGTGAGCTCTCTTTAAAACCGCAAAGTGCGAATGTGTTTGAACGCGGTTTAAAAGCGTATCAAAACTATCAACATGTGACTGCGTCATTGCAAGATGCTGGTAACACACCAAGTTTGGCTTAATATCTATGCTACCGAGTATATGTCGGTAGCTGTAAGCTCATTTTTTAAATTCAACTATAACCCGACATGAAGTCGGTACTACCTAAGGTTATTTAGTCCCAAACAAAAATAAATCTCGGTAGCAGCGAACTTACTTCGCGTCTTATCAATACCACAAAGTTAAATATAATCCCCTGATTTTATGAACCATTCCACCGATTAAACACTTTTTTAAAACAACATACTAAGGCTGTTTCAAAACACATAAATGAGATTAAAGAGGATATTTATGAAACAGGTTTTATGGTCGTTGTTGTTTGTGACATGCGGGTTGTTCGCAGCAAAGATAAATGCAGAAGATCAGCAATTATGGGTGTCGGCGAATAAAAAGCTTTTTAAACAAGGGTCGGTTTCAAGTTCATTCTACACCGAGTTGAGAACTAAAAATGGAGTAGATGACTTGAGTGGCTTTTTTGCAGGACCCAAGCTGAGTTACAATTTTAACGAACATGTGAAAGTCGCTACAGCAGGTAAGTTCATTCGCTTGTATAACACCTCAGGTGATGACCAGTTACAACGTTTAGAACTAGAAGCGTCGTTTTCATCAGGAAAACTAGCCAGTGGATGGCGTTTGGGTTTACGCAATCGCGTTGAATATATTGAAAAAGACAGCGAAACCAATGGTCGCTATCGTATTAGAGTAAGTGCAGATAAAGATGCATCACTCGCTCATATTAAGCGCTTTCACATTCGCCAAGAGTGGATTTTAGATGAAGACTATCAGCTTACTGAATACCGCCTTGTACCTTTTGCTTTCACATTAAAAAATGCCTTAATGGGCGCGCAAGTCAGCTACTTGTTAAGACGAAAAAGTAAAACCGGAGAATACAGCCATGTATTAGGTTTGGCTTGGCAGTTTTAAGGAGTGAAGGCGATGTCTGTAAATACGGCACTGAATACATTGAAGTTAAATGGGCGTATTGCGGTGATTTATTCTGCTGATCCTGCACAAGTAGGTTCAGTGATTTATCGAAGTTATAACACTCGTAGTTGGAAAAGCTATCAAAAGGTGGCGAATGATATCAAGGTGGGTCTAGAGCAAGCAGGATTTAATCATGTTATCTGCTTGGCCGATGATCAGCATTTGGCTAGGCAATTAGCTGAAAATAAAATCGACTTTGCTTGGCTAAATACGGGAGGGATGCAAGGTGCTGACCCTTGTTGCCATGGTGCCGCGCTGTTAGAAAGTTTGGGTATCCCTTATGTTGGTCATACACCGCTTAATGCCGCACTTATGGATAATAAGTTTTTGTTTAAAAAACTGTTACAGCAACTTGCTATTCCTACCGCAGAGTATGTGCTTTGGCACCCAGAAAAGCCAAATACAGCTGAAGAATTGGTGCTCAGGCATAACAAACTTCACTTCTTTGGCGATGCTAAACTTATTGTTAAACCTGTATCGGGGCGGGCCTCTAACCATGTGCATGTGGTTAGCTCTTTGAGTGAGCTAAATGAGGTTTGTCAGCAGGTATTTGCACACACGCAAAGTGCCGTTTTAATTGAGCAGTTTTTATCAGGAGATGAATATTGTGCTTCGGTGATCCCAACTATGGGTGAGCTGGCTTCGCCCACTTGTTTTGGTATTTATCAGCGCAATTTAGGGCCAGGCAATCGCATATTTACGTCAATGGATATCAAGCCAATCGGTACGGACTCCATCATTACATTATCCGATGAGCGACAAGCGCACCTTAATGAGACGGTGACAGCTTATTGTAAAAAGCTCTTTTCTGTTTTGAACTTATATGGCTTGTTTAGGCTCGATTTGAGAATGGATTCAAAAGGACAGCTATGCGTTCTTGAAGCAAACCCCAAACCTGATCTAGGGGCTGTACATAATGGTACAGGCAGCTTGGTTGCAATGGGTTTGCAAGAGCTCAAAGTCTCGTACACGCAATTTTTAGACTATTTAGTTCAAGTCAGTTTGAGCCATTTATCTTTGCATCGAACACCTAAATATCATGCGCTGTTAGCACGTATAGGTGCGCCATGTCAGTAGAGCCAGAGGTTATGCATAACCCAGAAGAGCAACATGAGGCAGTAAATCGCACTGGACTAATGTACTTGCTAAAGCAAACTGTTCAATTGCAAGTCACCTTATTATTGTGTGTTGCTGTGATAGTGTTTATTGCTGCGGGTGAAGCATATCGGGTAGCCCCAGAGTTGGTGCTTAAAAATATTTGTAATCAATCACATATCTTACGTCAGCAAATTAATCAGTCGCTCAGCTTAGGTATGCCGATTGAATACAAAGGGTTTGCACCGCAAGTACATACTTTTGCATTGCAAACACAAGGGGTCGAACGGGCTGAAATAAAACCCATTTATGCGCAAGCTGACAGGCAAAACAGTGGTCTCATTCCCTTATCTTGCTCAGCAGCTCCAGGACAACTCGTTGAGCAAATCGACATTGATATTCTGGGACTAGTAATGCCTAAAGCAGCCTCACAGCAATATGTTTTGCAACTGCCATTGGCAACTAATACCGCTGATGTAGGCGTGCTTTCAATCGCCCTGACTGCGGGTATTTTCAATCAAGAAATCCATCAAGCATTTGGCAAGATTATCGATTCAATACCTTGGGTTTTCATCATTTTTACCTTTCTTGTGGCGGGGCTTTTCCAAAAACAAGCTAAGGCCAGCACCTTGAAGTGGGCGTTTTATTGTGTGTTTAGCTTACTTACCGTGCAATTGGTGATGACCTCTTTTTCTCTATATCAAACTAAAATTATTGGTCAAAGTGATGCGGTGCTTGATTTATTGTCGCAGCGTTTGAGTGAAGTGACTGATATGGGGTTTGATTTAGACCATCAGGTACGTGGTGTTGATGAGTTATTAGAGCCTTATCGGGTTAATAACAGTATTTTGCACAGTTTGAATGTGTCTAAGTTGGATGAAGCATCAGGACTAGATAACAAAGAGGGGGTCATAACAAACTGTCGACAAATCGGATTGTCTGATTATCAAGTGTGTAGTGAGGTGCTAAGTAACGACATATATCAAAAATTGTGGAAGGCCGTTCGCAATATTTTCATTTTGTTAGCTGCTTTATTATTGATTTTGAATGTCTTAGTTGAAGCCGTAGTCAGCAGTCAGCGAAGCAGTAAAGTGAGCAAGTCTGCTTTACCGAGTAGCTATCGAGCAATTCGAGCCATTTTTGTGTTGGGTGTCTTGCTTGAGTCTATCACCTTATCTTTTTTTCCAGCTTACTTAAGGCAAACACTGGCGCTTAGTAGCGGCGAATTACAGTTGGTATTCAGTTTGTACTTCTTAGGATTTGCTTGTGTCATGGTGCCTGCTGCGGTGTGGGTTAGACGCTTTGGGGTGCAAACCATGCTGCGCTTGGCCTTGGTGGTAAATAGTCTATCATTGCTTGTGCTTGCCTATTTTGTTGAAGCTGAATTACTAGCAATTGCAAGGTTGCTGTCAGGTATGTCACAGGGATTATTGGTGATCTGTGTACAAAGTCAGTTTTTACGGATCGCTCTATCTCACCCTCAGTTTTCAGCGAGTAATCAATTATTAATTGGTTTTTATATTGGTGCCATCGCTGGGGTGTCTGTAGGGGCGGTCGTGGTGCCAATTTTAGGTTTTTCAGGGGTATTTATGAGTGCAGCTGTCATTGGCGGCCTGACATTTCTTTATAGTCTGAATCAATCTATAGAGCTGGCAGTCGATACAAGCGGTGATGACGATGTTAAACCTTCTGCAAGCAAGGGGTTACTAACAGACTTATTAATGATGTTTAAAGATAGGCAATTGCAGCAATGCTTACTACTTATCGCCATCCCAATCAAAGCCATACATACCGGGGTGATCTTGATTTATATCCCTGTACTTATCAACCAACAGTTTGCAGACCCTAATATCGCTGGGCAAATCATTGCCTTGTATTTCTTCGCAATCCTGATTGCAACACATTTTGCTAAGCCCAATGCCAATAACCAATTGCGAGCCATTAGTTTGAGTGTTATTGGCGCAGGGTTAAGCATTATGCTCATAGCCAGTTTTGAGTGGATGGCGCACTCCTTAAGTCACTATGGGTCATTGCAAAGCTATCAAGAGCTGCTGTCTGTGAGCGTTATTGTGATTGCGGTACTTATGGTCGGATTCTTTCAGGGCACTCTGGGCAGCCCATTGGTCGGGGTGATGCTGAGTAGTCAATACGCTAAACAATTTGGCAGTGACATTACCGCGGCTAATTATCGATTTTTAGAACGTATGGGGGCGGTATTGGGTCCCATGCTGACAGCGGTAATTTTGGTACAGGATAGCAATGACAAAGTAAATACTAACTTATCTTTAGTGGGTTTTATTTTCATTGTTATGGGGTTTATTTTTTATATTTTAATGAGGTTAACATGTCAAAAGGACAAGTAATATTGACGCTGTTTTTCACAGTTTTTTTATGTGTGTTCAAAGCTCAGGCTTTTGAAGTGGGTTTCTGCGATAGAATGTTTATCGCTTATCAAAAGGTTGCGCCAGAGCACAATGGTTTAACTTGTAAAAAGCGTTTTGTAAAAAGCGCCAAAACAGGGCGATTGAAAGAGCAAGCGGAGTTAAATCGCTATCCCGACCCGCAATTTAATATTTTGGTTTTATCACCAAAATGGTCCACCGCCTATGATATTTCTACTGCAGAGATTGCCCGTGATTTTAGGAACTCAGGCATAAAAACCAATTTTACTTTGTTTAATTATGAAGGCAATGAAGTTGAAGCCGAAGCCATGGTTGCATGGGCGCAGTTAAAACAGTTCGACCTCATTTTTTCAATGGGCTCGAAGGCAACTGATTTTGTAAGTCGAAATTACAAAAATGGCGCCATTCCAGTTGTCAGTGCCTGTAGTAAAGATCCGATAGCCATGGGTTATGTCGATCCCGTGTTGATGAAAAGCCAAACAAACATTGCTTATACATCTTTGAACATTAATGTAGATACGCAGCTGGCCTATATCAAATCTAAGTTCTTATCAGATCTCACAGACTTGGCAATTATTTATGATACCAATAACACTAGTTCAGTGGTGACACAGGTAAAACCGTTTCTGAGCCTCCAAGAGGCATATAAAGTAAAGGTGAGCGAAATAGGAGTGGATTTAAAAGACCCAAATCATAATCTTGAGCGCAAAATGCAAGCATTTGTTGAGCTTGAGAAATCGAACCAAGCCAAGGCCTTTTTGGTGACAGGTAGCTCGGAGCTTTATGAAAATGTCGATCTGATTAACGTCTATGCGCAAAATGTGCCTGTGCTGAGTGTCACGCCGAGTCATGTTGAAGGTGGTGAGCGTAGTGTCTTTATGGCTATAGGTGTTAGCTTTGAAAGTAACGCCCGTTTAGCGGCAAACTATGCGAAACGTATTCTAATGCACAAAGGCAAACCTGGTGAGTTACCCGTAGGTTTAGTAAAAGCACCTGATATTGCCATAAACTTGATGCGAAAACCTGATGAAATCACCAGCCTCCCCATTAACTTCTTAGAAGATGCCCTGCATATTTTCAATAGCCAAGGAGAGCCGATGAAAGTTGGCGGCTTGATTGTGTCTCCGACACAGCTTTAAATAAATAGGGCTGACAGTTATGACAGAGCTAGAGGAAGCAATGGCAGAGCTGGAATTGCTGGTGGCTTACATTTGTCGTCAAGGCTTACAGCTTGACGGCAAATTACTTAAAGACGTACTTAGAATTAAAACTGAGTTTAACGAACAAAAAACACTCTCAGAAGAAGATGAAGCGGCGTTTTGGCAATACTTTAATGCACTAGTCAAACAAGTTGCGCCGGCTAGTGTGGTGAGTATTCGTGACAGTAATCCTAGTCATTCTTGGCAGATGCGCTTTCCTAAGCAATTCAAACAAGTACATCGTATTCCTTTATATTACGGGTTGTTAGTATGTGCCATTATTGCACTGACAGTGAGCTTGCAAACTTATTATATGGTTGGAATCGGGGTAATTCATAAAACCCATGCGTTATTCGCAGAACGCAATGAGTTTCGAGAAAAGCTACAGGTACTGAGTTTAACCCCCTCACACAAAGCAAGTTCAGAGTGGCTAGCCATAAAGCGCAAAGAGCAAGAGCTTGATCAGGAGTTTGATGCAAATCGTACCTTGTTACTCAGATGGAACACATATTGGCGATTGGGTTTTAGCCACGAAGTGACTATTTCGGAGTTTGATAAATTTAAATATCAGCAGAAAAAAGCCAAGTTAACGGCGCAATTAGACTTCATTACTGAGCAGTCACGAAGTCATGAAAACGCTAAGCAAATTACACAGCTAAAAGATAAGATCTCGGAGTTAGACAGAGAGTTTGTGCTTCATCAAGCACGCCAAGCATTCTTTGACTCCCGGCTTTCGGCCGAATATGTGGTTAACTTATTGGCGAATTATATTTTACCCCTGCTGTATGGGCTATTAGGCGCATTAACTTTGGTATTGAGAAACCTACACCTTGACTTCAAGCGTGGTACGTTTTCCAAAAAACTCTGTTTAGATTACAACTTACGTATTTTGCTCGGTGGTGTTGCCGGTGTGTCTAGTAGTATGTTGATGGGGGAGGGCACAGGGGTACCACAAGGTAGTTATTCACCTATGCTGTTCGCGTTTGTGCTTGGTTACAACGTTGAAATCATGTTTGCATTGATGGATAACATTGCGAGTCGACTAGGTGATAAAAAAGCCTGATTAGTCAGAGGTTTTCCCCAATTTATTGATTTCAATCTTACTTAAAGTGTGATTTTTTAGCAGCAGAGTCACACTATGAGGCAATCCCTTTTTTCTTTAAAAATCAGCGCTAGACGGCATGGTATTGGTAAAGTAGTTCAGTTACTTATAACCCTTAAACTGTTTATTTCTGGTGTCTTGTTTTCTATCCACAGCCAAGCTTATATGCCAAAAGATGAGCAAGCTCTCACGATTGATGCATCAACGCTTTGGACTACACAGCAAAACACTAAGCAAGGGCTTTCGAGCTCATTATTTTCGGCCAATATTGATCTTGGTCTGCAATTGAACACGCAACAATTAATTCAGCTTGGTATCGAGTACAGCCAAACGCCCGATGAGCAAGGACAAGCAATGTTCGCATTATTCGAAAGTAGTGCCGACGTGCTGACAACACAAGATGCTAATGAAGCAGGCAGGGCACAAGTTTCTACATTTTTTTGGCAAGACTCAGGCGTATTTAAACAGCCAAATAGCAAAACAGACACCGAACTTACCATTGGTTTGTTAGATATCGAAGGCGGTGTCGATACCAATGGCATTGCCAATGACGAAAACACCCAGTTTTTACTGCCAGCTTTGGTGAATAACACCAGCGTTTACACCCCAGATTACACCTTGGGCATACGCTACCTAAAACAACCCAGCGAGAATGAGGTGGGATACACTTTATTAGTGAGTCGCAGTGAAGGGTTGGCGGATAAACAAGGTAATTACGCTGATGTACTCACACAAGGTAATAGCCAACTATTTATCGCCAGTGAAGTGAAATGGCGCGTTAACAACTCAGAAGTACATTTGGGTGCTTGGAAAAATCAGGCCGAAGCGGCAACGGGTATGTACTCTGCCTTACAATATCATCAACCATTTAGCATGGGAGAGCTTGCTTTGTTGGTGAGAGCAGGCCTTACCAAGCAACAGCAAAGTGACGCTGAAGCACAAAAAGATATTACTTCTCCAGAGCCTAAACAAACACTGACCCATTCAACTTTGAGTCTGGCTTCAACATGGACGCAGAATAACTGGCAGTTTGGTTTAGGTGTTGCGACTGAAAGACAGCAAGCCCAGCAAGATAATGAAATACATCAAGGAGAAGCCTGGCTCAAATATACCTTGCATGACATGGCCTCGGTATCCGTGTTTAATCAATGGCAGTGGCCTGATGAGCAAAGTAATAGGGTGCAAGCGAGACACTCAGGCTTACGGTTGTTTTTGCAATTTTAAGAAAGTGTTTAATGAGCAAGTTTCTAATAACCGCTTATATTCGCCACTCCTATGCCACCGATCTGCTCAGGCTGCCTGAGCAGCACCCACTGTATCGTAAACATGCGTGTTTGGTAGTAAGTGACTTAACCCATAAAACCGCTGCAGCGCATGGTTTTGGCTTTAACGGTTATATTAGAGAATCTATTCCGCGCAAAGGGAAAGTTATCTATAAGCAGCCACTGCTACTATCAAAAAATGAAGCCAAAATTGACGAGCTCTATCAGCATCTCACCAGTCGCTATGCACCAAATTACAATATTGAGCATTATAACTGTGTTTATCATTTGTATTTTTGCTTAAAAGAAGTAGGAATACGCAGTAAGTTATTGAATCACTTCAAATATGCCAATAGTAAATGGTATAAAAAAGAAAGAGTATAGTTTTATAAAACCTTTGCTCTTTAGTGGAGCTGAATTGGGTATTTTTTTGTTTGAAAATGTGCAAAAATATTGAACCATAACAATTATTCTTTAGGGAAAACAAGATGAAAAAACAATATGGTTGTTTAGCTGCAATAGCTTTAACTGCGGTACTTTCTGGTTGTGCGACTTCGCCAAACGCTGAAAAAGACGACAATACCAATCAATTAACTGTGGGTGTTGTGCAAAAAGAAATAACAACTGGTATGCCGTCAACAGACGTGTTGACAGCACTTGGTAGCCCAAATATTGTTAAAACTAACCCTGAAGGCAATGAAGTTTGGGTATATGATCGCTTTTCAAAAGAGCAGGTATATCAAACCACAGGCGGTGCGTTAGGTTACTTCTCTGGTAATGGTGGCGGTATTATTTCTTCAGAGCAAGGCTCTAGCCAAGTGAGCTCTAAAACACTTACCGTAATCATTAAATTTGATGCGCAAGATAATGTTGCTTCGATTGCTTACCACCGCAGTAAGTTTTAATTGAGGTATAAGCATGTTTAAACTGAAATTAGTCATTGCAGCTTGTGTGGCTTTATTTCTTGTTGGCTGTGCCTCGAACAAGACGCAAATGTCGACAATGGAAGTACGAAGTTTACAAACCAAAGAGTATCAAACTTCAGATCATATTCGAGTCTATAAAGGGTTAATCAATGCCTTATTAGACAGAGGCTTCACTTTAAAGTCGTCTGACGCCAACTCTGGTGTGGTGATTGCGCATTATAGCTCTACTGAGCTTAATGGCGCCGAAATAGTCACTAAAGCGGTCGCAACTTATTTAACCTTTGGTCTGAATTGGATTTTTGGTGATAATAATTTCGAAGATATTTTAGTGGTAGATATTTCAGCAAACGTTACTGAGTTATCGGGCGTGAGTACAGTACGTATTAATGCTGTTGGTAAACGTATGAATAGTGACGGTGAAATTGTTGATACTAAAATGGTGACTGATCCTGAATACTACAACAGTATTTTTCAGCAAATCGAAAAATCTGTGTTCATTGAAGAAAACCTAAATTAAATTCTGTGGGGTTTGGTGTTGCGATGACATTGGATGTGTCGCCAAACCTCTTATCTCTTTCAAATAGTCCTTTCCCACATTTATCAAATAAACTTTTTGGTTGGCTTTAACCTCACCTTTCGTTATGTTCATCATGTACTTAACCGATACATAAGGAAGTAGCCATGACCATTGAATGGACGTATTTAGCCAAGCATCCTCAACATATCAAACAGTTAGCCGAGTGGTATTTTGATGAATGGGGCGAGTATGTTGAAAACAGCACCGAGTTTGCATTTCAAGAGAAACTCAAAGCGTATTTAAACATTGATGGTATTCCATTAATCATCTTAGCGGTTGAAGGAGATACCCTGGTGGGCGCTGTACAAATTAAGTACCGTGAAATGACCATTTATCCCGAAAAAACACATTGGCTGGGCGGTGTGTATGTTAACCCAGACTACAGAGGACAGCACATCGCATCCCAATTGGTTCAGCATGCAGAAAAACGTGCCATTGAACTCAATATAAACCACCTACACTTGCAGACAGAATCTTTGAATGGTGGCCTTTATGCCAAACTTGGCTGGGAGATTGAAACACAGGTTAATTACCGAGGCGTAGAAGTAGCGGTGATGCAAAAAGTATTAAATTAAGAAAATTTAAAATAAGCAATAAAAACAAATGGTTGTGTTTCTATGTCGATGTTTTCAAGAAGTTGGCGGGAAACTGTCGTGACGGTTTTTATATAAACTATGTAATCTGCTGAAAATGTTTAAATACAACCCTAAAAACCATAATGAATAAGCAAGTGAACATTTCTAAAGAAAAAGTCCGTCAGTTAAGAATGAATAAAGGTTGGCCGCAAGAGCAATTGGCTCTAGCATCAGGTCTAAGCGTGCGCACAGTGCAAAGAGTTGAATCCGAAGGCGCTGCGTCTTTGAATACGGCTATGAGTTTAGCAGCAACTTTTGAGGTCGAGGTCTCTGAACTACAACAAACTTATCAACTTGAAACGTCGCGCAAACAAAAGCTGCAATACGGCTTGTATATTGGGTTAATTATTTTAACCTTGTCGCTTACAACTCAACCATTATCGCTCCCAGATGATCCTTATTCTACTTATATGAGGTTTATGAGTTATTTTCTCGCTGGTTTGGGTATCTTAATTATGATCCCAAGTGCAATTTCCGCCTTTAAACATAAACAACACTTTGCACTTGTATTAGCATCCATTGGCACCCCCCTAAGCACCATACTTGTTATTGGTGTGTTGTATTTTTTACTTGGTTTGAGCAAGCCAATGTGGGAGCTATTTGCATTGGGCGTAGGCGGAGCCTGTTTATTGTTAATGTCACTGCGAGAATTTAATAAGAGAAAATAAACATTTTAAATCATATGTTTATTTGTTTAGCGATGTGAAGGATATCCAAACAATACTTTGAACTTTCTAATAACCCCTTTGGCCATTACCACTTGCCTATAGAGGATTTTAACTTGCATAAAGTTAGTACTCCATGGCGTGTTCTTAGGCTCTGGGCCCACAATACCATAGCGGATTGTGAGGCTTTTATCCTCTTCTACAAACGTACCGAATAACTTGTCCCAAATGATTAAAACGCCGGCATAGTTCTTATCAATATAAGGTGTATTAGTGGCGTGATGAATTCTATGGTGTGTCGGTGTGTTGAATACCTTTTCGAGCCACCCTAAGTTGCCTATGGTTTGCGTATGCACAAAAAACTGAAAGGCGAGGTTGAGGGCGACAATGGCAAACACGATTGCAGGCGCAAAGCCCAGTAAAATCATGGGCAGCCAAAACAGCCACATGCCTACTAGGGGATATAAAAGGCTCTGCCTAAAAGCGGTTGTGAAGTTCATATGTTTTGAGCTGTGATGGACCACATGGGCAAGCCAAAACCAGTGGATATTATGAGACGCACGATGAAACCAATAATACAAAAAATCTTGTAGTAAAAAGCCGACTAATAAACTGCCAATTGAAAAGGGCATATCAAACAAGGCAAATAGATGTAACCAATTAAAAAATGGCATCAATAATATGAGCGCGATGGCATCACTACCTTGATGCAACAACGCAAGCACAGCGTTGTTTAAGCTGTCTTTTATGTTGTAATACTGCCTTGCTTTATAGAACTCAAGCGCGACACATAATAAGAAAATTGGGCTGAGACCAAGTAAAATCAGTTCAACGGGGAGCATACATATCTCCAAGTCTATTTAGGCATTGTTGTATGTCTTTTTGAAGGATGGCTTTGAGCGCAAATTTGGGAATATACCATGGGCTTTGGCATTGAATTCGATACGAAACTTGGGTGTGTTCATCGGTTTTATGAAATCGAATTTCACCACGGTGCTGGTGAACAGGAAAGTCATTGAGCACTCGGTAATAAATCCCAGTGTGGTCTGCTTGGGTAATTTGCTCCTCAAAACTGATACCCAATATTGATACCTGCCGAATACACCCCTTACCACCTATCATTTCGCCTTTGTCGGCAGGCTTCAGTACTTTGAATTTGGCATTAAAAAAACGGTCAAGATTGCTGTGGTCAAGCAGGGTATTCAGCAAAATATCAGTGGTACAAGCAACCTGTTTTTGGTATTCAACGACTAACATAATCGAATCACGTTTGGTTTTTTTAACAGCATAATTTGACAATCAGTGAGGTTCTTGCGCTAATACGACAAGGTTTTGTTATTTTGCGACAGGGTTGTTATGGCGTCAGTTTCAAATGCATATTTGCAAAGTGTCTTGGCTTTTTTGAATGCGCAGGGCATTGCTGCAACAGAGATAAAATGTGATATCGCACAGCTTTCATCTGAGCGCATTGCCATGCAAACCTATGTTGATTTGCTTAACTTTGGTGCAGAGCGCACAGAGCTTAGCTTGTTTGGGTTTGAATTGGGCCAGCACATTCAAGCAAGAGATTACGGTGTACTGGGCTATTTGGTCGAAAGCTGTGAAAATCTCGCACAGGCCATAGACGTACTTAGGCGATTTGACGCATTGGTTGCTGATATAGGTCAAACTCAGCTAAATGTTACTGACACATTTGCGCACTTAGATTGGCAACCGCTTACCACTGACTGCAAACAGATGGTACTTCGAAATACCACAGCTTGGGTTGCCACGGTGAGAAAGATCCTCGGTGAAACGCTTTCTCCTCATCAAGTGTCATTCAGCTTTGCTTTGTCAGCACCAGAAATTAAACAGTTAAAAGCGTGGTTTAATTGCGAGGTAATAACAAAGACTAATGAAAACCGCATAAGCTTTGATAAAACACTTCTGGCACTTCCATTTACCTCTGAAAATAAAGCCATGTTTCAAGCATTGGTTAAACTTTCTGAAGCTGAGCTCTCTCAAAGCAAGCTTTCTCAATCTATTCGAAATAGTAATATTAAACAGCAAGTTGCCACTTTACTCAGTGCCACAAGTAACTTACAGGGTTGCGATCAAAAACGTATCGCCGAAGCACTCTTTATGAGTGCGCGTACATTACAAAGAAAGCTAAAAGCGGAGCAAGTTAGTTTTTCGGCTATGCTAGAGGCTGAACGTAAATCTCGTATAGATAACTTACTTAAACACAATACCATTGCGCAAACCGCCTATGAACTTGGCTTTGTGGAGCAATCTTCATTTACCCATGCATGTAAAAAATGGTTTGGCATAACACCATTGGCCTATCAGAAATCACTATTAGGGCTTACTGACAAAATAGCAAAATAATTCATTACAATTTTATTGGTGATATTCAGTTTAAATCTTTGGGTCTTAAATAAAAATGCTTTAGCTTGGTTGATAGAACTTAAGATAACAGGGGCCAAGATGAAACAAGATCAGATCAATTTTGCAGACAAATCTGCTAAATTCAATGAGCTTTTTTCCGGTTACCGGGTCACCTCGAGTGATTGCAGAGATGAACGACTACCAGTTTAAACTGGTTAAAATTCAGGGCGAGTTTACCTGGCACGACCACAAAGACACAGATGAAGTGTTTATTGTCATCGAAGGCGAGATGGGTATTGAATTTCGAGATCGAAGCGTTCACCTAAAAGCGGGTGAATTGTGTGTTGTTGCTAAAGGCGAAGAACACAAACCATTTGCTGAGCATGAATGTAAAGTAATGATTGTTGAGCCAAAAGGCGTTGTAAATACGGGTGAAGCTGGCGGTGAACTGACCGCACAAAACGATGTGTATATTTAAGTAACCTGAGCTTTGGATAATAAATCTATCTCCAGCGGCTACTTTCAACGTTAACTGCGTTGAATTTACTTGCAATAGACCAGCTATTGACGCGCAAATTCGCCTTGTTATCGCTAAAAGTCTCCGGCTGCAGACTTGAAAAATCACTTATTATTTTAATATCAATATGTAAGTAAATCTCTTAACCAAAGTTCAGGTTAAGTAATTTTAAAAAGGAGCGGTTATGTCAAACGGTTGGAAATGTCCTAAATGTGATTGTCGAGATTATGAAACAGATACCATTGCAACAACGGGCAGTGGCTGGTCAAAAATTTTCGATATGCAAAATCGAAAATTCACAGCTGTGACCTGTGTGCACTGTACTTATACAGAGTTTTATAAAAGTAGTACGAGTACCCTTGGCAATGTATTTGATTTATTTACTAATTAACCTGAGCTGTGGATAATAAATCTATCTCCAACTGCAGACTTGAATAATCACTTATCATTTCAATATCAATACATTAGTAAATCTCTTAACCAAAGTTCAGGTTAATTAAGTGAGTGAAGAAAAGGAATTCAAAAGATATGGCAAAAATTTATTTATTGCTCGCCATTTTGGGCGCTGTACTCCCGTATGGGGCCTTATTACCTTGGTTATATGATAACGGCTTAAATTTACAATTACTTTGGCAAGCAATCACAGCAAACAATATCAGCGTGTTAGCTTGGTTAGATGTGGTCATAGCCGCAGTTGCGCTTATTTGCTTCATCGTAACCGATAGTAAAAAGCATCAAGTTAAAGGCGCTGCGTTTGCGATAGCTGCTACCTTGAGCATCGGTGTCGCGTGTGGCTTGCCACTGTATTTATATCTCAAAGAAAAGCAGAGAGAAGGTTAAGGCTTAAATTGTTCGAGGATTTTTGCCGATTCTTTACCTATGTTGGCAAATTGCTCGGTGCCTTTTTCGAGCACTTTTTGCGCCTCTTCAATGACCTTTGAATACTTAGGATCGCCCGTAGCCAGAAGCTGAGATAACGCCACCCCAATGGCAGTAGTAGTAATGGTGCTGAGGTTTCTTAAATTATCGGTGGCGTCTTGCACGGCAATAGCCGTAGACTGGGCTACGGCTTGTTCAGCTTTTTTGCGTGCATTGACATCCGACATGATAGTGCGAGATTAACCTTGCGATAAGATCATGGCGCATGAAGTACTGACAGAAGCCGTACTCACTGTTTGCGAACTTTGCTGAATGGTCACGGCATTTTGCATCATTAAGCCCACGGTGTCTGCGAGGCTTGAGTCAGACAGCTGTGTGATGATGTCAGAAATGGTTTTTTCGTTGCTATCAGACATGCTTACTCCTAGATAACAATGGGAGCTAATCTAGCCCCCAAATATGCTATAAAATTGAGTTAGCCTTTCTCAATTAATTCTTCAGTGGTACGGCCCAGTACCGCACTGCCAATTGCACCGAGCGCATTAACACCCTGCACGGTTGCAGCTTGCGCCATGATATTAGCATTTTGCTGTGCGCTGGTGGCATTATTCCCTGCGTTTGACAGTGATAAACCGAGCGCGGTGTAGAAATTACCCATTGCCATCGCAGGGGTATCTGCCAGTACTTTGGTATTTACTTGAGTAATAGAGTCTGTGATCTGTTCATTGACTTTATTGAGTTGTTTGTCGGCCATAATGAGTCCTTATTCCGTTTGATTGTCTTCTTGCGTTGCCGGCACACCAAGTTGTTCACTGAGTGCTGACATGGCTTGAGTGAGTGTTTTGTCAACGTCATTCAGCATGGCGTCAACGTGTTTAGAAATTTTGCTCGCTTCTTCAAAAGGTTGATGCTCGTTTAACACTTTTTTATTGCCTTGCAGGAGTGCATTAACCTCTTGCTGCTTGCTTTTTGTGAGCGCAGTGATTTGTGCTAATTGCTCAGCACAATGAGCTTGAATTGTTTCGGTACTATTCATCGTCAGTTGACTCTTTGGGTTTTTTGCCTAAAAAGTTAAACAAGTTGAAGCGCTTTTTTTGTGGAGGCGGGGGCGTTACTTCCTCTTCAGGCTCTACATCTTCAATATCTGCATCTTGGTCAAGCTGCAAGGGGACTGGTGGAGCTTGAGTCGCTGTATTATTTGGTTGAGTCGACGCAGGTAAATGAGTCGGTGTTTGCAATAATCGAGCACAGGCATTGGTGATCGACGCAGAAGTCGTCATTTGTGCACTTTGTTGGTTGGTGATCGCATTATGCATCGACAAACCCAATGTCTCAGCAAGGGTAGCTTCAACCATACTGGTTGGTTGCTGTGAAAATGGGTGGTTGCCTTCAGGTACTTGGTTTGTGGTATTTTGTTCGTCACTCATTGCTTTGTCCTTGCTTTAAGCACGCAAAAACTGCGTAGATTAGTTAGAAATTAAATACAGTTTATCGCCTATCGCTTGAACAAAATCGGGGCTTTTTACTGAAAATACGGGGATGATTAAGGCAATAAAACTCATCCCCATAGGGACTATTCGGCGGTCTCGTGTAACACAGTGGCAATTTTTTCGCCCACCACACTGAAGTTTTCAGCACCTTGAGAGACAATAGATTGTGCCGTTGAAATAGCTTCAACATACTTGCTATCACCCGTTTCTAGAAATTGTGATAACGCGACACCAATTGCAGTGGTACTTAAGGTATTGAGGTTACGTAAATTGTCAGTTGCATCTGCCATCGCCAGGGCGGTAGATTGGGCGATTGACTGTTGTGCGCTATTAACTGCAGACTCACCTGCCTCAGGGGCTTGGTTTAGATTACTCATATTTTACTCCTGCAAAAAAGCCCTTAGTTGCAAGGCAAGTAAGGGCCTGAAGGCATCAGAAAAAGTGATTAAGCGCCTGGCTCAATAATGCTTTCAGCACTGCGGCCAATCACTGAACTACCAATAGACATCAATGAATTAACACCCTGCACAGTTGCAGCTTGCATTGTGATTGCAGCTTGTTGTTGTGCCGCTGTTGCATTGTGTGCAGCGTTACCTAATGCTTGGCTTGTTGACATGAGTAGGTTACCCATTGCCATTGCTGGTGTTTCACCTACAACTTTAGTGTTTACTTGCGTAACTGAATCAGTAACTTGCGGGTTTACTGTTAGTGCATCTGCCATGATTTTCTCCTGTGACCGAATCGGTCCTTGTTAAGAATAAATAAAACTAAGAATTAAAAAGCGCCATACACATTGTATGGCGCTGAGCGCGATTAGCCTTTTTCGATGATGCCTTCAGCGCTTCGACCTACTACAGAGCCACCAATTGACATCAGTGAGTTAACACCTTGCACAGTTGCAGCTTGCATTGTAATTTGCGCTTGTTGCTGTGCTGATGTTGCATTGTGCGCAGCATTACTTAATGCTTGGCTTGTTGACATTAATAGGTTGCCCATCGCCATTGCTGGCGTTTCGCCTACAACTTTAGTGTTTACTTGAGTTACTGAATCAGTGATTGCACCATTAACTGTTGCTGTCATGATAATTTCCTTTCTTTAAGTTAATTTTGACTGTTAAGTCGTAAAGTTAAGAGAGAAGTTTTGCCAAGCAAAACCGCTCAATTAAGATAAAATCTCTGAGGTACCGCGGCCGATCACTGAGCTACCAATCGACATCAGTGAATTCACGCCTTGTACTGTCGCTGCCTGCATTGTGATTGAAGCCTGTTGGTTACCTGTTGTTGCATTGAGCGCTGCTGTGCCTAATGCTTGACTGGTTGCCATATGCACGTTACCCATTGCCATCGCAGGTGTTTCACCAACGACACTGGTGTTCACTTGCGTTACTGAGTCAGTGACTTGGCTATTTACTTGAAGTGGTGTTGCTGCACCACCAGCTGCTGCTGCCATAGTTTGTTTCCTTCTTCATGTTGATATTTTGCTCGTTCCAAGCGGTTTGAGCTTTTATGCTTTCGCATACTTGGCGCCAAGAGAGAGAATTAAATTCGCTCCAATGGCGGTATTCGTTTTGATCAGCACATTGTGTTGCTGTTGAGAGTAAGTGGCATTGTGCGCTGCATTACCCAGTGCTTGTGCTGTTGCTTGCACTAACATGGCACGAGAAACTTGCGGTGATTGTTGGTTAACTAAGTCTTCTATTTGTGCGCTTAAGTCTTCCATCACCGTTATTCGTGCTTGTTTCGATAAGGTCATATTAGGGGTTGCAACGTTTTGTTAATCGGGCAATTGCACTAACAATTGCCGCGAATATCGGCTTGTTTAAATTCGGTATGGTTTATACTGTTTTTTATAGTCACGAGGTGACATACCGGTATAACGTCGGAAGATTTTTTCGAAGTGACTTAAGTCGCCAAAACCAACCTCTAAACATAAATCTGTAATACGAATGTTAGGGTCTTGAGCTATCATGGCTTTGGCGTATTCTATTCTTAGTTCAGCCAAAATTTGCTTAAAACTTTTGTTTAATGTGTTTTTAAATAAGTAAGACAAATGAGACGGGCTCACAAATGCTTGATTAGCAAGGCCTGTTAACGTGATCTCTTGTTGCCAATTGTCCTGCATATAAATTAACGCTTTCAACAAACTTGGGTGTAACGCTCTTTGTTCAGTAGCTTGTTTTTTAAACAATATATTGACGATAGATTTCCGATACTCACCTAATGTTTGGCCCGCACTATTTTCTAGTTGCTGACTAAATTCAGGCAGTGTCTGTTTAAGTACCTCTGAGCTGATATCGTCTTGATACGAAAGGGCAATTAACTTAACCAGAGTTTGCTCTAATTGCATCATATTGCCAGGCCAATCGTACTGGCTGAGTAAATCAAAGCAATCTTTTGCAAGCTTTTGCTTGGCGCTAATCTTATGATGGTCAAATAAGGTATTGATGAGTAAAGGTAAGTCAGTTTTTCTGTCTTTTATACTTGGGATAGGTAGCTCAAGAAAGCTTAGTTTTTCAAACAGGCTGCGAGAAAATAACCCCTGATTAACCCGAGCATACAAATTGTGTTCACTACTAGAAAGTAACCTGGGCTGAGACGTGTTTTGTCTTAGGCTATATTGATTAGTCAGCAGGGTATTGAGCTGAGTTTGTTGCGACATCGGCAAATGGCTGACATTGGCGATTAACAAAGAGCCATTTTGCGCCTGTTCGAATGCTTGTTTTAATTTACTTTCAAAGTTATGTGCGTCAATAGATGTGCAATCAAGCTCAACAAAAGGGCCTGTTTTTTTATCACTTAACATATGAATGCTAATCGCTGTTGCGAGTGTTTCACTTCCTGGTGGGGCATTTAAGACGAGGGGGAATAAGGTGTTGGCACACTTTTCTATGAGTCTTTCAAGTTTGTTTATCTCTGCGCTATAACCTTGTAGCGCAAAGTTTTGACCAAATTTTTCGTCACTCAGTTGTGCAACTCTGAGCCTTGCAAACATCAATCCGAGCTGGCTTGCAAATTGTTTAAATGCGAGCTCTTCGCTTGAACCCTGCTTTACTTCAACAAGTAAATGTAATGTACCAAGCTGTTTTCTTTGATAATTAATGGGGATTTTTGAAATGGGTTTTTCAAACTGCGCCGATTTGGGCCAATAATGTGAAACAGCATGATAGGTTTGATATTCAACCACAAAGTCACAACGTGTTAAGTGATTAAATTTATTGTCTAGTAGCTGTGCAATTGAATTCTTGAACAAAAGCGCTACATCTAAAGGGTTCCTTTTCACTTGTGAGCGAATTTCCATTTTATTTCTCCGGTTGGTTAGCCACCACACGCTTCTATTTTATTTATCCCAAAAAAAACAATAAAAATTGGTGTTAAATAAAATCCTTTATCAGCAATTTTGTGGTGAAAGTAGTGTGTAATTGGCAAAGTACTGGAAAAGACGGGCCTTAAATCGGGGAAATCAAGCGAATAGTGATTACAATTTATTACACCAATTAAGAAAACGTCTTATTAACATCGTTTAGGCTTTTAGTGCCAAAAAAATGGATAAGCGCTTGCCAAAGTAGAAAAGTGCAAGGAGCTAGCCAAATGCAAAAATTGCAATTGCGCATATTTGTATCAAGCTTGATACAAATGAATCACAAACGGATACCCAAAAGGTGGTTTAATATCGATACAGTGGTTTTGACTCATCAATGGGAAGGCAACACAATGAAAAAAACTTTGTTAGCAGTAGTACTAAGCCAAATAATGTATTTACCCGCTCATGCGAGTGAACTATGGCAGCAAACCACACAAAACCGCAGTTCAGAGCATCAACAGCTTAAACGGTATCACCTTGCAAGTAGTCAATTACAAGAAAAGCTCATGACACCCAGCCAAGAGGTGGACGTTCAGTTGCCATTACCCAGTGGTGATTTTGTCGTATTTAGGCTGAAACCCAATAAAGTCATGTCTGATACTTTGGCTGAAAAGTTTCCTGATATTAAAACTTTTGTGGGTTTTCAAGTTGATAACCCAGCTAACACAGGCCGTTTCGATATTGGTCCGAAAGGCTTCTTTGGTGTTTTTAATCAAGGGCAATCTCGGGTATTTATAGATCCAGAGCAGTCAGGTCATATTTATCGCAGTTACGAAGCTAAAGCATTGCATACATCTAAACTAATTCAGCAAAGCGCTCCGATTAAGCGCCTTCAAAGCAACCAGTTAAAGCGTGAACAAGTACAATCAAGCGAAACTCAGGCAGAAGAAAGCGCCTTACCAAATACACATATTACATATCGCATCGCGTTCACCACTACGGGGGAATACAGCCAATTTCATGGTGGTACAAAAGAAAAAGTGATGGCGGCTATCGTGACCATGGTGAATCGTCTCAATGATGTATATGAGCGAGATCTAGCCATGACTTTTGAGATAGTGGGAGATAATGACAAACTGATTTTTTTAGACCCTGAAACCGACCCATTTGCAAACACCGATGAAGATATCGATATCCTCACAGAGCAAATTAATGGCTTAATTTCACAAGACAGCTACGACATAGGCCACCTAGTAGGAACTGGTGGCGGCGGTCTAGCTGGGTTTGAAGTGGTGTGTACTGAGTACAAAGCCGAAGGTGTAACAGGCAGTGAAGCGCCTACCAACGATGCATTTCATATTGATTATGTCGCCCATGAAATAGGGCATCAGCTAGGTGCAGATCACACCTTTAATGGCTTAGCTGGGGCGTGTGATGGAAATCGAGTAGATCACAGTGCCTATGAACCAGGCAGTGGTTCTACCATTATGGGCTACACAGGCATCTGTGATGAGCAAGATTTACAAGCTAACTCAGACCCTTATTTTCATATTCGTTCATTAGACCAAATGAATAACTACAGTCGTTTAGGTACGGGTAATACGTGTGGTGTTCATAAACAACGTACGAATGCAAAACCTTCAGTTGATGCAGGTAAAAACTATACTATACCGGCTAAAACCGCGTTTAAATTAGTGGGTTCGGCTCAAGATGGCGATGGCGACACGCTCAATTATAGTTGGCAACAGTTTAACTTAGGACCTGCATCAGAAGATAAACAACAAGACAGTGTTGATGATGGTAAGCGACCCCTGTTTAGGACGTTTAATCCAAGTTCAGAGCCAACGCGTGTTGTACCCCAGATGAGTGACCTTCTAAAAGGTGAATTGAGTTACGGTGAAGCGTTTGCAACCACAACGCGTGCGCTAGATTTTCGTTTAGTTGTTCGCGATGGGCAAGGCGGTGTCAGTGACGACACCATGCAAGTTAATGTAGTAGAAGTTGAGCAAGGTTTTTCTGTCACGCTACCTGACCAATCAAGTAATTGGCGTGATAATGAACAAGTGGTTACTTGGCATACAGCGGGTACTGAAAACACGCCGGTCTCTTGTGAAAAAGTGGATATTTTACTTTCGGATGATGCCGGACAAAGCTTTAAAACTACTTTGGCGCAAGGTGTTGCGAACAACGGTCAATTCAATGTTCAGATCGAAAATGTAACCACGACTCAAGCTCGAGTAAAAGTGATGTGTAGCGATAATATCTTCTTTGCGATTAATTCTGGTAATTTTGCCATTGAAGTTGGAGAGGGCCCAATCACAGAAGTTGCCCCACAAATTACGGGTCAAGTCGCGTTGTCAGTGAATGAAGATAGTAGCATTACGATAAAGGCCTCTGATTTAACTTATGCGACAGCAAAGCCTGTTGATAAGCTCACTCTAAAGTCAGGTGAAAATTATACACTGGATGACTTAACTATAACGCCAACTGCTGATTTTAATGGCTCGCTTAAAGTGCCTGTTACCGCATCTAGAGGCGAGCTTATCAGTGAGGAATTTCAGCTAACAATTACGGTTGCAGCGGTTAATGATGTTCCTGTTTCGCAAGATGACACTTTTGAAGTGGACTTTGAAGCCAGCGAAGTGACGTTGGATGTACTTAGTAATGATTCAGATAAAGATTTAGATGCATTGGTCGTTGAAAGTGTTGATTACCAAGGGCAAGGCTCAGCTGAGGTTAAAGAGGGTAAGCTTGTCTATTCAGCACCGAGCGATTTTTCAGGGAAAGACACATTTAATTACACTGCATCAGATGGTAATGGTGGTACAAACACCGCGCAGGTCGAAGTCACAGTTAAAGAGGATCCAACGCCTGTACCGCTGCCAACACCTGAGCCAAGTAATGATGACGGAGATTCAGGTTCGTTCGGTTTGTGGTCGTTGATAGGACTTGCTGCATTATTCTTAAGAAGAGCGAGGAAGTAATAATGATAAAGCTCACCAGTATCGCTTTACTAGCTGGGTGCTTGGTAGGTTGTGCATATACTGCACAACCTTCTCAGGCCAGTGCCCAGCAAACCAGCCAGCGTGAAATGGCAAAACAAATAGAACTGGCTGTACAAAAAAATGATTATAGGTTGTTAGCCTTAGCAAGCAGACGTCTAGTTTTTCCGGGCTTAGAGCAAGAAGACACTGCGAAATTAAAGAAAATGTGTGGAGTGCGCTACGTCGACAACAGCACTGACATTATTAAGAACACAGAAGATAAACAAAAGCGCAGAGATGCTTATGCTTTCGCAAAATCGTTTAACCAAGCTATGCTAAAGCACTGTTTGAATTCAGCTTCTGACTCAAAATACACAGTTGAATGATACATTTATGTTAGATGAAAGGTGTTTCAAAGCTGGGCATACAGACGCGTATTCAATTTTAATAATAGATGATGATATTGAGCTAACAGACTTAGTTAGCCAATTTTTAACTCAAAATGGTTATAAAGTCAGTGTTATTAATGATGGCAGTGATGCTATCAAAGAAATAGCTTCTGAACAGCCAGACTTAATTATTCTTGATTTAATGTTACCAGGCACTGATGGGCTGACCATATGTAAAGCTATTAGGCCAAGCTTTACTGGGCCCATCATTATGCTCACCGCTTTAATCGATGACATAGATGAAGTGACTGGTTTAGAAGTGGGTGCTGACGATTATTTATGTAAACCCATCAAACCTAGGGTGCTTCTGGCACATATTCGAGCCCAGTTGAGAAGGCAATCAAGTCTAATAGAGCAGCAACAAACAACCTTAGTGTCATGTCATGGTGAGTTGCAGATAGATTTACCTAATCGACGTGTTAAACATTCGTCTCGAGATATTGATTTATCGAGTGCGGAATTCGATTTACTGGTCATTTTGGCAAGCTCACCTGGCGAAATTTTCTCTCGAGAAAAGCTGCATAAGCGTATTTTTAAGCTTGATTATGATCCCATGGATAGATCTATAGATCTAAGAGTATCTCGCCTCAGGAAAAAGTTAGGGGATGATCCTAAGCAGCCTAAGCTATTGACTACGGTCAGAAATAAAGGGTACTTACTTGCAACTTAATCTTAAAAAAATCGTTGTTGGCGCTTTTCTTTTGCTTTTATGTAATTTAGTAACGGCACATGTCACCTACCACTATGCTCAACCAGTTTTAGTTGAAAAGGCCATCGATGAATGGGAAGCACATCTTTATGAAGTAGCCAATGATCTTGAAACTATCTTTAATAATACTTCAACTGCACATTGGGAGCGTGAAGCCCTTAAAGCCAGTGAACGTTATGGATCTGACGCTTATATAATATTGGTTGAAAATCTTGCAGCGTATGAGCAAGACTTATTTTCAAGAGCCCTTGTAGAGAATCAAAAGAGTTTTATAGACCTTTCGACATCCAGTGTGTTTTATATTCTTGATGAGCAGCAATTGGTGATGCTCGAAAATGTGTATTTTGATAGCGTAACGAACTGGCTCTCTGATTGGCTTTTATGGCTAGTATCTAGTGTGTTGAATCTCGGCGCATTGGCTTTATTTACTTTTTATTGTTGGTCTGAGCAAAAGCGTTTGGAAAAAAACATTTCAAAGATTAATGAGAAAAGCAGCCCTCGTTCAAGGTCAATTGACGAGCAAATTATTCAAATAAAACATTATTTATCCGATATTAGTTCGCAAAATCAAACTCAATTAAACTTACAAAGAGACCTTCTGCATGGGGTTGCTCATGAATTCCGAAGCCCCATGGCACGTATTCAGTTTGCACTAGACATGCTAGAAGATGCTCAAGAGCAAGATAGACAAGACCTAACCCAATCAATGCAAAAAGCATTGCAGGGGCTAGATGACTTGGTAAAAGAGTTACTTTCTTATGCACGTTTAAAAGATGGCTCAACAGTGCTAAATATAGAGCCTTGTGTACTCACTGACTTGATAAGGCAAGCACAAAAGCAAGTCGATGCTTTTTACCCAAGCATTCAATTTGAGGTAAAAGATAGTCAAATAGAAGCTGAGGTTGATACACATTTATTAACTAGATTATTCATTAATATACTGCGTAATGCTGGCAGGTTTGCTAAAAGTAAGTGTGATATCAGTCTAACTTTAGAGAGCGACTCAATTCACTGTATTGTTGAAGATGATGGTATTGGGATCCCGCCAGGTAAAATAAACCGTATTTTTGAACCATTTACACGCCTTGACCCTAGTCGTTCAAGAGATTCAGGCGGGTGCGGCCTAGGGTTGGCCATAGCGCGATCAGTCGCGCACCTGCATGGCGGTGAATTAACAGTTATTGAAAAGCACCAGGGGTTAGGCGGCGCATGTTTTTGTTTGGTTTTGCCATTCAACCCAAGATGATTGCCATTCATTTAATACTCAGATACTTTGGAATAAATTTTGGTACATATTTATTTCGGTCGTACTTATGTTTACAAAAAACACCCCTAAAACAGTTTTTATTGTGGTGACACTACTTACGTTGATTTTTGATCAACTTTCTAAGCTCTGGGCTGCTACTTCTCTAGAACCTTGGCCAATGGCGAGTTATTTTAATGATGTGTTTCGAATTGGTTATGCTGAGAATCATGGTGCTTTTTTGAGTTTGGGCGGTGCAATGCCTGAGTCAATGAGAAAGGTCGCTTTTATCGGCATAGTCGGGGCTTTTCTGTTGGGTATTATTATTTACGTATTAAGAGATAAGAAACTGACAAACCCGATGGCGGTCGCTTGGGCGCTGATTGTCTCTGGTGGTGCAAGTAATTGGCTAGATAGAGTTCTAAATGATGGTGGTGTGATCGATTTCTTAAATGTGGGCATCGGTAGCTTACGTACAGGGGTTTTTAACATTGCTGATATGTTTATTTTAGCCGGTGCAGGAATGCTATTATTTTATGGTTGGCAAGAAGAGCGCGCAGCGAAGCAGGCTGCTAGCTCTTAGTTTTATCAACTTTTTACAATAACTCACCTTCAATTAATTAGAGCTTTGTGTTTGTAATTGTTATTAATTGTTACGCAAAGCTTGCACTCTCTTTTCATTTTATCTTTTAACCAGTAGTCTTAGCACCCAGTTTTATATTTGAGGCAAAGACATTGATTAAACATCTATTTTCAGCAGCACTGTTAGTTGCTAGCAGCTCAGCAATGGCAACCATTGTAGAGTTCCAAACTTCCCAAGGTAGTTTCCAAGTTAACTTGTTTGATCAAACCACGCCGAAAACAGTTGAAAACTTCATGAAGTATGTCAATGCGGACCGTTATCAAGATGTAATATTTCACCGTTTAGAGCCAAACTTCGTGTTACAAGGTGGCGGCTTCTTTTATGAAGGCAGTATCCCACTGAGCCAAGTAGAGTCATTTGGTAATGTAGATAATGAGCCTGTTTATTCAAATGTGCGCGGCACTATTGCAATGGCTAAACTGGCAGGCGATCCGAATAGCGCATCAAGTCAGTGGTTTTTTAACCTTAAAGATAATAGCGCAAACTTAGATGTGCAAAACGGTGGCTTTACCGTTTTTGGTCAGGTGATTGGTGACGGTATGGATATTGTTGATAAAATTGCGAAATTAGAGCGCTGTGGCTCAATTCCTTTGGTTGATTACTCGCAAGAAAAATGTGCTGACGATCAGGTCAATCCAGACGAGAGCAATTTCATAACAATCAATGCGGTAACGATTATTGATGACAGTGAAAATACAGCAGAAAATTTAGAGCCTAAGAAAAATACGTTGCTGACAACGACTACCCCTGACACGGGTAATAACAATTCAGAGAGTAGTTCAGGTAGCTTATTTAGTATGTTGATGCTGTTAGGTGCAGGCTTATTTGTTAGAAGAAAGCGCTAGTTTTCTTAAAAACAAAGTCCGTTTAAAAAATTAAAGCCCAGTCTAATTAGTCTGGGCTTTTTATATTAACCCTCTAAATTAAGCATGATTGAGGATTGATATTATTTAAGCATTGATCACCAGTTGAATAACAACGCAGATACTGCAAGTAAACCAACCACTAATACAAAGTACGTGCTTAAACGACCTTTGTATTTATTCAGGCTTGGTACTTTGTAGATGGCAATAGTTGGCATGACGAATAAAATCATCGCAATGATAGGGCCTGAAATTGCTTCCATCATTCCCAGAATACTTGGGTTAATTACCGCACAGATCCAAATTGTGACAAACATCACAGCAACGCCAATTTTATCCGCAGTCGCATTACCTAGCTTAGTTTGCTTTGTAACCAGACCATTAAAGCTTTCACGCGCACCTAAGAAGTGACCCAAGAAAGAAGAGGTAATGGCAACGAATGCTACGAAAGGACCAAGTAGGGCAATATATGGGTTGTCATACACGTTAGCTAAGAATGACAGTACAGAGACGTTTGCTTCTTTCGCTTGTGCCATTTGCTCAGGCGTTAAAGAGAAAATACAAGAGAACACAAAAAGCAGTACAAATAAGATCAGCATTAAAGAGGTGTACTTTAGGATCTTTTCACTTTTAGCAACCGCTTCTGATTTGTAGTGACGGCGCTGTACATTCGCAAAGCTGGAAATTGCTGCAGCGTGACTGAATGAGAATACAATCACAGGCACTGATAGCCATAATGTGCTGCTCAGTTCACCGATATCCGGTGCTGAAACCGCTGGTATTTGCCAGTTAGGAATTAGGTAAAGTGATAAGAATAATAAAATTGCCACTAAAGGATAAACCAAAGCAGAGAAAGCGCGCATGAGTAGCTTTTCACCGCCCAGCATTAAACTCACCATAAACGCAACGAGAACGCCTGATAGCGCCACACGAGGGATTGACTCCATGCCTAACTGGTTCACCATAAAGCTATCTACTGTATTCGTTAAACCTACGCCGTAGATAAGCAGAATAGGGTAAATAGAGAAGAAATAGAGTAGAGAGATCAGACGACCTGCACCAGCACCAAAGTGCTCTTCCACCACGTCGGTGAAGTCGGCGTTATCTTGTTTTGATGACAGCACAAAACGGGCAAGACCACGGTGTGCTAAAAATGTCATTGGGAAGGCTAGTAAGGCCATAATTAGTAGCGGCCAAAAACCACCAATACCGATGTTAATTGGCAAAAATAAAATACCCGCACCGACCGCTGTACCGAATAGGCTTAATACCCATTGCGTATCGTGCTGAGTCCAGCCACCCCTACTGGCTGAAGACATATCTAACGTCATGGCTTCTGGGGAGTTACTCATACTTGTTGTCCTAGAAATTAATAAGAATTATTTTTCGCGCGCATGATATAGAAATTGGCGCAAAGATGCATTTATAAAGGCTTAATCGACACTGAACGGTGTAAAGGGAGTTTGACGAATTTGCAGCTTGTTCCTGAATTGGTTAATTTATGTGTTTGTTATTGCTTAAAGGACAGTTAATGAACGCGATATTGAAAATTGCTTTAATCGGAGACTTCGATCCACAAGTCCTTGCCCACCAAGCCATTCCTAAGGCATTGAAGTTAAATACCTCTCAGAAAATTGAATATCACTGGATCCATTCATCAAAGGTCGACTTAAAAGACTTATCTCAGTTCGATGGCATTTGGTGTGTACCGAAAAGCCCATATGACAATATGGAAAACGTTTTGTCTGTGATCCGTTTTGCTCGTGAGCATAAAAAACCATTCTTAGGTACTTGCGCGGGTTACCAACATGCTGCGCTAGAGTTTGCGCGAAATGCGTTAGGGTATGAGCAAGCGGGAAATGCAGAAGTGGATATAGAAACATCCATGCCTTTGATCAGTGCTTTAGTGTGCCGCTTAAATCATGAGCAACATGGCGTTATTTTAAAAGCAAACAGCAAAATACAAGGTGTGTATGATCAAAGAGAAATTACAGAAGAATTTAACTGCGGCTTTGGTGTGAACCCAAAATACCTAAATTTGTTTGCAGAAAGTGATTTGCTATTTAGCAGTGTTGACCACCATGGAGACCCAAAATCGTTAGAGCTGAAATCTCACCCATTCTTTATTGGTACGGCTTTTCAGCCAGAGCGAAGCGCTTTACAGAATAAGCAACACCCAATCATCAAAGCCTTTTTAAATGCTTGCCTAGGTTAATTTTAAAATACTAAAAATATTATTGCTCAATCATCATAATTACCAATCCCAACTGCTATACTGCTTTTTAATCATAAGGTTAAAGAGAAGTAATATGAGATTAGTTTATTTGTTACTGGGTTTACTTTTTACATGTGCGGTCATTGCCGAAGAAGAAAAAAAGCCAGAGCCAGAACCTTTAGATCCTGGATATCATGCTGAGCACCCTATGGTGCTCGTTAATAAAGGCTCAAATATTTATGCTATGAATATGTCTGGTTATCGTATGCCCCATGACTTACAAGTTGTGTATGAAATTAAAAACCCGGATGTTGCTTTTTTAAATCTAGTCAAAGATGCGGAACTGGTTACGATTAAACCGCAAGCATTTAACATCCAACGTTTGCTTCGAGGTGAAGAAATCACGGTCACTGCCGATGTTTATATGGGGCATTTCGATAGGGGGGGGAGCCTTTTTTATGCAAACCGCACCATAGAGTTTACGGAAAAGCTTTATGCAAGAGAGTTTAAAGACTTGCAAGACTCTTCTCAGTGGCAAGATTATGATTACGTGGATATCAAAGGCAATGAACGTTTATATATTCACAAAATTCAAAAAGCCCCAAGCTTTAGCCATCTAATTCATATTGATATGACAGGCGCCTGTTTGCAAAAATTCAGGACATCGAAGCGTGTGCCAAAAGAAAGCGAACTTACTTATAAATTTGTAAATTGCGGAACGTTAAAGCCGCTTTATTACGAAGCTGAAGACTTTCAAGAAAAGTAATGTATAAATTTGAATAAGCGCCTTAATCGGCGCTCTTTTTTTGCCAGTAACCCGCTAAAAGAGAGCCACTGATGTTGTGCCAAATTGAAAATAGCGTACCCGCAATGGCTGCCATTGGGGTAAAAAATTTAATCGCAAGCGCCACCGCCAACCCAGAGTTTTGCATACCCACCTCAAATGCCACTGTGCGACAAACATGCTCGTTAAATCCTAATTTTTTCGATGCCCAATAACCTAATGTTAGCCCGATAAGGTTATGGAGCATAACTGCTGCCACAATCAATAGGCTCAAGTTTTGCAGCTTTTGCTGGTTCAAGGCGACGATAATGCTGATGATAAAAATGATTGCCAACATGGCAATCATTGGCAGTTTGTTGTGTATTTTCTCAATAACATTGGAAAAGGTGTAGTTGAGTGTAATGCCAGCTAAAAGAGGTAATAAGACAATTTTTGCCAAACTACTCAGCATCGAAAGTACAGGAATCTCAACATTCTGACCAATTAATAGGCTTGTTAGAAGCGGTGTCATGATCACCCCAGCTAAAGTACTGACTGCTGTCATGGTGACAGACAAAGCAACATCGCCTTTTGCTAAATAACACAACACATTACTTGCGGTGCCACCGGCAACAGCACCAACAAGCACCATACCAATTAACATTTGAGTGTCTAATACAAAGAGTTGGCTGAGCAAAAAAGCGGTGACAGGCATGACAGTAAATTGCAACATTAGACCAAGCCCCACGGCCTTTTTATTTTCAACGACCCGCTTAAAGTCAGCTGGTTTTAGCGTTAAACCCATCGTTAGCATGATAAACATTAACAGCGGCACAATACTCGATTTAAAACCTGTAAACAGGCTAGGGTTAAAGTAAGCAATAGCAGAGCAAATTATTGCCCAAAGTGGGAAAAGTTGAAGTGATATATTCATCTTAGTTGAATGTGTTTTTTATTTCATACTACCTATTAATATTGGTGATTGATATAGCAAAAGCACACATCAACAAATGTGCTTAATGTATTTGAATATATTGGAAATAATGCTAAAAAAGCAACTAGGTTGAAAGTGACCTTAGCACAATACCTAGTTGCTTTAATTGGTTATGATGTTGAATTAGTTAACGGTCACCGATAAACCACGGCGCTTAAGTAACGCTTCAGTCGTTGGCTCTTGTCCGCGGAATGCTTTATAAGATTCCATAAGGTCACGAGTGTTGCCTACTTCAAGGATATTCTCACGATACTTCTGACCAATCTTACGGTTTAAACCACCTTGAGTTTGCACATACGCATACGCATCAGCCGCTAAAATTTCACTCCACATGTATGCGTAGTAACCTGCAGCATAACCACCCATTGAGTGATTAAAGTACGCCGATTTATAACGAGGCGGGATGTAATCAATGTTTACGTTATGTTTTTCAAGAGCAGCTTGCTCAAACTTAACAATGTCTTGTTTTGGCGCAGAAGCCGGTAATGAGTGCCATTCCATATCTAGGAGTGCAGCTGCAACATATTCAAATGTATCGAAGCCTTGGTTGAAGCTACGAGACTCGATCACTTTTTTAAGTAAATCTTTTGGAATTGGCTCTCCCGTTTTGTAGTGTTTTGCATAGTTTGCAATAACTTCAGGGTACATTGCCCAGTCCTCTTCGAAAGTAGAAGGGAACTCTACAAAGTCACGAGATGTAGAAGTACCTGAAAGAGTAGGGTATTTCACTTGAGACAACATGCCATGAACACCGTGACCCATTTCATGGAAAATAGTGGTCGCTTCTGAGTAGCTGATAAGCGTTGGCTCACCCTCAGGGGCTTTTTGAATGTTCATTACATTCACAATCACAGGGCGCTGATTGTCTAGGCCAGACTGTTTAACAAAAGCACTCTTCCATGCACCACCACGCTTACCTTCTCGGGCAAAATAGTCGGCGTAGAAAATAGCTAGGCTAGAACCGTCTTCGTCTAACAGTTCATAAGCTTCTACGTCTTCATGATATACCGGTAAGTCTGGACGCGGCTTGAAAGTAATGCCGTATAAACGGTTCATAGTGAAGAACACACCATCTTTCAGTACACGATTAAATTCGAAATACTCTTTTACCGCATTTTCATCTAGGTTGTACTTATCTTTACGTACTTGCTCTGCGTAGAAGAACCAGTCCCATGGTGCTAGTTTGAAGTTTTCGCCAGAGGCATCAATTTTAGCCTGAATTGCAGCGGCTTCTGCATCTACATTCTGAAGAAGCGCAGGCACCATGCTTGAAAGCATATCTAACACAGCTTGTGGCTCTTTTGCCATCTGTGATTCAAGGCCAAAGTGCGCATAACTGTCATAGCCTAATAGTGCTGCGCGCTCAGCACGTAATTTTGTGATGGTAGGCACAATATCAGCGTTGCTATTTTCACCTGTTAGGGCACGCTCAGCAGATGCACGCCACACTTTCTCACGAAGGTCACGATTCTCTAAAGAGGCAAGAATTGGTTGACGTGTAGTATTCGTGATCTTAATAAGGTATTTGCCTTCATGGCCCGCTTCTGCCGCAGCAGTTGCAAGTGAAGCGATTTGCGCATCAGACAGACCAGCAAGTTGTGCTTTATCTTCAACAATAACGACATTGTTTTTAATCAGCGCCATAATGTTCTGGCTGAACTGAGTACCAATTGTAGAAAGCTCTTTATTGATTTCACGAATACGCGTTTTTTGGTCTTCGTTTAGTTTCGCACCTGAACGAACAAAGCCTTTATAAAGAACTTCTACTAGACGCTTTTCTTCAGCGGTTAAGTTAAGTGCAGCACGTTGGTTATAAACCGCTTCAACACGTTCGAAAAGCGCTTTATTTAAGTTGATATTGTCGCCATGTGCCGCAAACTTTGGTGCCATTTCTGTTTGAATAGCACGGCGTGCGTCGTTTGAATCAGTTCCGTTTAAATTGAAGAAAATACGACTTGCACGAGTCAGTAGCTCACCGCTTTTTTCCATCGCAACAATGGTATTTTCAAAGCTAGGTGCTTCAGTGTTATTCACAATAGCATCAATCTCAGCAAGTTGCTCTTTCATGCCTTGCTCGAAAGCAGGCACAAAGTGCTCGTCTTTGATTAAATCAAATTGTGGTGTTTGAAATTGCAAAGGGCTTTTCACAAAAAGTGGGTTTGTACTTTCAATTGAAGCAGAAACTTGCTCATTTTGCGCAGTGTTATTTGTTGTTGTATTGCTTGGCTCTGAGCAAGCACTTAATAAAAGTGCTGAACTAATAGCGGTAGCGATCAGTGTTTTCATTGTTTTTCTCTATTTATGTGTTTAAAACTAAGATGGTTAAAAGGAAAAGCGTGCACTTAAGGCACAATGGTCACTTAACATGTCGTCAATATTCATATCGTCGAAGTAATGAAACTTTAAAGACTCATAGTTGTATTTAGTGCTCAATGCACTTGAGACAAAAATATGGTCAATTGGTGCTGGGTATTTCGGATGACAACCGGTTTTGCCGTCAGTGAGGTTTTGTAATTGCTTATTAGGTAAGCTGGTGTCACCAAATAAACCCGGTGAGTGAAATAGATCTTTTCTGAAGCGATTGTCAGGGTTCGCTAGTCTATGATTGAAGTCACCTAGCACAATCCAATTTTCTTGATTTAGTAGCTGAGATTCTAAGTAGTCATCAAGAACCTTTACCTGTTTAGCAAGAACAGCACAAGACTCTCTATCAGAGTCTAGATAATCATCTACAAAGCAACCGCTTTTAAGGTGAAGATTGACGATGTGGAACTTTTCATCTGCATGTTGAACAGTTAACTTTATCCCCTGCCTTAAACCTGGTCTAGGTACTGCAATGGCTTTTAGTTGTTCAACACTGTCTATTTTCAGTGAATTTCTTACCGCAAAAGCAGTTTTTTGCTGTGTCGATGTCAGGCTACTTTCTCTACAGGTATAAGTTTGAGAATCAGGGCGGTCTGAGATGATTACTTGCCACTCTTCTTCAGGAAAGATACGGGCAACCGCTTTAGCTGATTCAACTTCTTGTAATGCTACAACGTCTGCTTTTAAGTTACTTGCATAGTCCTTTAGTTTTTCATAATCAGCTTGATTGCGTGCTTTACACCCTTGTCCATTTTTTTCAGCCAAATGCTCAATATTCCATGTAGCAACCGCCAGTGATTCTTCTGGATTAGTAACGGTACTGCATGCGCTGAGTGCGAGAGTGGCGCAACAAGCAATAAGTGAGTGTTTGAAAAATTTATTCATCAACGTGCTTCAGAAAAACTTGAATTTAATGGTATGTTATAAAGTAACATAAATTGATGCAATCTTTATTGCGTTAAATGGCAGAGGTGCACGATAAGTGGTAAGACCAAGTTAATTTATCGTTCGCTTTCTGTTTGGTATGACACTCCGTTAAAAGGTATTGGCTTTATGGCATTAATTATTAAGCAAGCAACTGTAGTGAATAATGGTGAAATGCAAGTTTGTGATGTGAAAGTTGAAGGTGAGCTAATCACAAAAGTTGCTGCCAATATTGCAGTCTCAGATACAGATTCCATTATTGATGCAGAAGGAATGTGGTTATTACCCGGTATGATTGATGACCAAGTACATTTTCGAGAGCCAGGCTTGACGCATAAAGGCAGAATTGCGAGTGAGTCGGCCGCTGCAGTGGCTGGTGGAATAACCAGCTTTATGGAAATGCCTAATGTGTCTCCTTCAACGACTACACGGCAAGCTTTGGAAGATAAAATGGCCATAGCAGAAAGAGACTCTGTCGCGAATTATTCGTTTTATTTAGGCGCTACACCTGACAACATTGATGAAATCAAAGCGGTCGATGTTAATAGAGTATGTGGTGTTAAAGTATTCATGGGCGCATCGACAGGTGATTTGCTTGTTGATCATCCAGATGCGCTTGAGAGAATTTTTAAAGAGTGCCCAATTTTAATTGCGACTCACTGCGAGCAAGGAGAGGTGATAAAACAAAATCAAGCTCGAGTATTGGCTGAGTGTGGTGTGTCAAACATTGAGCACCACCCTGCTATCAATCCTCGTCATATGCTGTTTCTCTGGCGAAAAAATACAATTCTGACCTACATGTTTTACATTTGACCACGGCCAAAGAAATGGCTTTGTTTGAGCCCGGCCCAATCGAGAACAAAAAGATCACCGCAGAAGCCTGTGTGCATCATCTTTGGTTTAACCAAGATGATTATGCAGCGCTCGGAAATCAAATAAAATGCAACCCTGCGGTTAAATCTGAGCAAGATAGACTAGCACTTTTAGCTGCATTACAAGAAGATAGAATAGACATTATTGCGACCGATCATGCGCCGCATACATGGGAAGAAAAGTCAGTCCCTTATGAACAAGCACCAGCAGGTTTACCGCTTGTAGAACATGCACTTTTAAGCTTATTAGAGCAAGTTAAACGCGGCACTATGTTATTGACTCAGGTAGTAGAAAAAACAGCACACAATGTGGCAAAACGTTTTGCGATTGAAAAGCGTGGTTTTATTCAAGAAGGCTATTTTGCAGATCTCGTTTTGGTTGACCCGAATGCCTCTACGTATGTGACTCATGAGTCAGTTCGTTACATGTGTAAATGGACGCCTTTTAATGGCACAACCTTCTCACATAAAATCGTTGCGACCTTTGTAAATGGACAAAAGGTCTATGATGGCGAGAGCGTAAACTTGAACGCTAATGCTGCTCGAGCACTGCATTTCAGTCGCTAAACGATAGAGTTAGTAATGATAAAAAGGTGTTTCTGTTCAGACACAGAAGAATCTGTGTAATTACTTAAAACTTTGTTTTTCTGTAACGAATTGAAACAATTTAATTACCAGAGCGTACCGCAAACAATTGCTATTTTAGGTGCGCACATTAAAGTACCCGATTCTTTCCCTTTGGGGATAAGTGAAAACACTAACAAGCAGCTGAATCTAATAAAATAGAAATTCAGCAATTATAATATTGAGGGAAAACATGCGTATTAAAGCATTAACTGCCGCTATTGTGCTTACTGCAAGCAATTTTGCGATTGCAGACGAGGGTATGTGGCAACCACATCAATTACCAGAATTAGAGTCTGTATTAAAACAAAAAGGGTTAGAAATTGACGTTCAATCGATCTCTAAACTAACAGAATTCCCAATGAATGCCGTGATCAGCTTAGGTGGGTGTACTGCGTCATTTGTGTCACCAAAAGGCCTAGTGGTTACAAACCACCACTGTGCTTATGGTTCAATTCAGTACAACTCAACAACTGATAACAATATTCTAGAAAATGGCTTCTTAGCTAAAACACCATCAGAAGATTTACCTGCAGCACCGGGCTCTCGCGTTTATGTGACCGAAGAAGTGACAGATGTGACAGCACAAGTAAACCAAGGTACAGATGGTCTATCGGGTAAAGCACGTTACGAAGCAATTGATAAAAACCGAAAAGCCCTCGTAGCTGAGTGTGAAGCTAACGGTAGCTACCGTTGTAACGTCTATACCTTCCACGGTGGTCTTGAGTATTACCTAATTAAATCTCTTGAAATCAAAGATGTACGTTTAGCTTACACGCCAGCGATGGGGGTTGGTAAATACGGTGGTGATATCGATAACTGGATGTGGCCACGTCATACAGGTGACTTTGCTTTCTACCGTGCTTATGTAGGTAAAGACGGTAAACCAGCAGAGTATTCAAAAGACAATGTACCATTTGCATCTGACTCATTCTTAAGCGTGAGCGCTAAGGGTGTACAAGAAGGCGACTTTGTAATGGTAACCGGTTACCCGGGCCGTACTAACCGTTACCGTATTGCGACTGAAGTGGATTACGTGTTCAATACAGCTTACCCATTAGCACGAAAGCACAATTCTAAGTATGTTGAACTGATTGAAGAAAATGCCCCTGAAGGCTCTCAAGCGCGCATCGCTTACAAGAGTACCATTGCAGGTTACAACAACTACATCAAGAACTATGGTTCTATGATTGAGAGCTTCAAAAAAGGCTCAATGTATACGCGTAAGCAACAGTTCGAACAAGACTTAGCGGCTTGGATCAACTCAGACAGCGAGCGTAAAGCAAAATATGGTTCAGTGTTAACTGATTTGAATAAATTAGTTGCTGAATCTCAAGCACATAATCAACGTGATCGCATGTTAGGTTATGTACACCGTTCACAAATGATTTCTACGGCGCGTATGCTTTACCGTCTTGCAGTTGAGAAGCAAAAGCCAGATGCAGAGCGTGAGCGCGGCTATCAAGAGCGTGACTTACCTCGAATTCAAGCGCGTCTTAAGAGCATGAGCCGCCGTTATGACGAGACGGTAGACAAGGCGATTTTACTTCACTTCTTAGAGCTTTATGCAGCACTGCCACAGTCTGAGCGTTTAGTTGAAGTTGATAAGGCATTTAATCTAACTAATGGCTTTAATAAAGCGAAACAAAAAGCATTGTTAGATGACATGTATGCAAATTCTAAACTGGCTGATGAAAAAGCCCGTTTATGGATGGCAGATCTAGAGTTCTCGCAAATTAACGCAAGTGCAGATCCGTTTATTCAATATGCTAAAGCTATTTTCACTGTGATGAAGCAAATTGAAGATCAAGACAAAGAGATTGCAGGTAAACAACAAGCAGCTCGTCCAGCGCTAATGGAAGCTATCATTGCTTACAACAAGTCTTTAAATAAGCCGGTTTATGCTGATGCAAACAGCACGTTACGTGTTACTTACGGTACCGTTGGGGGTTACTCACCTCAAGATGGTCTAGTGGCGACACCATTTACTTCTCTTGAAGGCTTATTAGCTAAAAACACCGGTGTTGAGCCGTTTAATTCGCCAGAGAAACAAAATGAATTAATTAAGCAAAAACTTTACGGTGCATACACTGGTGGCATGAACACAGTACCTGTTAACTTCTTATCAAATGTAGATACAACGGGTGGTAACTCAGGCTCACCAACACTGAACGGTAAAGCTGAGCTAGTTGGCTTATTATTCGACGGTGTGTACGAAAGTATCATAGGTGACTGGGATTATGACGCCAACCTAAACCGTTCTATTCACGTAGACTCACGTTATATGCTTTGGGTAATGGACAAAGTAGATAATGCGCAAAACTTACTGAAAGAAATGAACATTGTTAAGTAACAGTTAGTTCTTATTTTATTCAGAAAAGCGCTGATTTTTATCAGCGCTTTTTTATTATATAACAATAATTTACCTTTAATCCTGTCTACTCGCCTCAAATTTTATAGCTATCAAACTGATTAATTTTTAACAAAAATTACTTTACATTAATTGTACCTATGTTAAAAAGTAACGGTTGCTTTTTGTTTTTAGGTTAAAAAGTAACATCAATAACTGAGCGGGCAAATATCATTACATAAGACAATGTAATCTTTGCCTTAAATTCAAGGGGTACGTTATACCAATCGTTAATTTGGTATGAGTAGTTGTATTACTTGCTCACTGGTTTATGAAAAAAGAGATTATAAAAATGTCAAAACTAGTCATCGATACAGGAAACAATCAAAATAAACGAACAAGGTTAAGCCTTGCCGTTACTTATGCGTTAATGGGATTAAGCCCACTTTTTGTTGCTGCGAATGCGTCGGCTGAAAATGACAGCGCTGCTAAAAAGGATGAGAAAATCGAAGTCATTGAAGTCAGTGGTATTCGTGGCAGTATTAACAGTGCACAAAACATTAAGCGCTTTGCTGATACCGTTAAAGATGTGATCACCGCATCTGATATTGGCGCATTACCTGATAAATCGGTGACAGAGGCATTGCAGCGTGTTCCTGGTGTAACCATTGAACGTTTTGCATCTTCAGACGATCCGAAGCACTATGCTGACGAAGGAACGGGCGTTTTAGTTCGTGGTTTAGATAGAGTTCGTTCAGAAGTAAACGGCCGTGATGCATTCAGTGCTAATCCTAATGGCGGGTTAAGCTATGAAGATTTTCCTGCTGAGTTATTAGGTGCCGTTGAAGTTGTTAAAAACCAAACTGCAGATCTGATTTCTGGCGGTATATCGGGCACTGTAAACTTGCTTACTCGCAAGCCATTCGATTCTGAAGAGCAGTTAATTTCAGTCAATGCTAAAGCCAATTATGGTGATTTTAGAGGTGAAGTAACCCCTTCTTTTTCAGCACTATTTTCTGATACTTGGGACACTAATTCGGGCAAATTTGGTTTCTTGATTGCCGCATCTCAATCTGAATATCAAACTCGTGGTGATGGCGTTGGTCTAGGTAATTTCCATTCGCGTGGTGATTCATTTGTACCAACCTTAGATCAGTGGGGTGGGATCACCGGCGTTGATCCATCATCACCGGTTGACGGTCCAGCACTACCAGGTCAACCCGCAGGCAGTGTTTGGCATGTGCCTGTGGCTATTCACATGAGTACCGCAGATAACGACCGTAAACGACAAGGTTTAACGTCGTCATTACAGTGGGCAAATGATGATGAAACCATAGTGGCAACTATTGAACACATTCGCTCAAAAGCGTCACTAGAATGGAATGAGCGTCAAATTGGTCAGGCAGCACAAGGCTTTAAGGGGTTTATGGGCTCATCACAAAATTGGCAAGATGATGCAGCTAATGGCTACCCTCTAACAACCAGCAATAACTTTGTAACATCAGGCATTGCACTTGGTGTTAGTCCTGAAACGCCATTTTTCTATCGCAGTCGCTGGAACTACAACGAAAATACAGTAAACGACACATCATTTAAGCTGACATTGAAACCGATTGATAGACTGACAATCGACTTTGATTATCAAATGATTGATTCAGAAAAGCATCGTCAAGACTACAGCATGTCAGGTCAGACACGAGGCAACCATGTACATGTGGTTTCTCCTTACTTCTTAGATATGCGTGGCAGCAGACCAACTGTTGAGTTTTTGAGCGACAACATCATGACTGCAGGCTGGTCACCAAATGAAGATTGGAATGGTCCTGTGCCAAACCTATTTTTAGGCAGTGGTATGGAGCAGGTTGAACACAATACTGCCGAAGCTGATAGCTACAAGATTGATTTTAAATATGAATTAGACGGTAACTTTACGAGTATCAGTGCTGGTGCATACATGTCTGATAAAGATTTAACTGTTCGTGACACCGCTTATGAAGGGTGGTCTGCAATTGGTACCCCTTGGAATCAAGATGACCGTAATGCGGCTGCAGCAATTAATCGTCCAGAATTGTTTGAGCGTGTTGACTTTGCAGACTATTACAACGGTCAGGTATTAGTGGGTAACGTAAATAACTTCTTATTTCCGAAAATGGATTTAGTGAGAGATTATGCGAACTCTTTACGTCAGGGCTGTAAAGACGGTTGGCACAATGCGACTAATAGCGCTGCAAACAATGGTGTTTGTACAGGCACATATGTACCTTATGAAGACAAAGCAGACCGTGTTGAAGGACCATTTGCTGCACATAATATCAGTGCAAGTAATGAAAAACGCACTGAGTTTTACGTAAGAGGTGACTTTGACTTTGAACTAAATGATATCCCAGTTGTGGGTAATGTGGGTCTTCGTTACGTCAACTATCAACTGCAATCAACTGGTGCAGTCGTACGCCCAGCTACGATTAAACGTGGTGATGAAGGTACATCGTTAAACACGGTGATGCAGCAAGCAGAGTATAAGCGTTATTATGACCTCGCTAATGGTGAGTCACAGTTAAGTACCGTTGATGGCACGGATTACAGCACTATTTTACCAAGCCTTAATTTAAGCTTTGGTGTCACTGAAGATGTGGTTGTGCGTTTTGGTGCATCAAAAGCATTGTATTACCCAAGCTTAGTAGATGCTCGAAACATCAGTATCATTAACCTTGATTACACACGCAGACTACAAACTCCAGGTGCCGATTACGATGAAGCTAATAACCCGGTTGTGGCTATTGATGACATAGAAGTGACGGCATTATCAGGTAACCCAAACATCGAACCTGAAGAAGCGGTCAACTTAGACTTAACCACTGAGTGGTATTTTGCCGACGCAGGTTATATCACATTTGGTTTATTCCATAAGAAACTCGATAACATTATTCGCAAACGTGCATTTGACATGGATGTCACTTTTAATGGTGAAGAATATGATATTTCTGCATACGGCCCTGCTAATACTGGTTCGGGTACTATTCAAGGTGCAGAATTCTCTTACTCTCAGTTTTATGACATGTTACCAGGCGCTTGGAGCGGCTTAGGTTTACAGTTTAACTTTACCTATATTGATCAAGATGGCTTAGAAGATCCGAATGAGGTTTCAGCGGGAACATTGGCGTTTAACGAAAATGGCGACCCGATCACAGATAATCGTAACACTTTTAGAGTCTTTAGTGGTTTACCGTTGCAGGGCTACTCAGATACAAACTTGAATATTGTCGGTATGTACGAATTTGATAAGATTTCTATGCGCGTTGCTTATACATGGCGTTCAGAATACTTATTGACTCTGCGTGAATCAGAAGAGTACGTTCCGGCGTATGCCGAAGCAACTGGTATGATGGATGCGAGTATCTACTACACCATTAACGACAATTGGAAAGTGGGCTTTGAAGCAAGTAACTTGCTTGATACAGAGACCAAGACCCAATATCAAATGGATCAGGCTGGCACCAGAACTCAAGCACTTAACTTTACAACCGATAGACGCTATGCACTAAGTGTTCGCGCGACTTTCTAAGTCATTCAGCTACCAGCTCTGTTTCTAGCAGAGCTGGTATTTTTATCGCTAAAAGTTTAATTTTTATTTTATGAAATGTATTCAAAGAATTTTGAAAACATAATTTATTGAATGGTGCTAGGGGTTGACAGTGTCGGAACTTATTAAAGGCAGTGGTTGCAATGAGCAACTAGAAGCCGCAGGTTGGGATATTCTACAAGAGCAAGTGAGCCTGCCTGTTGCCGTTATTCAGCAGCAAAAATTACTTCAAAATGCCAGATGGATGGCAGAGTTTGCCAGTAAACATAACATGTTACTTGCACCTCATGGTAAAACGACCATGTCGACAGAATTGTTTGCACAGCAACTCGAGGCAGGCGCTTGGGGGATCACATTAGCCACCGTGCCACAGGTCAGCTGTGCGGTTGATGCGGGTATCTCTCGTATCATTATGGCGAATCAGTTAGTGGGCCGTTTTCATTTTGAACAAGTTGCACATTGGCTATCATCAACATCATTAGAATTTTATTGTTTTGCCGATTCAGAAGAAAATTTACGAGCGCTTGGCACATTTTTCGCTGAACGCAATTTAACCCTCAATATCTTGCTCGAAGTGGGTATAAAGGGGGGGCGTTGTGGATTACGTTCAGCCAAGGATATTTCAAGTTTAGTCTCGACCTGCAAACAATATTCAAGTTTAAATTTAAAGGGTCTAGCATTTTATGAAGGGGTGATCAGTGGTGAGCACCCTGAGCAGCAAGTGGCAGATTTTGTAAACGATGTTATTACACTTTCGCAACGCATAGCGGCAGATGGAGGCTTTGATACACAGGCTCCTATTATCACAGGTGCAGGCTCAGCTTGGTACGACATCGTTGCGAAAACACTTTCAGAACATGAGTTTGCACAGACATATAGAGTTGTCCTGCGCCCCGGCTGTTATTTAATCCATGACACAGGCATCTATCATCAGGCGCAACAGGCGGTGCTATCAAGAAGCCAATTGGCATGTGATATTGATGGTAGCCTTCAGTCTAGCCTAAGTGTCTGGGCCTATGTGTTATCACTGCCCGAGCCGGGTCTTGCCATTATTGGGATGGGAAAGCGTGATGTGGCATTTGACGCGGGCTTTCCCACAGCAGAGTTGATTTATTCGCCTAAAACAACAGTGCTTTCAACACCCACTGGTGAATTTCAAATTGAAAAAATGATGGATCAACATAGCATGTTGCGCTACCCCGAACAGCAGGTTTTACAAGTTGGCGACATGCTCAATTTCTCAACTTCACACCCTTGTTTAACGTTCGATAAATGGCGCCAGATTGGGGTTGTCGAACATGATTGGGTGATCACTAAAACGATTACAACACAGTTTTAAAGGTTTCTAATGGACATAATAAGTAAAATAAAAGAAGGCCTAGGGCACTTTAGTCCGGCAGAAGATAAAGTGGCGAAATTGATTTTAGCCGAGCTCAACTTTGCAGCGAGTGCATCTATTAATGAGCTCGCTGATAAAGCCCAAGTGAGCCACGCGAGTATCACTCGCCTTGCAAAAAGTTTAGGCTGTGACAATGTGCGTGATTTAAAGTTTCGTTTAACTCAATCTGCCGCCATTGGTGAGCGCTTTACCAACCCAGAGATAGTTGAGAAAAAACAGCTTTCTCATGTCTATACCTCAATTCAAGAAATTTTAGAGCTCAATGCTGGGTTAATCGACGAAGCCGTCGTAGAGCAGGCCAGTAGTGCCGTGTGTAATGCCAGACATTGTTTGATTTTTGGTGTCGGTGGTGGCAGCAGTATGCTTGCTCAAGAGTGTCAAAATCGTTTTTTTAGACTCGATGTGCTTGCTAATGCACACAGCGACCCAATGATGATGCGCATGGCAGCGTCAACGGTTAACAAAGATGATGTGGTGATTTGTTTGTCATTAAGTGGCGTATCACCGGATGTCATGGATGGGGCCAAAATTGCCAAAGAATATGGGGCGCACATCATTACAGTCTGCCCTGACAGCGAGTTGTCACAACTTGCTGATTTTCACTTACCCATCAAAACCCAAGAAAGCGATTATATTTTCAAACCCAGTGCGGCACGTTACGTTATGATGGCGGCATTGGATATTCTCTCAAGCGAAGTAGCGATGCGAAATCAGCGTCGCTCTAAAGAGAAGTTACGCCGCCTTAAAATTCAACTCGATCTTCATCGTGATAAAAATAGTGATATGCCACCTGCAGATAAACGCTTTCCGCTGGGAGATTAATGATTGTGGAATACACTTCAGCCGATTTCATCATTCGTGGTGCACGCGTTTTCATTGATAAAGATAACCCCATAGCGCCGTTCGATGTTGCAGTTAAAAACGACATCATTATTGCCGTTGCTAACAAGCTGACGATGCAAGCAAAGCAAGTGATTGACGCTGATGGGTTGGTGTTGTCTCCGGGTTTTATTGACGTGCATACCCATGACGATCTTGAAGTGTTAAGACAGCCCACTGTGCCTGCAAAGTTAAGTCAAGGCGTCACAACGGTGATCGCAGGCAATTGTGGGATCAGTGCAGTGCCAACCAGTGCTAAAAGTGGTTTACGCGACCCGATTAATTTATTAGGGGCGAAAAATGAGTTTGTTTATCCAGAGTTAAAGGACTACCAAAGCGCATTTGCAATGGCCAAACCCAGTGTCAATTTAGCCATGTTAATTGGTCATATTAGTCTTCGTGCGCAAGTGATGGACAATTTAGAGCGCGCTGCCACAGAACCCGAAATTGTGCAAATGCAGAGTTTATTAAAGCAGGCAATGTCACAAGGTGCATTGGGTTTAAGTACTGGGCTTGCTTATTACAATGCGAAACAAGCTAGCGAATATGAAGTGAACCAACTGGCACAAGTTGTAACCCCGTTTGATGGGCTTTACACCACGCATCTACGCACTGAGTTTCAGGGTATTATCGAAGCCATGGATGAAGCGTTTGCGACGGCAAAACAGGCCGAATTACCCTTGGTGATTTCTCATATTAAATGTGCGGGTAAAGAAAACTGGGGTCGTTCAGAAGAGGTGCTTGCGCATTTTGAGCGACAAAAACAGCATCAACACATAGGTTGCGACTGTTATCCTTATGCTGCCAGTTCAAGTACGTTAGATTTAAAGCAAGTTAATGAAGACACAGATATTTTCATTACTTGGTCTGAATCATTTCCAGATATGGCAAAACAGCATTTAAAAGACATCGCTCAGCAGTGGGGTTTAACCCAATTAGAGGCGGCAAAACGACTGCAACCAGCAGGTGCAGTTTATCACTGTATGCAGGAGTCTGATGTGCAAACTTTTCTAGGCTATGAGCATAGTATGGTGGGCTCAGATGGACTTCCTTGCGACCCTCATCCGCATCCAAGGCTGTGGGGCACATTTCCTAGAGTGCTCGGGCATTATTGTAGGGATGAGCAACTACTGTCATTGGAGCTTGCGTTGCATAAAATGACAGCGCTGCCAGCTTGGCATTTTAAATTACAAAAGCGCGGCAAAATTGAAGTCGGCTATTTTGCTGATTTGGTTCTATTCGACCCTGATAAAATCATTGATAACGCCAGTTATAGCGAGCCAAAGCAAAGTGCTTCAGGCATTCAAACTGTTTGGGTTAATGGTATAGAGAGTTTTAATGCCAAGCAGTGCTGTCATGCACATGGACCTAAGGGCCGAGCTGGACGTTTTTTAACAAGACATAATCATAAAAACAATTAACGAGGAAGTTATGAGCATAAGAAGAATCGGCGCCGAAGGCGGAACGGGCACGGGTGGTCAGCATTTACCTTTTGCCAGAGCCGTTGAAGCGGGTGGTTGGTTGAAAGTTTCTGGTCAAACACCGATGAAAGACGGTGAAGTGGTCGAAGGCAGCATTATTGAGCAGTCGCGATTGGCGATTAATAATTGCATTGAAATTATGACCGAAGCGGGCTATGGCCTTGAGCATGTGACGCATGTGTCGGTGGTTTTGACAGATGCCCGTTACTTCCAGTCTTTTAATAAAGTGTTTGCTGAAGTATTCGGAGCGCATCCTCCTGCGCGGATCTGCATGGTGGCAGATCTTGTGGTGGACTGTAAGGTCGAAGTCGATGTCACTTGTTACAAAGGCAATTAAAACCGAGTTACTTTAAGAATAGCTAACACCCCCTGGGGAGAACGTATGTCTGAGAGCCAATTATATTTTTTTCTGGCCTTTTTGGCTTACTTGCTGGTGATGATTTTGGTCAGTTGGTTGGCGTCACGAAAGCAAAAAAGTGCCAGTGACTACTTATTGGCTGGACGTAAAGTGCCCCTTTTTCTTACCCTTGGCACTACAGTGGCCACTATGGTGGGAACAGGGTCATCAATGGGAGCTGTCGGGTTTGCCTATGACAACGGCTGGGCTGGGGCATTATATGGTTTAGGTGGTGCAGCGGGTATTTTGCTTTTGGCTTGGCTGTTTGCACCAGCACGCCTGCAAGCATTTGCCACAATGAGTGAAGAGTTGGCTAGCTATGTCGGCAATCACAGGGTCGTTAAAAATATCCTCGCCATTGTGATTTATGCGGCAAGTATCGGTTGGTTGGGCGCGCATTTAATCGGTGGCGGTATGTATTTATCTTGGCTTACTGATTTAACTGCGATGCAGGCCAAATTATTAATCGGTTCAGGTCTTGCTGTTTTTATTATTCTAGGCGGCTATTCAGCGGTTGTGTGGACCGACGCCTTACAGGCCATCGTGTTGTTTATTGGCTTTATACTCATGGCTTATTTTTCGGTGCAGTATGTCGGCGGGTTCGAGGCGGTAAATAGCAGCGAGCGTGTGCTCGAACAGGGCATGTTTTCGTTTCAAAATGTCGGCATTTTACCTGCACTTTCAATGTTCTTAGCGGTGCTTGTTGGTGTTTTAGCTACGCCTTCATTTCGTCAGCGCATTTATGCCGCGGACAGTGTCAAAACCATTCGACGCTCATTTTTGATTTCTGGCGTTTTGTATTTATTTTTCGCCTTATTACCCGCTTTGATTGGCATAAGTGCCTATGTGATTAACGCTCAGCTAGATAATGCCGCGTATGCTTTTCCATATCTCGCCTTAGAAGTTTTGCCTATGATGCTTGGCGGTTTTATTCTACTCGCTGGCATTTCTGCCACTCTATCGAGTGCCAGCTCAGATGCCATTGCAGGGGTGAGCGTGTTAATGAGTGATTTATTTAGTGCTTTTAGCACTCAGCCACAAAGTGCCAAGTATCAATTGTTATGCTCTCGTGCTGCTATGTTGCTCACCATACTGATTGCGTTATTTCTCGCGCTTTGGTCAGACAATATAGTGAGTTATATCACCAAGATGATTTCGATACTCATGAGTGGCTTATGTGTGATGGGGTTACTTGGTCGGTTTTGGCAAGCCTATACATGGCAGGGGGCACTTGCAACGCTGTTTGGTGGGGCGTTAGCGGGCATTGTTGTGGGTGCAAATAGTCAGTGGCTAGCGTTTTTTGGTAATCCCATAATCCCCTCTGTTTTCAGCGCATTAAGTTTAGGTGTTTTTGTGAGTATGTTGACCAAAGCACACAATGACGAGTGTATTGCGGTTGTGAATGAGGCCAATATAGGCGAGCAATCACAATGACAGGCTCAGTTTTTAACACTATAAAAAGCATGGTGTTTTTTGGTGAATGTATGGTTGAACACCGCGCTGATGGCGATATCAGTTTTGCGGGCGATACATTTAATACAGCTTGGTATTTGTCTCAGTTTAATAAAGATAAAACACGCCTGTCTGTTCAATATGCCAGCGCAATCGGTGATGATGAAGCGAGCTTGAATTTAGCCTTGCTGCTTCAACAAGAAAGGTTAGAAAGTCCTTACTTAATCACAGGTCAAGATAAAAAATTGGGGCAATATTGGGTCAAATTAGCTGAAAATGGCGAGCGTCACTTCGAGTTTGACCGACTCAATAGCCCGGTTCGGCAATACTTTAAGCAAGACCAAACCTTACTCGTTGCACTTAAACATAAGCAGTTCGACGCCATTTATCTATCTGGAATATCACTTGCTGTTTTATGCCCAGAGCAAAGAGCACAATTCATCTCAGCGCTGAGACAATTCAAGCAACGCGGTGGAGTGATTTTTTTCGACAATAATTATCGAGCTGCATTATGGCAAACTGAGACGCCACAAAAGTGGTTTCAACAACTGATGGCATTGGCAAATGTGGCGTTTTTAACGGATGAAGATGAATATGCGGTCTACGGCACTCAGTGTGTTAACAGCATCATTGTGCACCACTTTAGCCAAGAGCCAGCCCCAGATATGCTAGTTATTCGATGTGGCAGTGCTCCTTGTGTTATTGCCGTTACCTCCGACGACGTACTTGAAATTTCCCCTAAAAAAATTGCCGCAGAATACATAATCGATACCACAGCAGCAGGCGATGCTTTTGCTGCTGGTTTTTTAGTAAAAGCGTTGCAAGTCGAGACGTTTGAAAATGCTGCCAAGTTTGCGCATAGGCTGGCAGGTCAAGTGATCCAACATCATGGTGCGCTCATGCCTAAAGATAAACTCACAAAATATTTCTCTGAGGAGTTGTAGATGCGAAGTAAGCATACTGTTTTTATTTTTCTTAGCATATTGTTTCTCAATTGCTTTTTACCTTCGGTTCAAGCATCGATAAAGCTAAACATGGCCAGCCTAGATAATGCTGCGTTAATGCCAATGCCAAAACAGCTTGATATAAAAGCCTCTACACTCAAACTTGAGTCGTCTCTAAGCGTATACATTGAAGGTATGAGTGAGCAGCGAAAGCGTTTTCAATTGCAGCGCTTTCAGTCACACCTTAATCGCGTTGGCAACTCGACGTTTACTGTTTTAGAAGGTGAAAAGCAAAACGCTGATCTGACTATTGATATTCAACAGCAAGAGCAAGCGCTCAGCGTCCCTCAATATGGTGAAGACGAAAGCTATGAGTTAATGATTAATCAGCAAGGCATTCGCATAAAGGCGCAAAGCGTTTTTGGTGCTCAACATGCGCTGACGACGTTAGTGCAGCTAGTGCATTCACAACAAAAAAATGCGCCAGCAAAGAGCGCAATATTTATCCCTTATGCACATATTCAAGATACCCCGCGTTTTGCTTGGCGAGGGTTGTTAATCGACAGTGTGCGCCATTTTTTACCAATCAGTACCATTAAGCGCCAGTTAGAAGGCATGGCCGCCGCGAAACTGAACGTATTTCACTGGCATTTAACTGATGATCAAGGCTGGCGCATTGAAAGCAAAGCGTATCCGCTTTTGACTGCTAAAGCATCTGATGGAGATTTTTACAGTCAAGCTGAGATCAAAGAAGTCGTTGAATATGCCAGCTTGCTGGGTATTCGCGTGCTGCCCGAAATAGGGATGCCTGGACATGCAAGCGCTATTGCGGTGGCTTATCCTCAGTTGATGACCAAAGACAAAACCTATGAAATGGAGCGTCACTGGGGGGTATTCAAGCCTTTACTCGATATAGCAAATCCAAAAGTGTATAAGTTTATTTATACTCTGATTGGTGAGATGGTGACATTATTCCCCGAGCAGTATTTTCATATCGGGGGAGATGAAGTCGAGGCGGAACATTGGCTGGAAGATGAACATATCCGTCTTCTTATGAGCGGTAATAATTTGCAAAACGGTGCCGATCTACAAAATTATTTTAACAGTAAAATCCAACCAATTATTGCGAAACACCATCGCAAAATGGCAGGCTGGGATGAAATTTTTCACCCCCAATTGCCTAAACAAATTCTTGTGCAATCTTGGCGCGGCCATGATTCATTAAATGCGGTGGCAAAAGCTGGATACCAAGGTGTTTTGTCGACGGGCTTTTATATCGATCAGCCCCAATATAGCGATTATCATTACCGCAACGATCCACACCTTATCCCGCCTGTGGTGGATTTAGCGCAACCTAAAAATCATACTAAACAATTTGTTATTGAGCGCTTAAAGGGGAGCCCTGTAAAGGGCGAGTTACTGATCCTTGGCGAGCAAGTATTAATTAAGTTGAACAACAACCATCATCAACTTGCAATACGAGAGACTTTATCAGCTCCAGAGCAACACCTTGTTGCCCAGTTTGATAGCTGGATGGGACCATTGAGTTTTGAGTTCGACTTTGCAAAAAGTACCGGTTTCGTTTTAATCGGCAATAGCCGTTACCCGTTTACTATGAGCGAGTTAACAACGCCGAAGCCGATAACCCTTGCCCCTGCACTTTCATCAAAACAGCAAGCCCTGATCTTAGGAGGTGAGGCTACTATGTGGAGTGAAATGATCACCAAAGATAACATTGATGTGAGAGTGTGGCCGAGATTATTCGCCATTGCTGAAAGGCTTTGGTCACCAGTTGAAGTGAAAGAAGCGGACAACATGTATGCGCGTTTAGATGTAATCAGTGAATATGCAGATCAAGTTATTGGCCTTTTGCACTTCAGCCAACAACAAGCAGGTTGGGCGGGGTTAATATCACCAAGCCTTACAAAGCAACAGCAGGATGAAACTTTGGCATTGTTGAACATACTGGCTCTATTGCTTGAGCCAAGTCATTATTACACCCGCCATCACATTAAACATCTGAACGATGAATACCACCAGCTAGCGCCTTTAGATTTGTTTGTGGATTTTTTAGCGGTAGAAAGTAAAGATGTACGCTTCTTAAAAGCGCAAGTGAAGGCATATATTGCTGGCAATACCCGCGCGCTTACAGACATTGAGCAGCGACTTGAACAATGGCAGCGTGCTTTGAGTGCTGAGCAAGGGTTATTGGCAAAAAGCGAAAAACTAAAGTCCTTACAAACAACTTATGAAAATTTACAACGCTTTGCCGATTATACCCAGCGCACTATTAAGGTTTGTCAGGGCAAGCAACAAATAGAAAATTTAGATGAGCGCTTACTTGCATTACAAGCGTTAACAGATGAATTAGTTATCGCCGGTATTTACCCTATTCGTCGGTTATTTCTTCACTGTGCAGCAGTGCAACATTCAGAATTAAAGCAAAATTAAGGAAAACCATGAAAGCCGTTTATTTCTCTAGTTTCTTTTTCTGCACAGCCTTTAGTGCTAATGCAAATGACGTTGCAGCAACAAAATATGACACACAAGACTATGTACTTGATGGCGTGTTTACCCAAGGTGTTGAAGGCCCTGCAGTAGATAAAAATGGGGTGCTGTATGCGGTTAATTACCAAAAACAAGGTTCGATAGGGCGAGTTAGTGAGCAAAATCAGGTCGATACTTTGCTTAGACTCGCAAACGGTTCAATAGGCAATGGCATCCGATTTGATAGCGCGGGAAATATGTTTATCGCAGATTATGTGAATCATAATATTTTAACCTTGTCTGCAGATGCTCTGAAACAAGGCAAAGACGTATCGAGTTTGGTTCGCGTATTTGCTCACGACAGTCGAATGAATCAACCAAATGATATTGCTATTACCGACAAAGGTATTTTGTTTGCCAGCGATCCAAACTGGGCGAATAGTACTGGGAATTTATGGCGGATCACCCAAGATGGTGAAGTCACCTTACTGGAAGCGAATATGGGGACAACCAATGGTATTGAAGTCAGCCCCGATAATAAAACTCTTTATGTGAACGAAAGCGTGCAGCGCAAAGTATGGCGCTATGACTTAGACGAAAAGGGTAATATTTCTAACAAACAATTATTGATTAGCTTTGCTGACTTTGGATTAGATGGAATGCGCAGCGATAAGCAGGGCAATCTTTATATTGCACGTTATGGATCTGGGCAGGTAGCGGTTGTTTCACCAACAGGTGCATTAATCAAAACCATAACTTTAAAAGGCCAGTATCCAACCAATGTTGCGTTTGGCGGAAAAGATGGTCGTACTTTGTATATAACTATGCAAAAGCGTGGTGCGATAGAAATGACTCGTTTAAACGGAGTTGGTCGCTTGTTTTGATGTGATTTTTCGATCAAATATGTCTTAATGTAATTCTTTTTTAAAGCGTGATTGAGGCAGAAATGGATATTAAACAATTACTCGGGGTTGAATTACCCATCATCCAAGCGCCAATGGCTGGTGTGCAAGACAGTGAACTCGCAATCGCCGTATCAGAGAGTGGAGGCTTGGGGTCTTTACCATGTGGCATGCTTTCGAATTCTCAAATAGCAGCTGAACTGAACAAGATTAAAGCTGCGACGAGCAAACCGATTAATTTAAATTTCTTTTGCCACACTCAGGTTGAAAAAGACCACAACAAGCAACGCGCATGGCAGCAAACATTAGCCCCGTATTTTAACGAGCTCGGGATTGCGTGTGATGAACATGCGCAAAGTAACCGAGTACCTTTTAGCCACGATATAGCTGATGTCATAGAAGGCTTTTCGCCCAGGGTGATCAGCTTTCATTTTGGCTTACCCGACCTCAAATTATTGGCACGGGTAAAAGGTTGGGGCACGGTAGTAATCTCTTCTGCAACCACACTTGCTGAAGCGAAATGGCTTGAAACGCGGGGGGTTGATGCCATCATCGTTCAGGGTCTTGAAGCGGGTGGTCATAGAGGCATGTTTTTAAGTAAGGATATCACCACGCAACAAAGCTTGTTTAGCTTGCTGCCTAAGGTTGTGAATGCGGTGGATATTCCTGTGATTGCAGCAGGAGGCATTGCTGATAACAAGGGAGTAAACGCCGCATTGTCGCTAGGTGCGAGTGCGGTGCAAGTTGGCACCAGTTACTTACTTTGTGATGAAGCTAAAACCTCAAACTTACACAAAAATGCCATTTTAAGTGAGCAAGCCGAGCACACGGTATTAACTAATATCTTCACCGGAAAGCCAGCCAGAGGCATTGTAAATCGGGTTATGTCTGAACTTGGTTATATGTCCGCTCAGGCACCTGAGTTTCCTTATGCAGCCATTGAATTAGGTCAGCTTCGTGGCAAAGCTGAGGCGCAAAATAACCACGATTTTTCGCCTTTATGGTGTGGTCAAAATACCTCAGGCTGTGCGGCCATTTCTGCCGCAGAGATGACCTTAAAGCTTGTAGGTTATTTGTAAAGTATTATTTACACTGGTTTTTTATATCAAAGTGCGCTTTTAATTTGTTGATATAAAAACAATATTCTTGAGTTTTTCTAGTTAAAAAGTATCTGAGATTTAAATTGAGCGACTTAATTTTTCATCGTAAAGCAACTTAGAAACTTTACATTGCTTCAAAAGTAGCGCAATTTGAAGTCTGTCTATTAGGTAATTTTGAGTAAAATTACCACCATCAAGGAGATGTTTATGAGACTGTTTTTAAGAGTATTATCCCTTGGCGCTATTATTGCTGCAGTATCAATGGGCATTGTCCTAGGTAATTGGAAATACGCCATCGCCGCCATTGCTTTGAGTGTTTTATTGTTGATTGTGACAATGAGAAAGTCACAATTCAGTCACCAAGGTAACGGAAAAAATTCAAACTCTGCGAATGCCTCAATCATTGCAGGGTCAAGTATTTCGACTGGTGGATTATCAAGTGGTTCGTCTCAGTCTTCGAATGGCTGTGATGCAGGCAGTAGTGGTGGCGCTGACGGCGGCTGTTAAGCAGGTTCTTAAGGAGTATTAAATGCTAAATCGATATAACACAGGTCTAGTAATTGTTGATATTCAAGGTAAGTTGGCCACACTTGTGCACGACAGTGAAGCGATGCTTGCGCAAATAGTAAAGCTGGTACAAGCTGCAAAAATACTTGATTTACCAATCGTGTTTTTAGAGCAATTACCAGAAAAACTTGGTCCAACTATTCCTGAACTGCAAGCGCATTTGGGTGATATTCCTGCCATAGTAAAAAGTACATTTGATGGCTGTGGCAGCGAAGAGTTTTTACAAGCCATAGATGCTGCCAGTGTCGATAATTGGCTGGTTTGTGGTATTGAAGCCCATATTTGCGTATATCAAACGGCGATGAGCTTAAAACAAAGAGAGTTTGGTGTTGAGCTTGTGCAAGATTGTGTTTCTTCTAGAACACTAGAAAACAAGCAGCTTGCATTAACAAAGTTAAATCAAGCAGGTATTCAACTTACAAGTTTTGAAATGTGTTTGTATGAGCTGATAAAAGACGCGAATGACCCTGTATTCAAACAAGTGTTACCGCTGGTGAAATGATCAAAAACGATCATTTCCCATGCTATTTAAGTTATTGATTTTTGTTTTTCTCAGCATCTTCAAAAGTAGGTTTCGAAAGCTGCGTAGCAGTGGGTATAAGACGGCTGACACCCGCTTAGATTTAAACAGCCAGTAATTCATTCTATTAAAAACACCAGAACGAGAACTTATTAACGCGAGAGTGTGAATGGCATCCGCACCGTAATAAATTACGCCGCCCATCTTTAATACCATACCTTGATCGATATCGAGCCCAAGTTGAGTAATTTCTTCTAATACTTCGCTACTTTCTCTGGCATTGATAATTTTGAGCTCACCAATACTTTCTCGAATACGAACGACTTGGCAGTAGTTATCACAGGCAGGACAGTCTTTATCGTAAACCAGTAAAATTTCTTCTTTGCTCATAAATTAGCCCACTGTTGCTTTAAGCCGATAAAATGCATTACCCCAAAGGATAAGCAAATGAGCGAACTCCAAATCCAAAACTCGCTTGAACGACCCATTGGGTTGTTAATAAAGAAAAATCCAGCCACACCGCGGGCCGTGTAAATTAAAGAGATCAAGATTAAAGCGGTTTTTAAAAGCGGCAACTTTATAATAAGACCAGCTGCAGAAAAGGCATAGGCAGACCAAATACAAAGCATGAGCACGATGCCACTAGTAATAAGAGCGGGTTTATTACTGCCTTGCTCTGCAAGTTGTGCCATTTGTTCACCAGCACCAAAAAAGCGATACCAAGGCGCGCCAAAATAAATGCAACCCAGATGCATAAGTGCAGCGAGGGCACTTAAAGAACCGGCTACTATGAGAAAAATATTCACTCTGAGTCCTTTAAATAATTTTCTTTAAACTTAATGGCTACTTTAACGTGTAACTATTTTGAATACATCAATTGATTGGTAAACAAACATTTCTCACATCATAGACTGTTAATGCTTTGCTTCCGCGCTAACTCAACAGTTTCACGTATCCTTTTGATGACCAGGTCGGGGGCATCTTCTGGAATATTATGAGTCGCACCTGTTGCTATGATGTGCTCAGAATTGTTAGAAAGCGCAGCGATGCTTTTTTGCATGTCTTGCCATTTATCAGTAATGCTAAAAAATCGTGGGTTATCTGCATAAGCTTGTTTGTCATGACTTATTACCAGCATTTTTAAATTGCCAAAGTCATAGTCTAACGTTTCTAAAGGCGTATAAAAGCCTTTTTCATATCGATAGCTTGAAAGGACATGTGCGTATCTGAAGCTGCCATAATATTGGTCAAGTCGTTTTTGCATCGGTGTGTCATAGTGTTTGAAAATATTTTTTATATCAGATAATCCAAATGCAGCGTTGAGATACTGTAAGTTTTTAACCGAATCGGGAATTGGGTCGAACTTTCCTCGCATAATTTCATGCTGATATTCATGGGCAGAGTCTAAAAGGGTAAGTGCAGCCAAGTTAATCTCATTTTTTGCTGCTGTTCTTCTAGAAATAATGCCGCCATAAGAGTGGGCGACTAAAACAACAGGTTCATTGCCAGCTATATGCTTTATCAGTGCAGTTTGCAGTGCTGACTTTTCATTTGTAGTAAAAGTAACTGGCACATTATCACTACCACCATGACCAAGCCTGTCGTAATAACAGCTAGTAAAGTTATTGGGTAAAGCTTTTGTGGTAGTGTCCCAGCTTTCTTGTGAGTCAGCTGCAAATCCAGTTTCGAAGAACACAAAAGGCGCATTATTTCCTTTGCATAAATACCGAACTTGTTTGTTTTGATAAGTGAAGTATTGACCGGGCAGCTTAATGGTTTGGTGTTGAATAAAGGCAACAAAGCGAAGCAAGATATAGATGAATAATATGAGTGAAAAAGTAAAAAGAACCTTGTTTGATTTTATTCGGTGCGCAAATTTTGACATTAAATTCTTCCTAGAAATTATCATTATTCTTGTATAACGATTCAAAGCTGGAAAAGGGGTGAAAATAAATTTGAGAATGTATTTGTATTTTTACACTACACCAAAATGTCAAAATACAATAATACTCGACCAGATTAAGCTACTTTTTCCTTGCCAATCAAGCTATCAATATCAATCTCGTCAATTTGCGAAGGGGCGAGATGTTGCTTGGCATAGTCCAAGTACACACCTGAGATTAAAAAGAGCTCAAAAACATCTGAGTCTATGTGCTGGTCTTTCACCATAAACTGCATAATTTTCAGTGATTCTGATAAGGTTTTCGCTTTCTTGTAAGGTCTATCTGAAGCGGTTAAGGCTTCAAAAATATCAGCCACAACAAGGATGCGTTCAGGGATCGATAAGTCTTCTTTTTTTAGTTTTCTTGGGTAGCCTGTGCCTATTAAGGTTTCGTGATGGGTTGACGCCCAACGCGGTACATTGGCTAAATCATCAGGAAATGGCAGGCTATCGAGCATTTTGATGGTGCTTATCATATGCTCATTAATTCTGAATCGGTCTTCATGCGTAAGTGTGCCGCGAGAGACTGTTAGGTTATAAAGCTCGCCTTTATTACAAAGTAGATCTGGGATGTCCATTTTGATCCCATATTTTTCGGCATACTCAGGCTTGATTGTTCTGGGTTGAAGATGCTCAGTTTTATCACTGAGCAGCATTTCAACACAAGGCAATGGGGTTTTTAACCCGTGTTTGGCTTCCAGTTCCAATTGCGATAAACCTAGCGTATCGTCAAAGTGACGCTCCCAAGTAATAACAGATAAACTTTCAAGACGAGCAACAGCTTCTTCGCTGAGATATTCTCCACCTTGATTACACTTTGCAATAAATGCAAAGTCATCTTGTAATTGTTTGAATCTTCGCTCAAGTTCGGTTTTGTAAAAAGCCTGAGATTCTGGGTGGAGTTGTGTGTTTTGATGGTATTCAATGACAGCATCTCGATATAAGACTTCAAAACGCATACGAACTTCATGTATACGATTATAAATTGTTTCTAATTTAGTTGCTTTGTCTACGATATATTCAGGTGTGGTGATTTTGCCACAGTCATGTAACCAAGCGGCCATTTTAAATTCACGTTTTTGTTCAGCCGTTTTCAAATTGAAATCACTAAACATGCCATAATTGGCCGATGAGGCTGCTTCCGCTAGTCTAATGCCTATATCTGGCACACGTTTACAGTGACCTGCAGTATAAGGTGATTTGTCATCGATGGCTTGTGCTATCAGCTCTACAAACGATTCTAATAATTCAGCTTGCTGTTTTTCATGTTGTTTTATCGATGATGACATTTCAGCCAAAGACGCGCCAAGCTGGTCAAGCTCTTTGATGTTACTGTGTTCAATAGCAACGTCATCATACTGCCTACGTTTGATTTTTCTGTTCTGTGCCATCAGTTTGTGGATGGGTTGCACTATGGGGGCTGAAAACAAGTAAGACAGAGGAAGCAAACAAACAAGGCATGCTGCAGTGAGGAAAATAGATACCTTTACTTGGTCTAAGCTTTTTTGATACAGCTGGTTACTTGGGGTGACGATGGCGAAAAAGGTTTCTTGTCTGTCATTTACTTTAACAGGGCTGATATAAACATACGTTTCTTGATTATCGATGCTGACAGTGAGCAGAGTATTTTGCAGATTATTTTCGCTGATCGCTTCTAATAAGATTTTGTGAGGAACAGCAAAGGCATGGGTGCTAGATTGGTGAGGATCAGATTTCGTTAACCATTTATTCCGCAGGTTTGCCTCTTGAATATCAGAAATACTTGCCATTGCACGATTTATAATTGGAATTAGGTTCTCAAACTCTGGTTTGAGAAGTAAATGTAAATTAGACGGAAAATCATAATGTGAGAATGATAGAGGCTCATTGACTATCACATCTTCTATAAAAAACTGAGACTGTGTTTGTAAAAGCGATAAATGGCTATCAAGCCCAGCGTCTGCTTGGCCACTTTGTACTGCGAAAAAGACGTCTCTAATGGTGTTTACTTCTAAAAGATTGATTGCGGGAAACTGTTGTTTTAGTAGCTGGATGATTGACCAACCTTTCGCAATTGCTAAGGTTTTACCATTTAGATCAGTAATAACATTAATTTTAGAGGCGTTAGATCGAGTGACTGTGGCATAGGGTAAATCGAGGTATGGTGCAGACATGAAGCCCATATTTTCATTTTCAGAAGTTTTATAAACAGCTTGTAGTCCATCGAGTTCATTGTTTTTATATTTGCGAACGAGTTCAGGCCAAGTAAAGCCATTCACAAACTCTATTTCTAATCCTGTCATTTGAGCGATCAGGTTCAATTTATCAACTGAATAGCCTCTTGGTTGACCAGAAATGGCAAAGTCGATTGGACTCCAGTCTTTTGAATTAGATATTTGCAATGACGGTGCATTGCGGACGATCTCTTTTTCTCTTTCTGTGAGTGAAAAATTGCTATATTCGAAGCTAGCATTTTCTGAGGCTGGTTGTTGATTGGTTGCAATAACCTCACCGGTGGCCTGATAAACAAATAAGTTACTTTCTATGGCGAGACTATGTTTCTTTAAATACATAGATAAGCTAGAAAGTGCAATATCAACACCTAAAACAGCTTCTGATGCTAGCATGTTCTTAGAGTAGGTTAACCCAGGTGCTTCAAGAGACTTAAATTGATAAGGTGCTGACTTATAAACCTGTTCATGACTTGCCCCTTTAAACCAAGGGCGTGAAGTGGGGTCAAATTCATGGGATTCACTGTAACTGATACGAGGCGTTAAGTTTTGATCTAAAAAAGTGACGGTTCTAGTCGGTATATCAGCATTTGGCGCTATTTCAATTTTTAGCCACCTATCAGAAGCCAAAGCGTTCAATTGAATTTTAATCTCTTGGGAGTTTAGATTGATAAGTTGTCCAAAATGGCCAGAAGGGTTGCCAATGAAAATAGAGTAATAAAGTGGGTTTTTTTCCATTGCTTTGGAAAACATTTGTAATTGCTCAGTCGATAAGCTTTCGACTTGGTTAAAGCTATTATTAGTAGAAAGTAGCTCGGTCAGTTCACTGGCTTGGTGATCAATCGCAGCTAAGTAATCTCGTGTATATTCAGATGACATCTGAAACTGCTCAAAAGCACTTTGTTTTGCTTGCTGAATAGAAAAGTGATACTGCAGTAAAATAGCAATGCCTGCAGTTAATGTAGTGGCAATGACAAAAATTGAAAAAAGCGTCAATCTAATCGAAAAACGCCACCTCTTTGTTGAGGGCATGAACACATCCTTGCATGCTTATTTAATAAACTAGTTCCTAGCTTAGAAAAGGAATCACAATTTTTCCAATGAAAGTTCCTCAAATTTCATTAGGTTAATTCCCAGTATGGTGTTTCTCCAAAATGTGTTTTTAAATAGTCTATAAATACACGTACCTTAGGTGCGAGCAATCTAGAACTAGGGTAAACGGCCCAAATAGAGGTATTGCTAACAAGCGGCGTATCGTTAAGCACAGGGACAAGCTGTTTGGCTTGAATTGCCTTGTAAGCGCACCACTGTGAACAAATAGTTAGGCCTAGTCCATTGATTGCCGCATCACGAATTGCTTCGCCGTTATCTGCACGCAAAAAATGTTTGATTTTAATTGACTGATGCCCTTCGCTAGTTTGAAAAGTCCAAGTATCTAGGCCCATGAGATCGATACACTGATGATTAAGCAAGTCACTCGGTTGGCTAGGGGTACCATGTTTATTTAAATAGTCCGGAGATGCGCAGACAAGGCGAGTGTCTTTTGCAATCTTACGAGCGATCAGACTTGAGTCATTTAAAGCGGCATTACGGATCGCCACATCAAATCCACCCTCGACCATATCTACAATACTGTCACTTAACCTAAGGTCTAAGTTTAAATCTGGATATTTGGTCATAAAGCCATTCAAAGCAGGGATCAGGTGCATTCTGCCAAAAGAAGCGGGTGCAGTAATACGCAGTCTACCTGAAGGGGACATATTACCAGAGCCTACAGAAGCAAATGCGACATCAACACTACTCAGTACCTCTTGAGCATGGGGCAAGAATGCGACGCCGTCTTCAGTCAATGATACTTTTCTTGTGGTGCGATGTATTAAACGCACACCTAAGCTTTCTTCAAGTTTATTAATATGACTACTGGCAACGGCAGGAGATAAGCCTAACTCTTTGCCTGCTAAACTTATGTTGTGACAAACAGCAATTCGTGTAAATAACTTCAAGTGCTCTATATTCAAGATCTCACCTTCTCAACATTTTGACTCATTATCAAAAATACATTGAAAGTGATGATAAATATATTATCTTTATCAATTTATAAGTTAGAAAAAAGGCCAGCTTCATAAGCTGGCCCATAATAATTAACTTAACCTATGAAAGTTAATAGATTTTTATGCTCTGCGACGTAATGTAAAGCCACCTAGTAGTATTAACCAAAGCATATTGAGTGAGCCTGCGCTCTCTTCCTCTTCATAATATGAAGAGTCATCATTATTACCAGTGCTGGTATCTACAACAGGTTTTTTACCTAGTGTTTTTACATCAGAGAAATTGCTGTAGGCCTTGATAGTATTATCTGTGCCAACTTCATGGAGCGTCATTGTGAAATAATAATTACCATAAGGTGGTTCATCATAATCTGTAAATCGAGTGATATCTTGCCAGTATTGATTGGCATTTAAAGAGCCAAGGTTCACTTGTGCAATCGTATAGCCTCTGATTGTACCACCATTATAAGGTGTACTCGTCGCCCACAACTTTAACTCTATCTCTCTGTTTTTATAGTCATCACTATAGTTGCTAACTTTGTCTATATTGAGCTCAACTGTGCTGCCTAAAATTTCAAAACTACATGGACAATCAAGGCCTAAATCATCTGAGCCTGACAGTTGTTGATTAGAAACAACCAGAGGGTTCGAAAATGTAACGTGATCCATTAGGTATTCTTGACCATTTTGCACTTCAGTTACTGTTAAAGTAACCGAATAGCTGCCCTCTGGAGGGGCATTATAGGCTTCAGAGAAACGGATACTATGATAGTACTGATTTGCTTGTAATGGGTCTAATTGCTTCTCAGCAATAACATAACCGTTAATGCTTCCACTACCACTGTAAGGTGAATTTGTTGCCCATAATTTCAGTTTTAAAGTGCCACTGCTACCTGATGTTCTTAAGTGAGATACTTTCGCAGCTTCAATATTTACTCGACTGCCTTCAATTTGATAGCTACATGGACATTCTAAGTCAATGTTCTGTGATGCATTACCGCCACCATTTCCACCGCCAGAGCCTGAACCTGAGTTGCCACTATCAAATGTTTCTGTGCCGCTAAATTTTTGGTAAGCCATAATGTAGTCTTGGCCATTATACTCAGTTAGAACCAGTGTTAAGTAATACTCGCCATCTGGTGGCTGATTGAAGCTAGCTTGTCTATTGATACTGTGAAAATATGTATTGGGTTGTAGTTGTCCTAAATTAGTCTCAGCAAGGACATAGCCATTAATTGAGCCACCATTATAGGCTTGCTTTGTCGCATAAAGCTTAAGCTTAAGTGAGCCACTTGTGGTGTTTGATTGATTGTTTGCAACCTTACTTACTTTAAGCGTAACTAAGCCATTGTTGAGATCGTATGAGCATGGACAATCTAAACTAAAGTTAGATGAGCTACCACCACCATCGCCAGAGCCGCCACTGCCGCCGCCTTCTCCGCCACCGCTAGAGCTGAATACGAAAGGGTTGTTTGTTGCAGCCATCGAGTCTAAAGATGTATTTAGGTTCGGATATTCAGATACATGCAAGAATAAATAGTAGGTGCCAGCTGGAGGCCTTCTAAACTCTGTAGTAAAACGTACATTTACGAATGACTGGTTTGGGTCTAATGTACCGTACTCAGTACTGCCTTTAAAGGTTGAAAGGTTACCTTCAGCTAATACATAAACCGCATTACCCGTTGGGCTATTTTGTGTATTAGCAATGAGTTTTAAATACAAAGTGCCAGTACGGTTATTACCTTGATTCGAGATTTTTGGTACATATACTGAAACTTGATCGCCATTTATTGAAAAGTTACCTGTGCCTTCAAACTTGACTTGCGAGTTTGCAAAACTAGATGCGCTAACGATTAAGCTAAATAACGAAACTAAAAATACAAAAGCCCTCATTATTTCGCTCCCAATTCTTCGATAACAACTAAATCAGCACAAAGCGCAGGTTCGTGTAAATCAACAGTCTGTGACGGCGTAAGTAAAGCTAATTCAGCAAACGCAAAATTGGCATCGCAAGGTAAGTCAAACTGTCCATGAGCAGATAAATTGAGAACAGGGCCAGAGTTCGCTGATACCTGAATAGGCCATGATGAATTATTGATTAGTTGGACTTTTTTACTTTTCATTGTTGAGAAAAATGAAATTTTTAAATTTAGTCCATCTTGTTCATGCTCGAAAGCGTATCTCAAGTTTTGCTTAAGTTCACTTGTTACAAGTGTTTGAGTGAATGCCGTCTTTTTTAATGGTTGGTATCCATATTCATTGGCTTTGCTTTGCATGCTGGTTAATAAGCATGAAGCAAAAATCAGAAGGGTTGTTTTACGCAAAATAGGTTCCATGAATTTTGTTGGGGGTTTAAAACGGCGGCGATAATATAGGAAAATCGAATAATAAAAAAGCGGTGTGTTGACGTTTTTTTCGACGCGAAATGTTAAGCAATTAATGTTTAATGAGTTTTATGCAAAGAAAAAGTAAAAAAAGATTTTAAGGACGTGTTGAATTTAGATTAATCCGATTTATTGGGGGATTTAGAAGAATTTGTAAAATGAGGCAAAATGAGGAAGTTAGCCTAAAGCATGTTTAGGCTAAGAAATCTGGGACGTTTATTCAGGAATAAACTCAAACGAAGCCGCGCGAGAAAGGCGGTTGTTAACGGCTTGCCAGTCGTCATTCACAGGCGGTGTTTCTACAAAGATTTTAACCGGTGCCAGTTTATCTAAACAGTATAAGTCGTAGTACAGACCTTTACCGTAACCTGCAGCGTCGCTGGCGATTGGCTTGATGTGCTCTGGTTGCAAATCTAGTGCATTCAGCTCTGCTAAAACCTGCTCTGAGTAGGCAAGTACTGCAATGTTTTTGTTGCTTTCGCCTTGAACAGCCTGAGTAAGCTCAGCGGTTTTTACTAAAGTCACGGGTGCATTTGGTTGGTAGTGGGCTTTAACGTTACCAGGCACCGCTTCGTTATGCTCCATTGGCGTTGTGACTGGTTTACCTAAACATTGCTCAATCTCAGCAGCTGAAATTGGGCCGGCGCGTAATACTCTTAGCTCATCTGATGTTAAATCTAAAATAGTCGACTCAAGACCATGCTCACACGCGCCACCTTCTAATACCGCCGGAATACGACCCGTTAATTGCTCAACTACTTGTTCAGGCACTGTTGGACTTAATTGCTTATAACGATTCGCCGAAGGTGCGGCAAGTCCTGTATCTAAATCAATTAACACTTTTAAAAACAATGGGTGAGAAGGCACGCGAAGTGCAATGGTGTCTTTACCACCAGTAACTGGGTTATTCAGCCCAGTTTTGGTATTTAAAATAACGGTTAATGGCCCCGGCCAAAATGCGTCAGCAAGCTTTTGTAGGTCAGCAGGCTCCGAGTCAGCCCAGCGTGCAATATGCGTTTCATCGGGAATATGCACGATTAACGGATGATTTGATGGGCGACCTTTTGCGGCAAATATTTTTGCCACGGCATCAGGCTGCGTTGCATCCGCGGCAAGGCCGTACACGGTTTCAGTCGGTAGGGCGACACATTCACCTTGTTGTAGTAGCTTAACGGCTTGGGCGATCCCTTCGTCTCCGGTGAGAAGTTCGAGTGTTTCAAATTCATTCATAGGTAAACCTTAAGGATTACAGAGCTGACAATAATAGGGATCGGCAGCAGTTTGTTCGGTATTTTTTAATTCAGTATGGTCGCAGCATTCACAGTGATATTTATGCTGCTTAATTTGTTGTGTTGCAAGCCCGCATTGTTCACAAGGCAGACCTGCAATGGCTTCTTTTACAACAAAGTTTTTGGCATTGCACTTAGGGCAAATGGCATTGAGCCTGTTTGCTAGATCGATAGCGGCTTTGCTGATCATCTGCTGGCGAATCGGGCAGTGCATAGCGCGTAAATCTGGCTCAATTAACGCCTCGGTTAATTGCTTGTCAGCTAAAGTTTCAATCAATGCTTCGCTGCTTAACCCTTTTAATACTTGCTCTTCAAATTTCAATAACCAACGCTGATCCTGAAAGTGATTGAGCTTTTTTAATAAGGTATCGCGGCAAGTCTCACTGTTTACTTGAATACTCGAGATTGCAAAAGGCCCTGAGGCACTCGCGTAAATTGCTTGCCCTGTTGCACGTTCATAAAAACATAAAATCTCGTCGTTCCAGTTCACTATGCCAGGGTATGGGCCATTGCCAAAACTGCCTTCGCTGCCCAAACCAAATTCAGCATCGAGCAACTCACACGCCATTTTCGCTTTTTTCAAAGCTGCTTCTTTAGGACTGAGCGTACGTTCAATGTCGCCTGCAAACGTGCCTAAGCTATCAGTGTCAAACACATGGCTTTCAATCACATTAAAGCCAAGCGGTGCGAGTGCGTTTGCGATGCACTTGGCTTTATCATGTTTAGTGATAAGTACAGCTTGATTCATTAATGACACGACCTTCAAACGACTCAATTATCGAAATGAGAATAACAAAAGCTTCAAGCCCTGATAAAAACGGGCTTTAAAAAGGGGCGCTATTATACGGTGAGTTGTATAAATTTGTCACTATTTTCACCTTTCGGCGGGCATGAGATGAGAGGTTTTAAAATTGGTTTGGATGAATAATAAAGGAGAAGTAGGGTACTTCTCCTTATAAACTTGAGTTGAGGTTAATGATGCAAACTTACTTGCCCATCATTTTAGTCGGACTTTGCGCTGCAAGGTACGCAAACACAGCGTAAACCGCTACGTTCTGGTTTAACTTTGCAGGATCAATTTTATCTAACGTATCGTCTGCAGTGTGGTGGTAGTCAAAATAGTCAGTACCATCTTGATGCAAAGAGAAAATAGGCACCACTTTAGAGTCTTTAAATGGAATTAAGTCAGGTCCACCAAAAGCGTTATTACGCGCATCGTATTTAACCCCTAAGTCTTTTAAATGCTTAGCAATCGCACGCACAGTCGGTAATGAGTTTGAAGCAACGCGAGATTCAACCGCGTAGATAAGGTCGGCACCAAAGTCAGACTCCGCCGCAGCAACAATATTACTAAGCTCGTTTTTATGTTTCTTCACGTAAGCTTTTGCACCCCAAAGACCTTGCTCTTCTGCGGCAAATAACACCACGCGTACACTGCGTTTAGTCTTTGTTAGCTCGCTAATGTGTTTTGCCGCAGCCGTGATAATTGCCACACCCGCACCATCATCAAGTGCGCCTGTGCCTAAATCCCACGAATCTAAATGTGCACCTAACAGCACGTATTCGTTTGGTTTTTCTGTGCCTGTAAACTCACCAATGACATTATAAGAGGTTCCCATGCCTTTTGATTCAGCTTGTACGTTTAAATTAACTTCAACTTTATGACCAAGTTGCAATAAACGTTCAATTTGGTCGGCATCTGGATTTGCCAGTGCGACGGCAGGAATTGCTTTAATACCATCTTTATAATGATTACCGCCAGTGTGTGCAAAACGGTGTTTTGCAGTACTGACCGAGCGCATCATAAATGCCACTGCGCCTTTTTGGCTTGCAACAACAGCACCACGGTTACGCGCTTTTACAGCAGGGCCATAACTGTTGCCGTCTAGGCTGCGGTCCATGCGATAATTGATAAAGACAATTTTACCTTTTGCTGCATTTTTTGGTGCAGCTTCAAGCTCTTCTAAGGTTTCAAAGATGACAATAGGTGCGCGCGTCCCATCTTTTGGTGTGCTGACACTGTTACCAAGCGCGGTAATGTGAATAGGCTGTTTTGACGGCAGAATAATTTCGGCAGATTCAGAATAGCGCAACCAAGCAGGGAATTTTGCAGGTTCTTTCCAAACTTTGTCGAAGCCTAAACGCTTTAGCTCTTTCATCGCCCAGTCTACGGCTTCAAGATCTTTAGGCGTTCCCGCCATACGCGGCCCAACTTCAGTAGTCAGTCTTGCCACAATATCGTAAGCCAATTCGCTATTGAGCGACTTTTCTTTTAATTGCTCAGTGACTTTAATGGTTTGTGCATCAAAGGTGTCGGCAGCAAACACATTGGCGCTTAACACCAAGGCTGCCAATAATAACTTTTTCATTTTTATAGGCCTGTTGTAAAAATTAAAATGAGTCTGGAACGTTCCATAAATAAATACAAATATTCGCGATGAATGAACAAGGTAAGATTACTTGAGTGTTTGCTTATGTTCTTTTAAATATCTGTTTAAGAGAGCTTCAGTAAACATATTGTCGTTATAGTCAGGTAACCAGTCGCTATTGAGCAATTTGGTCGCGGCTAATTTTACGTTTTCATCATCTTGTTTAATGACATGCCACTTAACTTCATTGAAGCCGTTGAATTCACCGTTAAGTTCACGCCATAGCGCTAAGTTCTGTATGAGCTTTGCAAGTGTTTGGCTTTTTTCTGAATTTTCATGTTCTGTATTTTTGTTTTCTAAACCTTGCAAAATTTGCGCATAAGTCAGATACAACCCAAGGTTTTGCTCAACAGGTGTTGTTAAACTCGCAAACTCAGCAAAGTGTTTAGTAAATAAATTAAACGCCATTTGAAAGTCGTTGTTGGCCATCAGGCCATGAATGTAAGGGATAACATAGCGATTTAATGCTGGGGCGAGTTGATGCCTTTGCTCAAGCTTTTCGAGTGCTGAAGTTAAGCGCCCACCTTTAGCAGCAAGTGCCGCTTCAACATACAAAATAAAATCGTTAGGAATATATTGTTTATTTGTTTGCTCAAATAAAGCTTCTGCATTCTTTAATTGGTTTGTACTGAGTAAGAACAGCACATGCTGTAATTGAAAGTGGGCAAATTTGTTCTTGTATTCATCACTTTCATTTTCATAAATGTATTGTTCATACCAAGCTTCGTATTCCGCAGCAATAGGCTTAGTGAGCAGATAGAAATCGAGCGCATAAAGCGGCGCATTTCGCAGATTCGGCGCAATTAAGCGGGCACGTTCAAAGTATTGCTGCGCTTTTTTGCGATCGCGCTTCACTAAATAGGCATAGGCTAATTTTATAAGCACCTCAGGGTCATTTGGGCTTAGCTTGAACGCAGTTTGCAGTGAGGTGAGTGCCTCTGTTGTTTGCTGTTGCGACAGTAAGAAATCACCATAAAAAAGGTGAAATAAACTACTTTTCTGCTCTAGAGAGTGTCCTTGTTCGAAAAAGATTTTTGCGGTTTCAAAGTCACCATTTTGCTGGTGGAGCGCACCAAGTAGTGCAATGGCATTAATATGATGAGGTTCAATTTCTATGGCTTTTTGCAGCAAGGGTAAACAGCTTGTGTAGGTTTTCGTTTGGTTGTGCTGACCGTAAACAAGCAATTGGTACTCGCTGTTGCACAAACCAAACAGGGCATCGGCGTTGTTTGGGCTCTTATTCAAAATGGCTTTATAGAGTTTACTTGCCTTGTTGATCGAGTTTACATCACGTTGTTTGACCAAATGATCTGCAAGGGTTAAATCTTCAAAATAAGCTTGTTCTTTAGGTTGGTTTTTTAACTGCGCTTTTAACTCTTCTTTGACTGAGCCGTTGTTCATAAACCAAATAGCGAAAACAGCAAGAATAAAAATGCATACGGCGAAAGCCGTTAACTTATGCTTTTTCGTTGTTTTTTCTGTTGTCTCTAGTTTTAACGTCTTTGTTTTTGAACTGTTTTTTGCTAATGAATTTTGTACTTCCTGTTTAAAGCTCAGCGCAATATGAGGCGAGAGCCTATAGCCTTTTCCCGAGATCTGTTCAATGGCTTCAGTAATGGTTTTATCTTGATGAAGTGTTTTTCTTAGTTGCGCAACGGCCTGATAAATAGAGCTATCAGTAACCACGCGATCGGGCCAAATTTCTTTGGCGATAAAATTTAAACTCAGCGGTGTGTTTTGATGACGAGTTAGCAAGACCAATAAAGCCATAACTTTAGGCGGGAGCGAGCACTCGAACGATTGTTCGGCTAAAGTGAGCTTGTTCAAATGCGGCTCTACATACCAATTGCCGAGTATAAAAGGGGCCTCTGTCTTTTCCATCTTTATGATAACTATGCTTATTTTTATTTTGAGACAAAATTCAGGGTAAAATTATATGCTTTTTAGGTAATTAACCCAGTGTTTTTTTAAGGTGGCTCTAGTTTCAAAAAAGGAGTCGCCATGAAAACACTTATTCTAACTAGCTTACTATTACCTTTTGTTTTAAATGCGAAAGAGTTTGATGTCATCATCAAAAACGTCACCGTTATTTCGTCGCTTAACCCATACCAAGCCAGCGTTGCAGATAAACATTGGGTTGGCATTCAAGATGACAAAATTAAAACCATATCGGCAAAAGCCTTGAACGACGCTGATGCAAATGTGATTGATGGCACCGGCAAGTTTTTAATTCCCGGTTTGATGGACGCCCACGTGCATCTAAATCGCATGCCTGGGTTACCCTTTGAGCTTAGCCAGTTTAATGAAAAGGAGGTTGCTGAGCTTGAAAGTTTACAGCAGCAATACCTGCAAAGGCAGGGCAAGAATTACTTATATTACGGTGTGACTCAAGTGCTTGAGCCGGGCGCTAGTAAAGAGAGTATGTCGTTATTTCAAAGTAATGGTGTGGCACCAACAAGTTACTTTTGCGGTGCTGTGCCAATTTATCAAGGATATAACGCGCAAGGTATAAATTATGAACACCTACATGAAAAGCGCCCGTATTATGCGCGTCAACATGGCGATCCAAATCACCTGCATGAAAAACACATATTAGAAAGTCATTCACCTGAACAATTAGTAAAACGCATGGCCGATGATGGCGCTATATGCACCAAAGTGTATCTAGAAGATGGTTTTGGTGAGCGTTCAGATATTCCGTTAATCGCTTCTGACACGCTGGATGAACTCAAATCTGCCAGTGAGAAACACGGTTTAAAAGTGATGGCCCATGCCAATGCCACCGATATGCAGCGTTTAGGGTTAACTCATAAAATGGATGTGATGGCGCACGGTAATTGGAATTGGCTCGACGAAAGCAGGGTAGGCACAAAAGGTGAATTACCACCTAAAGTAAAAGCTGTCGCCGATGACATTATTCGCTCAGATGTTGCTTATCAACCAACACTCAATGTCATGCGCGCGCTGACCGATGTGATGCGTGAAGGCCATATTACTCAATCGGAGTACAAAACAGTATTGAGTAAAGCACAAATTGCTTGGTACCAAACTGAAGCAGGGCAATGGTTTGCACGAGAAATGAAAACAGGTTGGGGCAACATGAGTGATGCACAAAAAATAGCGCGCTTTGAATTTAACCAACAGCTTGGTAAACGCGTCTTAAATTACATCTATCAAAACGGAGGCCTTATTTCATTGGCAACTGACACACCACCTGCGCCAACCTATGCATCACAACCGGGGCTTGCAACCTATTGGGAATTAAAAGATATGCATGACGCAGGGATGAGTTTGGCAAGTATTCTTGCTGCGGCAACTTTGAATAATGCCAAGGCATTTTCGTTAGATAAACAGTACGGCACGGTCGAAGCGGGCAAAGTGGCTAATTTGTTGTTGCTGAATATCAGCCCTTTACAGAGTGTCGAAGCATATAATCATATAGATACGGTTATTCTTAATGGTGAGCCTTTGTCTAGAACGGATTTAGAAATAACAAAATAAATCAGTAGATTGCATTTTGTTTAGGAAGATGTTTTTATGGTCGAGAATGTACCTGATAAGGAAAAGTCATGATCCGCCTTGCAAATCTAGAAGATCTTCCACAAGTGCTCAACTTATACCGAGAACTACGTCCGCACGACCCCGAGCTTGAAAAGTCTTTTGCTGAGCAAGTATGGGCAGAGATGATGCGCTGCCCAGAAACACATATAGTGGTGGCAGATATCGAAGGGGAGTTAGCCGCAACTTGCGCGCTGGGTTTAAATAAGAGTATTGCAAATGGCGGTCGACCTTTTGCCATTATTGAACATGTGATCACCGCAGAAAAATTTCGTCGTCGTGGATTAAGTCAACAAGTACTCGAGTTTGGCATTCAAAAAGCATGGGAGCTAAATTGCTACAAAGTCATGCTGCTTTCAGGTGAAAATCTCACTGGCGCGCACCGAGTATATGAGTCGGTAGGTTTTAAAGCGGGTATTGAGAAGGGCTTTGTGATTAAAGCACCAAAAAAATAACAAAAAATAAATGAATAAAACAATATTAGTTACCAAAAGACTCACCTTAGCCCCTTTAAATGAAAGCGATAAGTCTCTTTTCATTCAGTTATGTATGGACCCTGAGGTGATGGAACACTGTTATGATCCTAGTACGTTAGAAGAAGCTGAGGCTGGCTTTGAGGCTTTTGCTCAGCCGTGGGATAGCAACAGTTATGATTGGTTATGTTTTGGTATCACCGAAACTAATACAGGTGAAAAAGTCGGAAATATCTCAGTCAAAATAATTGATCATGAGCAACATATTGGCGAAGTCGGGTTTTTATTAAATCCTTGCAAGCAAGGCAAAGGGTATGCGTTTGAAGCACTTAAACGGGTAAAGACGTTTTCTTTTGATGTGCTTAACCTACAAAAGCTGAAAGCGATTTGCTCGACTCAAAATACGAGCTCGATAAAGTTATTAGAAAAGTCAGGTTTCATCCGAGGCGCATTACTTAAAGATAATGTTTTGATAAAAGGTAGGTCAATTGATGAGTACCAATATGAATACACTCGTTAAACAATAAATATAAAAGGTAAACAATGAAAAAGTTAGCCATAGCAACAACTGCTCTTGTACTTTCTGGCTGTATGTCTACGCCTGAATCAGTCAACTTCAATGGCGAGAATGTGGGTACGTATAGTGTTGCAGCGAGTTGTAGCGATATGCTGTTAGATACAGATTGTTCAGGCATGACCGGTGCCACAAAAGATATTGAGTTAGCAGGCATTAAATTAAGAGCTGCAGCAGGGCAGTCAGGTAAAGTCGTATTTATTATGTCTGAATCGAGTTTCAGTATAGATCAAACCGCGCTTCAAAATGGTGCTAAATCTTTAGAGAAATTATTTAAAGACAACGGCATTCAAATTGAGTCAAAGAAAGTGATGTTTGGTGGTGGCGACGTATACGGCGTGCATTTTCAATTAAGTGACAACGGCTATCGCTTGTTAAAATCACTTTAATTTCAAATGGGCTTATAGTGATATAAGCCTCTAAACTCTCCCATGACTATAGCCAATCAAGAATTTATTTTTTGCAAGTTTGGTTAGCGACTGCTTAGTGTCTTTGAACAATTCAAATCGTAAAAACATATCTGGTTACTTTCCTTTATAACAGCTAGTAATGAATTTGTGCCGCTTTGATGAAATGACGAACCCAAGATTTAGTCACTACTCATGATGCGTTAAGCGTTACCTTTACTGTTATCTTGATGATTGATTTAACGGTTTGCTTAGTCGGCACTTCACTATGTGTTTTTTGGCGCGACCTTAGGACGCGCACTTATCTGATAATGTTATTGGCATTGAGCAGTACCAATATAATTCCAACTATTTAACCCAGTTTGAATATGTTTTGCCGCCATATTAGCTGAAGCGCCTGAGAGTACTTGTTTGATGGCCTCTCTGACTAATGTTTGATAATTCGGAGCCTGCGAATTTAATGCTGCTGCTGTAAATAAGCTCTCAGAATAACTCTGTTGCGCTAGCTTATCGGCCAACATTTGCAGGTTTTTACTTTGGATCGAGATTGGGTATTTGTACGCTGGTAGCTCGTTTAAGGTATTAGCAAACAACTCGGCAAACTGTTTAGTTTTGGTAAAAGCCAAGACTTTATTGGCTGCTTCAACATGCTGGCCTTGGGCATTTATTTGATATGTACCATCTGCAAAGGCGATAAATTTATTACTGGCTCCTGGTATTGGCCAAAAATCGAATTCAAAGTTTTCGTCAATGCTGACAAAAGTCGAATTATGGCTGGTGCGCCAACCGCCATCCATCACCATAGCTGAGTTACCTAATGCGACATTTGTAGCCGAACCTTGGTAATCTTCTTGTATCGCATTGCGGTTAATGAAGCCACTTTTTTGCCACTTTGATAGCAGAGAAAGTGCGTCGACAAACACAGTGTCAGTGAAACAGGTCTCACCTGAAATTAATTGCTTAGTAAAGTCAGGCTCTATTAAACCTGCAACTAATACTTCTGCTACCACTTGCGATAAATACCAATTGTCACTGGCTATATGAAGAGGAGTAATGCCATTTGACTTCAATTGGCTAAAGTAAGACTCTAATTGCGAAAGAGAATAGGGTTGCTGGTTTAAGCCATGTTTGCTCATGAGGTTTTTATTAACCAATAACCCTTGCAGCTGTACAGCAAACGGCACGCCAAAATAGCGGTTATTGGCAGCGGCTGCGGCTAATGCACCAGGGTTAATACTATTGAGTTCAAAACTATTTTCTTTGATGAAGCCTTGGTTGATCAAAGGCGCAAGTGCAACTTCTCCCGGCATCCACTGAAACAAATCGGGTCTCTCATCAAGTAGCGCTAATTGCATATGCGATTGAAAAGTATCAAAATTTATCACTTGCACTCTAACAGTAATCCCCGGCAAGAGATTTTGTTGGTTTATTTTCTCCCAAAGTGGCTTTTCTTGTTGTCGCCAAGTGTATAAATCAAGTTGTACGCTTGCCATAAGCTGCGTGGAAAATAGCAGACTTAAAACGAATAACACGGGATTATATTTCATCACTTCACCTTAAATTCTTCGTTCATTTTTACCAGCGCAGAGGCGGCTTCACCTAACTCTAGCAGTGCATGAGAGTTGCGTTTTATCTGCTCTAACGAGTCACCCGAAAGCGCATCAATATTTTCTATGCTCTGGCTAATTTCTCTGGCCGCAATATGTTGCTGCTGAGCGGCCTCGGCAATGATCTCATTAAGGTGATGTGCATTAGTCACAGAGTCAGCAAATTGACTAATTTGAGTATCTACTTGTTCGGCTTTGGTTTTTGCATCTAATGCTTTTACGACTGAGTTTTGTAAAGCATTTACAGCCAGGTTTGACGATTTTAATAAGCTGTCTAAGCGAGATTGGATCTGCTCAGTAGAACTTTGGGTGCGAGTTGCTAAACTTCTGACCTCTTCGGCTACAACCGCAAAGCCTCTACCATGGTTGCCAGCGCGCGCCGCTTCGATTGCAGCATTTAGTGCAAGGAGGTTTGTTTGATCTGCTACTTGTGCAATGACAGTCAGCACTTCTTCAATTTGTTTACATTCTTTATCAAGAGATGAAACGAGATCAGCTGAGTTAGCAATCTCTTGCTGTAACTCGCCACTAAACTGCTGATTTTCCTTAACGAGTGCTTGCGAGCACTCAGCTTGCTCTGTCGCTTGTGCCATTAATTGTGTGGTGTTAGAGGCAGTATTCGAAATCTCACTTGAAGTTGCCGTCATTTCTAAAACAGCGCTAGCCACTTGTGTAGTCTGGTCTTTTTGTTGATTTGCCACTTGTGTGGTGTGGTGTGCACCTTGAGCCAGTACATCAATTGAGTCGTTGATTGAGTCGGACTTTAATTGAATATCAGTGACGATGCTGACAAAAGCATTTCTGAGTTTTTCAAGAGCATAACTGACTTGTGCAAATTCATCTTTGCTGCACGCTTGTATTTGCTTACTTAAGTCACCGGTTGACAGTGTTTGAATTGACTTATTTGCATTGAGTAATGGAGCCTTGATGGTTTTCACTATATAAACAGCAATAGTCAGAGCTGCTAACACGGTTAAAAGGGTAGTAATGATCAACAGTTTGCTACTGTTGTTAACTGCTTGCTCAGAGTTGGCTTCAATCTCTGCGGCAAATGTTTGTGAAAGTTGTTGCAGTTCATTCATGATGATTTTCATTTCACCAAATGCACCTGCTGCTTTGTCGAGGTTGACTGACAAAGTACCATGATTCGAGAGATAGCCCGCTTTAAGCGTTCTAATACCATTCATATTATCGATTAGCCATATTAAATCGTTCGATAAACGGATTAATGCTTTTGATGGTCTGATGGCATGTTTAGAGTCAGTAATTAATGATGCATAGGAACTGAGCCATTGCTTATAACGCGCTGTGATAGAGGAAAATTGGAGGCTTTCTTGCACTAGTAGTAATTGGCTTGCTAACGAAAAGCCATAGTTAAGTTGACTGACAAGTTCGCTTTGGCTTTGCGGTTTGTTTTGTATATTTTTAAACCTCGACTCTAAACCAAGCAACTTTTGATTGAGTGTTAGCAATTGCTCTCGATTGGTGATCGCAATGCTCGCCACAGCCATTGAGCGAGTTAACTCTAAGAATGTTTGTTCAGAAAGGGTATTGAGCTTTATGAGCTTATTATTGCCTAATTGTAAAGACACGTGGTCATCAAAGTATGCAGTTAAACTTGTTAATTCTTGAGTAAGCGCTTTTTGTAAACGTTCAATTTCTTGTTCTAATTTACTTTGCGCTTGACGGTCTTTTGCCTGGTAGTGCTGATACACTTTTAAATTTAGGCTATCGAGTGTGGTGGTGATCTTAGCGACTTGTCTGTCAATAGGTTGCGCGACTTGGGTTATTTGCTTAATCGAAGAGTTAAGACTCATTAAGCCTAAATATGAAAATACACTCAAGCCGATAAGCGCTATAACTATGATGCCGTAACCAGCAGACAGTCTGCTTATCACTGAGGTCTTAAACATGAACTTGCTCGCTAATTTAAAAGCGTGAATTAGACCATAATTAGGAACAAAGCTCACTCAGTATTGTTTAGTATTTAAGGATAATTTACTGTTGATTTAATGTGATGAAATTTATTTTTTAGAACATAAAAAACAGATTTTACTCGTTTATTTTGGCGTTTTATCCTTTCTCTTTAGTTTGAAATAAATTCATTTTAGATATGCTTAGCGTATGATGTGAGTACTCGCTTTTAATCTTTACCTTTTAAATTAAGGTGAGACTAGTTGGGGATTTACTCGTGAGACTAGTGTGGTTTTAAAAAAGTTATTACCTAAATTAAAAACAATTTGACAGCGCTGGACATTTGTTCTTTATTGTAATCGAAATGTTAATTTAAAGTTGCATTAATCGATAAGGAATCAAAATGAAAACCAAGTTGAACAAAACTACACAGGCACTTATTTTTTGCGGTGCTTTGGTCCCAGTAGTACATGCATCTACCTTGGTAGATGAGAGCAGCATCGAAACAAATCAGGCTGAGCGCTACATTGTCACTTTAAAAAGTGAACTAGGCACAATTGCGCAGCCTTTTGAGCTAAGCCCACAACAAACTAAACAGCTTCAAATGAATCGACTCCAGTCAGTTGCACTGACGGTATCGGCTCAAGCTGAACAAGTTTTACCGTCAATTAATGCGGTGTCTGTGTCTTTAACGTCTGAGCAAAAAGCTTTGCTAGCTGCACGCTCAGATGTATTGTCTATTGAAGTAGATCCAAAGCGTTACCTGATGGCTGAAAGCACGCCTTATGGCATCAATATGGTGCAAGCTAACCAATTAGCAGACACCATGTCGGGTAATCGTAAGGTATGTATCATGGATACAGGTTATACCTTAAATCATCCTGACTTACCTTCAACGGGGATCACAGGTGATGACGGCTACGGCAGTAACAATACTGGTAACTGGTACAACGACGGCAATGGTCACGGTACACACGTAGCGGGCACGATTGCTGCAATTGGTGGTAATGGTCAAGGCGTGGTGGGGGTAAACCCATCTGGTCAGCTTGGTTTGCATATTGTTAAAGTATTCAACGATTCAGGCCGTTGGGCTTATGGTTCGGACCTAGTAAAAGCGATTGAGCAATGTCAGCTAGCGGGTGCGAATGTCACGAGTATGAGTTTAGGTGGTTCAGGCCAGTCAAATGCAGAACGTCAAGCATTTGCAAACAGCTATGCGCAAGGCATGCTGCATATTGCCGCAGCTGGTAATGGTGGCAATAGCTCTATGAGCTATCCTGCATCATATGACTCTGTTGTTTCAGTAGCAGCGGTTGATAGCCGTGAAAACAAAGCATCATTCTCGCAATACAACAGCCAAGTAGAAATAGCAGCACCGGGTGTTGGTGTTAATTCGACATGGAATAATAACAACTATAGAAGCATTAGCGGCACATCAATGGCAACGCCACATGTATCGGGTGTTGCAGCACTCGTATGGAGTCATTTCCCTGAATGTAACAACCAGCAAATTCGTGATGCCTTAAATGCTACAGCAAAAGATAAAGGTGCCGCTGGGCGAGATACCTCTTATGGTCATGGTATTGTGCAAGCAAAAGCAGCATACGACTATTTAGCTTCAAGCACATGTGAAGGCCCGGGTGATGCTAAACCTGTTGCAAGTTTCAAAGTAACGCTAAACGGTAAAACCATACAACTGACTGACAGCTCATATGGCGATAAGGGGATTGCTGCTTACTCGTGGGAATTTGGCGATGGGGCAACTAGTTCAAGCAAAAACCCAAGCCACACGTATGCAAGTGCGGGAGAATATACGGTTAAATTGACCGTCAGAGATACCGTTGGTCAGGTTGCGAGTAAATCAGAAGTCATCAAGGTAACCGATGGCAATACGGGTGGATGTAATGGTACGCCAACATGGTCAGCAGGTAAGGTTTACTTATCTAAAGACCGCGTTTCATTAAATGGCAATTTATATGAAGCGAAGTGGTGGAACATAGATCAAAACCCTGAGCAATTCTCAGGTCGTTGGGATGTATGGGCGAACAAAGGCGCATGTAAGTAACGCTTTTAAGTAAATTACCAACACTTTTGTTATTAAAGGCAATTTAGGTAACTAAATTGCCTTTTTTCATACCCTATCATTATTTCTTGCCTTCATTTTTCGTACTCATTGTTATGACAAGCTATGTTTAATAAAAAAGCAGAACACTTAAACTTATGAAATGGTTAAAACATATTGATGACAGCTTTGACTCGCTCTTGACCGATTGTTACCAGCAGCGCGAAATGGAAATGGAAAACCACATCAACAAAATTCGCTTTTTTGGTTTGATGGCGCTGTTTTTACTCGAACTACTCGTCGGCATGATGAGTCAGGGACTGGATTTAATTTTAATCAGTGTCGATCTTGGTTCGATGGTTATAACTGCAGCTTGGTGTTGGCTGGTTCGGCATTGGGCTACCACTGGCAGTTACAAGCCTTGGCTCAAGTATGTATCTATTTTATTCGATTATGTGATTATTTTAGCCATTACATTAGAAATGGAATATTTGACTGAAGTGGGTCATTTCTTAAGAGACTTACACAAAACCCAGTTTGAATTAATGCTTATAAGTGCACTCATTTTATTTAACGTGATGAGTGCGTTTAGGCAAGGCAGAGTGATCATCTATTTCTCTACTTTATGCTGTTTGGCTGCAACGACGCTGATTTTAGAGCATAGTCATACCGATCGCACCATAGAAATGCACGAGCAAATCATAGTGTTATTTTCGGGTCTTCTTGCCTGGTCTATTTCTCATTATATTACTAATACATATACACGCTTACGCCATCGTGAGCGGTTATTACGCTATCTACCTGAAAAGCTGGTTAGCGCGGTTGAAACCGGTGCCGTTGACATAGAGCCGGGTGGTGAGCGCCGCGAAGTAACTATTTTGATGGCCGATATTCGCAAGTTCACCACCTTATGTGAGCGCAATGAACCAGAGGTAGTTACTCGTATTCTAAATCGCTATTTCTCAGCTATGAGTAATCCTATTTTTAAACATGATGGCATGATAGATAAATTCATCGGTGACGCCATTATGGCCGTGTTTGGTGCGCCACAAGCGGGAATGAATAGCGCTCAAGGTGCAATAAATGCTGCAAAGGGCATGCTTAAAGAACTAATAGAGTTAAATAAACAATTTACCGAGCAGGGCTTGCCACAGCTTGAAATTGGCATTGGTATTCACAGTGGTGAAGCTATTGCAGGCAATGTGGGGAGTTTGAGTTGTATGGATTACACTGTAATTGGTGACACAGTTAATGTCGCTGCGAGAATCGAGAGCAAGACCAAAGAGCTTGGGCAAGTATTACTTGTCAGTGAAGACGCCGCAGAAAAATCAGAGATGTCGGATTTAGCTTGGGTTGCGGATTTAAAACTCAAAGGTCGAGACAAAACAGTCAATGTCTATTCTTTTCAATGAATATTGTTTAGATACTTTTCTACATGACTTTCAGGGGAGCTAAGCTCCCCCTTATGTTCAAATTCTCGTACTGATTGCCAGATTACAATTTATGCAGTTTGGCTTCGCCTGAATTAACATACAGGGTTCTATCAACGAATGACTGGTTATTTTTAAAACCAACAATTGGCACATGGTGCCATTGAGAAGTGAGTTTGTCTTGCTTGATGTTAAGGGTGACAAAACCTCGGTTTTTAAGGTCAACATAACGAATATGTGGGTTTTCAGGCTTTAGAATATTGCCGACATCTCCCACTATTTGCTGCAAACCCGGTACAGGAATTGAGGGCGAAGTAACTGAAGGTGTGACTATTTCAACAGCAAGTGCACCATCATGGGTAAAGCGATTATACTCGCGCCAGTCATAAGGGTTTTTAGCAATATCGGCAGCCCAAGAAGAATGTACATCGCCAGTTAAGAACACCACATTTTTAATGTCTCTTTGTTCAACAAAGTTCAGTAGCCTGTCTCGAGCGGCAGGATAACCATCCCATGCATCAGCGTTAATGGGTTTACCAAACATCTGAATTTGCATAATTTGCACTTGTTGGCCAATTAAATTCCACTTCACACCATTATTTTTGGCATCGAGCAGGTTGTCTTCTAACCATTGCTCTTGCTCAAAGCCCAATAAAGTTCGCATAGGATCAAGGCGCGCATCGTCTTTCACATCGACTTGCTCATCGCGACCAACATAACGGGTATCGAGCATATTTAAATGCAGCAACTGGCCAAATTCGAATTTGCGATACGCTTTTTCACGATTACCACTTTGAGGCTCTCGAATAGGCATCCACTCATAATATGCTTGAATGGCTGCATTGGCTCGGGTTTGCCAGTCACCCTCATTGTCATTATGGTTTTGTGCACCGCTACGCCAAGTGTCATTGGTAAACTCATGATCATCCCAAATACAGATCATAGGGTGGGTTTGGTGCAGGGTTTGCAAATCTTCATCTGTTTTATACGTCGCATGACGTAAACGATAATCATTGAGTGACACCATTTCATGTTTTGGCTCTACCAGCCTCTTCCATAGTAACGGGTTACGATAAACATCTTCGTTACCGTACTCATATAAATAGTCGCCTAAATGTAAAACCGCATCGAGATCATCCATTTCTGCGATGCGAGCATAGACGTTAAAATAGCCATAGCTAAAGTGTGAACAAGATGTCATCGCCAACTTCACTTCAGATACATCATATTGAGGTAAAGTCTTGGTGCGACCCACAGGCGAGACAACAGGCTCATCGAGCTCTTCAATGATAAAGCGATAGTAATAAGTGCTATCAGCATTTAAACCTGCGACATCGACTTTAACAGTAAAATCTCGCGCTATACTGGTTTCAACCTTGCCTTCAGTTTCGATAGTCGCGAATGAAGAAGACGTTGATACTTGCCAGCGAACAGACAATACCAGGCTGTTGATATCGACAACTTGCGTGATTTCTTCAGGAATGGTGGCTCGAGTCCAAATGATCACCGCATCATGGAGCGGATCACCACTGGCAACGCCATGGCTGAAAGGGTTGGTTTTAAACGTACAACCCGAGAGTGTTAAACTCATTGGCATCACGCTCAGTAGAGCTGATCCTTTCAAAAAACTTCGACGTGAAATAGACATAAGTAATTACTCTAAAAAAAGGGAGCGCTAGATTTAACATTTAAAAGTTACAAAAATGTTAATTTAAATCTACTTTTTAAGAAATGAGTAATGTCTAAGTCTATGAATATAAATAGAAGCTCACTCATAATTGATGAGTGAGCTAAATGCTCTAAATGCTGGTTAAGGCTCAGCGAGTAGTTTTTTCACTTCATCGCTGTCTTGGTTTTGATAGTTAGCAAAACTTAAGCCCATAAATTCAGGCAAGGTTGCGCTGATAAAAATTGATGACAAGGTACCCGCAGTTAAACCAATTAACAGGGCGCTGGCAAAACCATTTAAGGCATCGCCTCCGAGCAACCAAATCGCAAAAACCGTGGCGAGTGTGGTAAACGAGGTGATCAGCGTACGGCGTAATGTACTTTGCAAGGCTTCATTAATTGAATGACCAATGGGTTGTTCAGGTTTGGCACGAATGAGTTCACGAATACGGTCGCCAATGATAATACTGTCGTTGAGCGAGTAACCGATAATCGCTAAAAGCGCTGCCAGTACCGTTAAATCGAAAGTTAAACCAAGCACAGTGAATAAAGCGATGGTGATTAAAACATCGTGGAACAGCGCAACAGTTGCAGCGACGGCGAGTCGCCACTCAAAACGCACCATTAAATAAATCAACACAGATACCACTGCAAATACAGCCGCCAGTGCACCACTGGTTTTGAGCTCTTCACCTACTTGTGCGCCCAGAAACTTACTTTCTAGGATATGGGCATTTAACTTTGACTCAATCGCAGTTTGAAAAGCGGCGATTGAATCTGAAGCCACGTCGGGTAAAAACAACACACGCCAATGGCCGTCTTGGCTTTGCGATAAGCTAAATGCGTCTGATGTTAAGGTACTTAATGTGGTTTGCAGTTCACTCATACTGGTTAGCGACATTAACGTAAAGTCTAAAACGGTACCCCCCGTAAAATCTAAACCAAATACAATGGGGTTAAGGGCTAAAGCGCCAAGGCTAACAACAATAGCAATTAGACTAAATATAAAGCCCATTTTACGGGCAGACTGCCAAATATTATGCATGATGCGCTCCTTCTTTCTTTGTTGTTACTGGTTTTAGTTGGGCTTTGTTTTTATCTTTTTGATTCCCTTTTTTTCTTTTATTTTTAAGAAAGAGTGGCGAAAGGTAAGACGACACCAATACGCCCGAGAACAAACTGGTTAAGATCCCAAGGGCTAACGTAATAGCAAAGCCTTTGATTGGACCATAACCTACACCAAGTAAAACCAGCGCGGTGATCATCGTCGTTAGGTTCGCATCGATAATGCTCGACATAGCATGTTGATAGCCGCGTTTTAAAGCGCCAAGTGTGCTCGCACCTTGTTTGATTTCATCACGAATGCGCTCAAAAATAATCACATTGGTATCGACCGCCATACCTATGGTGAGTACTAAACCCGCGATCCCGGGTAGGGTTAACACCGCGCCAGGTAATAACGACATTAACCCAAGTAAACAAACAAGGTTCACCACCAATGCAATGATGGCGACTACACCGAGTCGCCCGTAGCAGGCCAACATGAATAATAGGGTGATAGCTAAGCCCAATTTGAGGGCATTAAACCCATTTTCAATGTTTTGCTCGCCTAGGCTTGGGCCAATGGTTTGCTCTTCAACAATGGTGATAGGTGCCTGAAGTGACCCAGCTCGCAATACCATAGCTAGCTCTTGTGCACGCTGCATGGTGCCTAAATTAGTGATACTAAATTGGCGGTTTAGGGCTTGTTGAATGGTGGCGACCGAAATCACTTCTTGTTGTTTAACCACATTCCCTTTTTGATTTTGGTGATATTCGCCATAGAGGGTGGCCATTGGTTTTCCTATATTTTGTCGTGAGAAACGACTCATCTTGTCGCCGCCAGCAGGGGAGAGCATCAGTTGTACTAGCGGTTGTCCTGACTCATCGCGTCCAGCCTGAGCCGATTCAATTTCTGAGCCGGTAAAAATAGGCAAAGGATTTAACTTGATTGTGCCACCGTCTTTATATTTGTAAGTGTGACCTCCAATGTCTTTCAATGCGTGAAAAGACAACTCTGCAGTTGCACCAATTAAGCGTTTTGCAGCAGCTGGATCTTGTACACCCGGTAACTCAATTCGAATATGCTGCTTACCTTGGCGTTGTGTAACTGCTTCTGTGATCCCCAATTGCTCAATACGCGAACGCAAAGTACTTATAGCTTGGCCAATTGCTTGTTCAGCTATCTGCTTTTGGCTGGCTTCGTCAAAACCAAGTTGCCAAATCGCTTGGCTTGCCGTGTTTTGTTCAATACTCGTAAGGCTTGGGTAGTCTGCTTTTAAAAGCTTCACTAAGGTCGCGAGCTTATCGGCTTGGTTACTGTTGGCTTTTATGACCACGTTATTATCACGGGCAGCTTCAATCTTGATGCCACGCAATTTGTGTTCGATGCGATAATCTTTTGCGACTAAACGCAGTTTTTCGAGTCGCTCTTCAAGGGCTTTGTCGGTATCGACTTTTAATACAAATAAAACGCCGCCGTTTAAATCTAAGCCCAATTTTAAAGGGGATAAATTAAAGCTTTGCAGCCATGCGGGCGTAGTGGCTTCACTTTGCACGCTAATGTTTGCTGCGTTTTGTAATTGTGTTTGCAACTTTTTTTGTAATACGGCTTGCGCATTCACACTTGCTTTTGGATGTTCGAGCAACACACGAATTTCACCGGTTTGATGATTTACTGTCGCTTCACGCACAGGCAACTGTGCGTCTTCAAGATATTGGCTAATTTGAGTCGCCGATAACGTATTGTTATGACTACTGACCTTCAACACAGTGTTATTCGGATAAAGGTTGGGGAGCGCGCTAATTGCCAAAAATACAATGACTAACAGTAGCGCCCACGGTGTCAAACGGTTGTTTGACTTAGGATTTAATTGATTTTTCATAATTCACTCATCTAGGGCAGCAAAACACAGTTTTGCCGGAAAAATTAAAAGATTTTTTTTCGATAAGTGAAATTAAGCGTGGTAGGTTAGTTGCGCTTTATAAACTAAATTGGCAGGTTTACAGGCATCAATAAAGCCGTGGTTTGGCCGCGTATTGCATTGATACCAAGGTTGTTCTAGCTTGTCAGTTTGCAAGCGAATTTCGCTAATGTAAGTGTCTGACATCAGCTCAAAAACTAAAATAAATTCGCTTTGCTGTTTTGGGTGTAAAAAACGAATGGCTTGTTGTTGAGAGGGGCGCTCAACAATTGAAAACAACCCAGAATCATCGGCAGTAATATGATGGTTTTGAGATTGCTGCTGCGATGAAAGCTCATCACCAACTTCAACTTCCAACAGACTTTGATAACTAGTCTGGCTCTGAACATTATTCTGCGCATGCGCAACCTGTTCGGCAGATGACGGAGCAACGGCAAACAGTAAAAACAACACAGCAAGAATTTTTAAAATTCGGTTCAAAGCAACAATTTCAAATTAAATTATGAAAGCATAATAAGGGCGGGATGATTTTTATCAAGGGGAAGATAGCTTATTTGGTCATTTATATTGTGTTTGGTTGAACCTATATAAGAAACGCTATATCGTTATTTCGATAAATATCTATAAATTATAGATACCTCACAGATATGAGTAAGTGTTAAGAACTCAGATTTAAAAGGAAAATTATGGAACATTGGCGAAATCTAAGCTTATTTAAGAAGTTTATTTTTGGCATGCTTGCAATCATTGGTGTTTTGCTATTACCTGAACTTACTTTTTTTATGCAAGTAGGGGGCATTGAGTTAATCTTTGGCTTTATGGTGATGTACATTCAATCAATGCGCACTTGGCTTGAAATAAAGCGTCAATCATTCAAACGTATTATTAATACCATTTATGCTTCTTTACTGAGTACAACTGCATTTAAGCCTCGTACGTTTTATCTGCAAAGCACTTTTTGTGTGATTGCTTTTGTCGTAACAGGTTCCATCAGCTTATCCATGGTTTTTTTTATGCCGGGCATGCTGCTCAATAATTTATCTGTGTGATCATTCTAGGCTTTCTAGGTATTACTCATTTCACCCATTCGATGAAATGAATTAATTTTCAATAAGTATAAGAATTAAAACAATGTCATTTAAACAAGGAGTTTATTTATGTCTCATCAAACTTTATCGAAATTAGTGATGAAATGGGCTATCGCCACAATAGTTACCGTGTGTGCAATGCAAATGCTTTCGACTCATATTGAGTTTCTTTATCTTACTGAGGACGATTCAGTTGGTTTAGATACTCTAGGTAACAACAACTTGTCTGCACTCATGCCAGCTATTGTTATGGTGTTTTTGTGTATCAAAGATGTGTCATTAAAACTTTTAAAGGAAATTAACGAAAAAGCTAAAGGCACTGCAAATGAGCTTTAATAAGCAAGTCTGTTAATCACGTTTTAGTTCAAGATCTTTTGGGAGAAAACCATGCTTTTGGGGATCAATCATATCACCATCGCAGTAAGTGATTTAGATCGCTCTATTTTGTTCTATCGCGATATTTTAGGGTTCACGGCACATGTAAAGTGGGACAATGGCGCTTACTTATCTGTTGGTGAGCTATGGTTTTGCTTGTCATGCGATGATCCCTGTAGCAAAGATGACTATAGCCATATTGCTTTTGATATTGCACCTGATCAATTTAAGGATTTTAAAGCGCGTGTTCTTTCAAAGGGGGTGTCACAGTGGAAAAACAACAAAAGTGAAGGCTTGTCACTTTATATTTTGGAGCCAGACGGTCATAAATTAGAAATACATGTGGGTGATCTGCAAAGCAGATTGTCATCCTTGAAAGCTCACCCATATAAAGGGTTGATTTGGCTATAGAAAAAAGCTATTAGATATTAACAACGATTCTTTAAAAGAGAATTGGATAACAAAGGTGTTTGATAAATTCAGTACAGAGCTAACCTAGCATCTCGAGTTGTCATGTTTACAATGCTTCTGTATTTGGAATTGTCGCAGTTTATGATTTAGGTATTTTAATTAGTACCGATAAGTTGAAAAAATATAAACGTTATTGATACGAACTTTAAATTACAAAGTTCTATCTATTTTTATTTCAATAACCCTATCATTTTAATGGAGTCTAAATTAAATGATCATGCGCATATTTATAGTTATTTTTACTTTACTTGCAATTACTGGGTGTAATGCCACTGGGCCAAAGTTCGAACAAGTTGAACTGCCTTCCAATAAATTAGCAAAAGTTTATTTATATCGACCTTGGGCAATGATGGATGGTTCTGCTTCGCCAACAATTCAAATCAATGGTGTTGATAGCTTCGATATAAAGAATGGGGGTTATAAAGTTTTAGAGTTACAACCGGGATTAAACACTATTACAGTTAAAAAAGGTAACCCATTTTATTGGCGGGCTAAAGAGATGACTGTAAAGGAAGAGCTTAAAGCGAGTGAAGTTTACTTTTTAAGATTAACTGCGGCTGTAGGTAGTTCTGCGTTTATTGGCTCTACACCGGTAGTTTCTGGCAATTATTCGTTTGGATATGTAGATAAAGAGACTGCGCTTAAAGAGTTACAAGAAACAAAGCAAAACTAGCCTTTTAGAAGTGGAAGCTACTTTTATAATTTAATCAATACTTGACTTGCACACAACGGCCTTTAATGGCTATTGAGTAGCTACTTTGAGCAGATTACTTTATTAAAGGTATCTTCCATAGGCATTTTAATTGAAATAGTCATCAACAATGAAAAGGTATTTCTAATAGATATAACTTAACAGTTCAAATTTTCCATAAAGCTTTATAAGAAGGCGATGGAAGCATATTTTCACTTAGATAGAAGTGACTTGCTTATCTTAGTGGCAAGTGAAGTCTATAGTTGTAACACAGTCACATTTGGTCGAGTTGATTCATACAGCTTATTAATTGAACTGCAGGAAGCGAAAAAGTAGCTGTTTATGGCATGACTGGTAAACACGTGACAAAGCAATTTTTTTTATGTTTAGGCACTCTTTGTCTTAACGCACAATAGCCATCTATAGTAAATATCTGAACTTAATTAAAGCGTTTTTGTTCAGATAAAACCGTTTTATTTTTGACACTTCACGATGAAGTGGTTGAAAAATTCAGACATACCAACTGAAATAAACTCATTTCTCAATAAATTTAACAGGTCAGAGGTGTTAAGGCTCGCATTAGCAAAACAGCTGCTCAGACCCTTTTAATACTGAATGTTTGGTCATTTTCTTATAGAGGGCTTAGCTCTCTTCGTTATATGTTATTGCCTGATATTGTAGATAATCATAATTTTAAATTTGATTTTACATTTTCTTAAAGTTACTTTTGTACTGTAAAAGGGACAAATCTAATAATTCATAAAAATAGAGAAAGTAAGATGAAATCTAAATTTAAAAAAAGCTTAATTTGCGCAGCAATCTTAAGTTCGAGCGTAGCTGTTGCGAACACAGCGCTAGACTCAAATAACAAAAAAGCTGATTATCTAATTACTTATGAAGCATCTAGCCTTCCAGCTGAGTATCAACAACAAATCATCAAAAACATCACTCAAGTTGCTAAAGGTACTGTAGGTTTAATTTCGTTAACAGAAGAGCAAGCAAGTGCGCTTCAACAAATTTCTGGTGTGCGTGTAGAGCTAGATGTAGAACGTTTTGCAATTCTTCCTCAGTCTCCAAGTAATTTTGTGCTGGAACAAGTTGACAGCGATGTCACTGTGGCGAACTTCACGAACAATGAGTTCGAAAATCTAGCTCAACAAGAAGTGACTCCTTACGGCATCACATTAACTAAGTCTGATTTAGTTGCTGATCCTGCGAATAATGGCATTAAAGTGTGTGTTATCGATTCAGGTATTCAAGGCAATCACGAAGAGTTTGCAGCAACTAATTTAAGCGGTAACCACAGTGATTACTCTGATTTTTGGTTTAACGATGCAGTTGACCACGGTACACACGTAGCGGGTACTATCATTGCTAACCGTGATGGTAAAGGTGTCGTAGGTGTGGTTTCTAATGGTGCCGTAGACACATATGTACAAAAGCTATCTCGAACAGCACATGGCGCAAACTCAGGTTTCAGAACTTCACATATTCTAGAAACAATGGAAGTGTGTGCGAACACAGGTGCGAACATCATTAATATGTCACTAGGTGGTTCTCGTTCATCTGATACTGAGCGTGATGTCGTTGATCGTTTGACTAATCGAGGTGTGTTAATTGTTGCTGCAGCAGGTAACCATGGCTCAACAGAGACTGATGGAGATGACTCATACCTATTCCCAGCGTCATACAAAAATGTTATGTCAGTAGCGTCAGTTGATCAGAATACTGAAATTTCTACTTTCTCTGCGGTTAACGATCAAGTTGAAATTGCAGCGCCGGGCACACGTGTACTTTCTACTGTTGATAGTGAGTCTGTAAATGTAAATCGTTTTGTATGGAACGCGAAAACAGGCGGTTATTTCTCTTCTGGCTTTAAGCAAATTGATGCAGGTAACACACCTTATCCACGCATCTCACAATTAAGCGAAAGCTGTTTCTACAAGATCCCATTTGATGCATTCTTAAGCGAGTACTTTGACGGTACATTAAGTGCTAGTGACAAAGCCGGTTTTGATGCTGCAACAGCAGCATGTCAAGCAAATGAAGGTCAGGTTTTAGTAACATATTTTGATGTACCAGCAGGTATTCCTGAGTGGGTATCAAGAGACGTTCACAACATTGACTACGCAACTGATTTCCCGACATTAACAGTGTCAAATGTGGTTGGTGAATTAATTAATAGCAATGGTCTGATGCTCACTGAATACAACAAGTATGGTTATGAGTATAAGTCAGGTACATCAATGGCAACGCCGCATGTATCTGGTGTTGCAGCGAAAGTATGGAGCCACTTCCCTAATTGTACAGGCTCTCAAATCCGCGACGTTCTTAACTTCACTGCAACGGATATCGGTGCTGAAGGTAAAGATCACGAGTTTGGTCATGGTTTAGTTGATGCAAAAGCAGCATATGACTTTATCGCTGCAAATGGCTGTGATGTACCAGAATCAACGTGTCCAAAAGCATGGTATGAAAATCAAGCTTATACAAAAGGCGATCAAGTAACCTTTAACGGTCAAATTTTCGAGGCTAATTACTGGACTAAGAATGATCTGCCATCAGAAAATGAAGGTCAATATAAGCAGTGGAAACTTGCTGGCAGCTGCTCACTGTAATTAATGATTTGATACGAAAATAAAAATGGCTTGTCTTTGTACAAGCCATTTTTTATTTTACAAGGAAAGATAAAACAATAAGAAGTTATGGAAGAAAAATTCGTATTACGAAGAGCCACAGAGCAAGATGTAACTTGTTTGTCTGTTTTGAGTAGAAAAGTTTGGTTAGCGACATACGCAAAAGAAGGCGTTAAACCTGAGTATGCAGACTTTGTAGTTCGTAACTTCAATACTGAATCATTTCTGCAAGACATAAATACTCCAAATAAAGCCATTTTAGTCGCTGAACGAGAGGGCATTCTGCAAGGTTATTTGCTTGCAAATAAGCAAAGTCATTATCAAGATCAATCTAAGTTTGGCTACGAGATTGAACGCCTTTATGTTGATGGCCAATTTAAAGGGCGTGGTATCGGAAAAGCACTATTGCAACGGTGTCAAAATGAGTTAGGCCCTAAGTTCTGGCTTTATACCTGGATTGAAAATGACGCTAATGACTTTTATAAACATTTAGGGCTAGCTAATATCGGACAATTAACGTTCGACTTCCATGGCGCAAAAATTCAGAATTGGGTTTACTCGAGTGTAAAGTTAGCTTAAATACCTTAGTTTTTTGATAAACAATATACTTTTTCATCAGCTACCCCGCCGAGACTATATCATTGCATCTAAAAGCGCATATCTAATTGCACGCCTATTTAATTTTGCTCATAAGACTTGAGGTATTCTGGGTGCTTCAAAAGCAGAGAAAACGAAACCCACTGATTTGAGTGATTTTCTGAAATTTGAATTTACCAGCCACATTCAATTTATTAACCAAAAGCGCTACCATCTAGATCCCGCAATCTCAATGTCTTTAGTCCGCGCGCGATCTCTTTTAAGTAAACGAATGTAAATAAAATAACTGCCTGTTTATTATAAACTATTTTTATTATTGAAATTTTGACAGCGTTGACACGTTAGATAATTTATTCTTTTGTTATCTTTTTGTAACAAATTGGAGTGTATACTTCTGCGCGCTGGCATAGGGTCGGCTTTTGGAAGTAGTTTGCAAAGGAGGGTGAATATAAAAATAAATTTTAATTAAAACACACGGTTAAATATGAAATTCTCACTTAGATTGACATCGATGGCGATGCTAATGAGCTCGTTATCAGGTGTATCCTTGGCTGCTGCGCCACAAAACTATTACCAAAATATTGATAATGCAAATGCAACAACGCTGAAACAAAGTTTGCATACAATTATCAAAGGTCACACAAAAATTCCTTATACATCATCAAGTACAGATACTTGGGATGTGCTTGAGAAAGCCGATGAAAACCCAGACAATTCGTCTCAAGTTGTTGATGTGTATAAAAATGCGGTTTATAGCAAAGTCGGTGGTGGTAATACTAACTACAACCGAGAGCACTCATGGCCGAAGTCTTATGGTTTTCCCAATGATGGCAGTCAAAACTTGCCGTATACAGACTTACACCATCTATTTATCGCAAATAGTAGCTACAATTCGAGCAGAAGTAACAAACCTTATGCAAACTGTTCTAGTGCATCTTGTTCAACAAAAGCGACCGATGTAAACAACAATCGTGGCGGTTCGTCTTCTGAAGTTAACTTAACTATGGGGTCTGGCCCTTTAGATGGTATTTGGCAAACTTGGCCTGGCCGTCGTGGTGATGTTGCACGTGCATTGATGTATTTAGCTGTGCGTTATGAAGGCGGCACAAATGCTAATGGTTTCGTTGAGCCTGATTTAATTCTTACAGATGATCGCAGCAAAATTGAAGCTTCTAAGACCGGCGGAAACGAAGCGGTTGCTTACATGGGACTAAAAACAGTGCTTATTCAATGGCACAAAGACGACCCAGTTGATGATTTTGAGCGTCGTCGTAACGATGCTATTTTCCAATATCAAGGCAACCGTAACCCATTTATCGATCACCCTGAATTAGCAGCGTGTATCTTCGAAAGTGATTGTTCTGGTACAGGCACCGGTGGTACTGGCGGTGGCGATACTGGTGGTGGAGATACAGGTAGTAGCGATACAACACCTTGGATAAACGAACTTCATTATGATAACAATGGTTCGGATGTGAACGAAGGGGTTGAAATTGCAGGTGCTGCTGGAACAGATCTAAGTGGCTGGCAACTTGTTGCTTATAATGGAAACGGCGGTGCTGCTTATAAAACCATTTCACTATCAGGCACGTTAGCAGATCAGCAATCTGGTTTTGGTACTAAATTCTTTGCCATAAGTGGCCTACAAAATGGTGGCCCTGACGGTATCGCATTAGTCGATAATTCTGGCAAGCTGGTTCAATTCTTAAGTTATGAAGGTACCTTTACTGCAACTGATGGCGCAGCGCAGGGCACAGCTTCAACAGCAATTCCTGTGTCTGAAACATCGTCTACTGCAATAGGTCATGCGCTACAACTTACAGGTTCAGGTTCAAAGTATAGTGACTTCACTTGGCAAGTAGCAGCTTCAACGTACAGCCAAGTAAATACAGGTCAAAGCTTTAATGGCGGCGCACCTGTTACTGAACCTGTAGTTGAAGAAACATTCTTTGAAATGAATAGCGTTTCAGCTATTCCTGATAACAGCGCAATGACCTCAACGCTTGATGTTGATAACTCAACAACTTCTGGCACTGCAACCGTAAACGTTAATATCAGCCACACTTACCGTGGTGATATTAGTCTCGTGTTGACGTCGCCGACGGGTACTCAATACCAGCTTAAAAACTATAACGGCAGTGACAGTGCTGACAATGTTATCGAGTCTTATACGGTGAATTTGTCGGGTAGTGTAAAAGGCACTTGGCAATTAAGAGTGCAAGATCACTATAACCAAGACGTGGGCACATTAAACGCTTGGTCTATTAAGATTAACTAAGGTAATTTTTAAGATGAGAAGCCCGCTTTGTTAAGCGGGCTTTTTTTGTTTCAACTTCATAGTTGAATTAAATAATACCAATTGCATTAGATTTATGAGCAATTATTGCGATAGATAAATAGTCAAATAACAAGGATAAAATTATGACATATAGTTGTTCTATATGAGTAATTTTAGACGACGTTAGTGGGCTATTTAGCTCGCTAGAATGATCATGTGACTAATAAAATTGGTATAAATATTAAGGTAACCTGATCTATGGATAATAAATCTATCTCCAGCGGCTACTTTCAACGCTAACTGCGTTGAATTTACTTGCAATAGGCAAGCTATTGACGCGTAAATTCGCCTTGCCTACATGGATGTAGGTACCTTGGCGATAGCAGGACGCGTGAGCGGTGTTATCGCTAAAAGTTTCCGGCTGCAGAATTGAAAAAAACTTTTAACAAATATATCAATGTTTTAGTAAATCTCTTAACCAAAGCTCAGGTTAAATAGAAAAATAATAGAAGATTAATAAGACGAATAAACCGCTGCGCTTTACAGTGAAAACCATGCAATGACAAAAAGCCTAGTTAAGCAGGTGAGGAGAATACAATGAAGCGCAGAGAATTTATTAAAAGTGCAGCCTTAGGCTCGATGGGCGGTTTACTTATAAGCCAAACGTTTAGTGCACAGGCTGGCGCTAACATGTTAACCCCAAGAGAAGTCGAAGGGCCGTTTTACCCTATAACCCCGCAAAAAGACAAGGATGCAGATTTAACCCAAGTCGAAGGTAAAGTAGGGCGAGCCAAAGGCACTATTATAGATATTTTTGGGCAAGTGTTTGATCAAGATGGTAATGCCATCGAAGATGTCACCATAGATCTATGGCAGGCTAATAGTTATGGTAAGTATCATCACCCTCACGATAACAGTGAAGCGCCAATTGACCCGCATTTTCAAGGTTGGGCGATTTTGCAAAGTGGTAAACAAGGGCGTTTTAAATTTAAAACTGTAATGCCGGGAGCATATCCGTTAAATGCACCGCAGCAGCGTACACCTCATATTCATATAAAAATCAGTAAGTACGGATATGAATCTTTACTGACGCAGCTGTATTTTCCCGATCAGCCTTTAAACGACAAAGATGGCTTGTTTAAACGTAAATCTAAGCAAGAACAGAAAATGATGACGGCTAAAAAAACCAGTAAATCGAACGAGTATCGATACGATATTTTTCTGCAAAAGACATTTTAGTCTGCCGTTGGCGTTTTTTTATAATTAACCCAAGACAGTTGAGCAGAAAAAGCGGATAATTAGCGGTATTTTTAGAAAAGCGCTTACAAAGCATAGTAAGCGCGCGACCGTGGAAACCGCTCTATGGAAATCAAAGTTAATTTTCTTGATAATCTTCGAATTGAAGCGAAATTCGATGATTTCTCAATTATTGCCGATCAACCAATTCGTTATAAAGGTGATGGCTCAGCACCAAGCCCATTCGATTACTTCTTAGCTTCATCAGCAATGTGTGCGGCTTACTTTATTAAGGTGTACTGTAACGCCCGTGATATTCCGACTGATGGCATTCGTGTAGCGCAAAACAACATTGTTGATCCTGAAAATCGCTATAACCAGATTTTTAAAATTCAGGTAGAGATCCCTGAGCATATCTCTGAGAGAGATCGCGAAGGCATGTTGCGTGCGGTTGACCGCTGTACAGTGAAAAAGGTGATCCAAACTGGGCCTGACTTCCAGCTTGAAACCGTTGAAAACCTAGACGCTGATGCGCAAGCGATGTTGATGACAACGCCAGAAGGCGGCACAGAGACATATATTTTAGGTAAAGACCTACCGCTTGAGCAGACCATTGCCAATATGACATCGGTAATGGAAGACTTAGGCATGAAGATCGAAATTTCTTCATGGCGTAATATCGTACCGAATGTTTGGTCTTTGCATATCCGTGATGCAGCTTCTGAAATGTGCTTTACCAATGGTAAAGGTGCAACCAAAGAGAGCGCTTTATGCTCGGCACTAGGTGAATTCATCGAGCGTTTAAGCTGTAACTTCTTCTATAACGATCAGTTCTTTGGTACTGAAATCGCCAATGCTGAGTTCGTGCATTATCCAAATGAAAAATGGTTCAAGCCAAATGAAGAAGATGAATTACCAACAGAGATCTTAGACGAATATACACGTGAAATTTACGACCCAGAGAGTGAGTTATGTGGTTCGCACCTAATCGATACTAACTCAGGCAATGTTGAACGTGGTATTTGTTCTATTCCTTATACGCGTCACTCAGACGGCGAAACGGTTTACTTCCCAACCAACTTAATCGAAAACTTATTCTTAAGTAACGGTATGAGTGCCGGTAATAACCTAGCTGAAGCGAAAGTTCAGTGTTTGTCTGAAATATTTGAGCGTGCGGTTAAACGTCAGATCATCGAGCAAGAAATTGTATTACCAGATGTACCACAAGCAGTATTAGATACGTTCCCAGGTATTGTTGAAGGTATTCAAGGTCTTGAAGAGCAGGGCTTCCCGGTTGTTGTAAAAGACGCATCACTTGGCGGTCAATTCCCTGTTATGTGTGTGACGCTAATGAACCCAAAAACGGGTGGTGTATTTGCGTCATTCGGTGCACACCCAAGCTTTGAAGTGGCCCTTGAGAGAAGCTTAACTGAACTACTGCAAGGTCGTAGCTTCGAAGGCTTAAACGACGTACCTAAGCCAACTTTTAACAGCATGGCAGTGCAAGAGCCGGAGAACTTTGTTGAACACTTTATTGATTCAACAGGTAAAATTTCTTGGCGTTTCTTCAGTGCGAAGCATGACTATGAGTTTGTTGAGTGGGACTTCTCAGGCACAACAGAAGAAGAGTCAGACAAGTTATTTGGTATTTTAGAGTCGATAGGTAAAGAAGCTTATATTGCTGAATTTACACACATTGGCAACGCATGTCGTATTCTTGTACCAGACTACTCAGAAGTGTATCCGGTTGAAGACTTAATTTGGGATAACACCAATAAAGCCCTGCAATATCGTGAAGACATCTTAAATCTACATCGTTTGAGTGAAGATGAACTGGCTGATTTAGTTGAGCGTTTAGAAGAGTCTGAACTAGACAACTACATCGACATTATCACCCTTATTGGTATTGAGTTTGACGAAAACACAGTGTGGGGTCAGCTGACAATTCTTGAGCTTAAGCTATTAATTTATTTAGCATTAGGCGATTTAGAAGCAACTAAAGAGCTGGTTGAAGCCTTCTTACAATACAACGACAACACCATTGTTGAACGCGGCTTATTCTATCAAGCGATGGATGCAACCTTAGAAGTAGCACTTGATGAAGAGCTTGAAATTGAAGATTACATTCACAGCTTCACACGTATGTTCGGTCAAGAAGTGATGGATGCCGTTGTCGGTTCAATCAATGGCGATGTGACTTTCTATGGCTTAACTGAAACCAGCATGAACCTTGAAGGCTTAGATAAGCATTTACGCTTAATCGAAAGCTATAAGAAACTACACGCTGCACGAGCACGTTTAACACAAAGCTAATTTTGGCTTCATGAATAAAACGTATTGAAAGGCGCTTATTGATATAAGCGCCTTTTTTGTATTCGATTTATTCTAGAGTATGTCATGAGACATAACCGCTTACATTTAAGAGCAAAATTGACATCAATTAGTGCAAATAAAGTAATACACTGTGAACTCATTCAGGTTAGTTAAGTTAAACGCTTTTCTCCCATCCAAGCTTGAGCTACTTTCGCCCCAATATTGATTGGGGCTTTTTTCTTTTTAAACGTTGTTGAAGTGTTTGAAAGTATTTATTATTCACAGCCATTCTGATGACGAGAGCAATTCAATGTTGCAAAGAACGAAAACTCTAATTTTCATCGTTTTAATTACCGCTTTGGCAGCAATATTGAGTATTGGAGTCAATGTCTATAGCTTGATCGCTTTTGATGTTTTTGAACCGTTATCTGCTGTGTTATGTTTTGGCGCTGTGATAGCGAGTGTTTTGTTGTTTAGAGAAAAACGAATGGGAAAGCAATTGGTTACGGTGTTTTGGTTATGCCAAACTTTCGTTGTTGGTTGGAGTGGCACTAAGCTCGGCTTTTCTTTTGCTTTGGCAATTAGTTTACATTTTAATATTACGCCTGAGAGTTACGTGGTAATTAATCTTATCGGCGTGGTAATGGTTGTTTTGTGTTTCTTAAAGTTGAACAAGTCTGAAGTGAAAACTCAAGCTGTTAGGGCTTGAATCACAAACTTGAGCGTGGCATAAAGCCACGCCTACATTCAGTAAAAGAGGAACAGGTGAGTAATTAAGGTTGATCATTAACTGTCTAACTAACTGCTCCCACTATTAAAAACTAATATCCAAATAACTCAGCGTATCCAACACCTTTAAAGCCGCCGCTGGCTCTGACTCTGCCTTCCCAATATCGGATTGAGAGCTTATTAACAGAATCTTTGGTGATGGTTTCAATCACAATAGGCTCGACATTCGGCAAAGTAACACGCCATTTGCTCGGGTAGCGTTTGTTATCAATACTAATGTGTTCGAGCTTCTCTAGCTGAATATCCTGTTTGTGAATTTGCTGTGTTTGGCCTTGTTCGTTAATACGCGTGCCGCTGCAGTAATCATAGTTTTGCTGAGCATCACGAATGCAGAATAACATCAGGCCTGTTTTATGATTTTTATCAGTGTCACTCACTAGGCTAAACCAATCCCAGCCCGTTTGACTTTTGTCGATTAAACTTGCCGACCACTCTCGGTCGTACCATGCGTTACCTGTGACTTTATACTCTTTTCCTTCGAAGGTGAGGGTGCCAGCGGTTTCAAGAAATGGGTAACTAAAATAATAAGAGGCATGGCCACTTTGTGTCTTTTGGCTGTAGCCATTTTTACCATGCAGCGTAAGCGGGCTATTAGCTAGCGAAACATCAATGGCATACTCGTCTTGTTTGGCTTTCATTTGCAAAGGTAGAAAGTTGTGCGCTGTACTTTTAAGTGACCAATCATCTAAAGAAGCAGCAAAGGGTTGTGCTGTTATTTGCGCTTGGCCTGCGCGGGCATATCGCTCAAAAGCAGCATGCTTTTGTTCATGTTGTAGGGCGAAGTGCGCAAAGTAGAGCTGGTCGTCCCACCAGGTTGATTCAAAGGGTAGCGGTACTAGGGTTCTAAATAGCGTCCACTGTGCACCAAATGTTTCACCTGTCTCAGCCGTGAGGGTTGCAGTGATGTACCACCATTCAATGCCTTGTGATAAATGTGCGCCATGATCTTCTGGAAACTTTACACCACGTTTGGCATCGACAGGCTCACCGCGCATGGTATGTAAAAGCTGTTTTTCTTGCGGTTGTTGCGCTTTTTCACAACCCAGCAGTGTCAATAGAGTGAATAATAAGACATAAACAGATTTCACAATTAACCTTCCTTACGATGTAAGCTGGCAGTGAGTCTTTTCACTGGTAGATAAGCGCACATCACAGCAGATAAAAGCAAGAATAAACAGGTGCTGATCAATGCTGGTATATCGAGATAGAAATGTATGGTCCAGCCAAATGCAATGGGCATAACGTATTTCAGCAATGCTAAACCTAAAGCCAACCCTAGCGGAATGGCAAATAGACATGTAAAACCAACTAAAGCAATGGTTTGTATGAGTTTTAGCTTTTGTAATTGAGTTGGGTCGACCCCTAGGCTATTCAGTACAGCCAGTTGTTTTGCGTGTTGGGCACTGAGGCTTAATAAGCTAATACATAAACTGATCAGTGCAATAGCAAGAATAAATCCATTAAGTACTTTCGTGACTTTAAAGGTGTCATTAAACAGTTTATTTGCGATTTCTTTAAAGCGTTTATTTTCTGAAATAGCGGCGCTATCTATGCCATAGTCATTAATAAGCTTTTCAGTAATTTGAGATGTTGATACTTGTTCTTTTAAGGTCAGTGAAAGGCCATACACCTGCCAATGTAATGGGCTTTGCTTGATATTGTCTTCAAGGGTAATGAGGCCCAATGCGGTGTTGCCATAATCATAAGCAAAGGCAGAAATACGACATAAGAAGCTGTGCTGGTTTTGTTTGAACATCACAGTATCGCCAAGTTGAATACCATGTTTTATAAGTGCTTGCTCATTGGCTATGCAGCCATTATTAGTGAAGTGTGTAGCACTGACAGACTTGCCTGTAGTTAAGTTGATATGTGAGAAAGCATCAGCGCTATTACCAAAGCTGGCAAGTTTTGCAGGCATAGCGTCGATGTAACCGTTAGATGCCATGTAAATGCCAACACGTTGAATATCAACATCATTACTTAGGTTCGCTCTCAGTTTTGGTTGGTATTTATCAACATGAATATACATGTCGGCACTAAGTTGCTTTTCAAGGTGTGCATTGAGGGTGTTACTGAAACTTTTCACCATAATTTGCATACCGATTGCGCTACCAAGCGCAACTAAGATAGCCACAATGGCAATACGTAATTCAGTTAATTGAGATTTACTGTCGGCATATAACCATTGCCAAAGAGGTTGCTTAAATGGGTTGTTGAAACTCAGTAAACCTTGTAGGCAGGTTGGTGTGAGCAGCACAAACAAAGCTAAGATGAAAAAACACAATAACAGTGCTTCAAATTCAGTGCTGGCATTTAAATACAAGTAACTCAGTGCGGCAAGAATACCAAGTAACGATAGACCGAAAAGCATATTGCCTTGGTTTTTCAACGTATTTTTTTGAGTTACAACCATTAGTGCCAATGTCGCTAAGTTGACAATAAATCCCAGTGCCAAAGTCTGCCATTGCCAGCCTATGGTAAGCGCTTTATCTAACTGATATAGCCCCATTAAGGTACGGTTTATATCGAGCACCAGTGCATTGGCAATCAAAAAGCCTGCTACGCTACCAAGTAGTGCGGTGATAAAACTCATGAGGGTAAACTCTATGACAATGGCCGTCGTAATCGCCTGTTTTGAGCACCCCAACAGGTTAAATTGAGTGAGCAGTTTTTTGCGCCCAGCAATAGAAAGTTTAATGGCGTTGAAGCTTAAAAACGCAGCGACAATATAGCCTAGTAGCGCCAGCGCTGCGAGGTTAAAAAAGAAAGCCTCAGAAAGCGCATCAAAGTCTTGTTCTTGTGAGGCAATTAATCTTGCTTCATGGCCCAAAATGTCTTCAAGCTGCGAAACTTGCTCAGATGATAAGCCTGTAAATTCGATAAAACTGAGTTTACCTTGTGCGTTGAGTAGCATGTCTGCATAAGCAATATCGGTGAGCGACCAAACACCTATGTCATCAACTAAAACAAATTTTGGCGTATTCGGATTGTTTTGGAGCTTAAGCTTTTTGTCATCTTTATTTAGTTGATATCTTTGTGCTCGATTTCGGTCAATCATAATGGCGTCAAATGCAAAGCCAGTGTTCTCGTTCTCTCCAGTTTGTGTAGAAAATGCGGGAATAGGCTGAGTCATCCAGAGCAAAGTGTTTATGCCCTGAACGTACAGGGTTTTACCTGATTTGAGTGTTAGCTTACCCCGCAAAACAGGTTGCGCGTTGGTGAAACCATTTTCGCGTAGCTGCAACCATAACTTGCCATCGAGATAGTCTTGCCCTATGGGGGGCTTTACAATATGGCTCACCGCAGAGTCTATAAGAGCTGATGATTTACTGTGGCGATTTTTTGCTTCTTGGTTAAGTCCGGCAATGGCGGTGAGTAGGGCACTGCCTAAACTTAGCCCCACGATGAAGAGCAATAATAGCCAAGGGTGACGCCTAAAATAAACAATGTGCGTCGTTAATATCAGTTTAATTTCAGCCATGATCTACTCGTTGAATTGCCCATTAGCAAGCACTTTCACCGTATCAAAATACTGTGTGAGCTGCTGCGAGTGAGTGACCATAACTAAATTAATTTGTCTTTCTTTACATAGGCTTGTGAGCATTTCAACCACTTGGTGGGAGCGAGCTTGATCTAAGTTGCCGGTGGGTTCATCGGCAAGTATAAGCTTAGGCTGGTTTAATAAGGCTCTTGCAATGCCCACTCGTTGTTGCTCACCACCAGACAGTTGGCTTGGTAATTTATTTAGTTTGTCTTTTAAACCAAGTTGCTCAATCAAAAGGTCAAACTCTTGGGCATCTTGATTAGGATAGTTAAGCTGGTGCTGAAACAAGATATTTTGTTTAACAGTTAAGCAATCAAGTAATTGGTAATGCTGGAAAATAAGGCCTATTTTTCGACGGAAATGGGCAAGTTGCTTGTCGTTATACGCAGATATAACCTCGCCATTGATATCGATTTGGCCGCTATCGGGTGTGAGTAAACCAGCGAGTAGGTGTAAAAGGGTGGTTTTTCCTGAGCCACTGTCGCCAAGCAAAGCTACTTGCTCTTGTGCTCCGACTGCAAAACTAAAGCCATCAAATAGAGTTTGAACTTGGTCGCCATCAGCGCGAGAGAAGCATAGATCAGTTACGCTTATCACTGTAATTCCTTGTTGCTCAGTGGTTTTGCTTAGTTTACATAATAGATTTAAATAAGTGAAAGCATAAACTTGCAACAAAGTATTTTCATCAGCGAATATTCTCGAAGTAGCTACAATGAATTACTCCGAGAATGCCTTTAATCTAGTTTTACACAATGTCACCAAAGCGGCCCATTTGATAATCGCGAACTGCTTGATGAAGTTCTTCTTGAGTGTTCATTACAAAAGGCCCCATGTGGGCGATTTTCTCTCTAATAGGCTCACCGACTAACACTAAAACACCTAACCCTTTTTCACCTGCTTTTAAAGTCAGTGGTGCTTTGGGATCTACTTCAAACTGGTATGTTTCGACATATTCAGTACCAGCAATAGATCCAGAGTGAATATAAACAAGGGCTTTACTGTGAGCCGAAATGTCCAAGGTTGTTTCAGTGTTCGCTGGCAATATTACATCGGCAATCGCGCCATTACCGGCTAATTCATCAATTGATGATGTCGCGGTTTGTAGCTCTAGTTGCCAAGTACCAGCCAGTGCTCTGAGCTCTACACCAGTGTCATTTTGTAATACTGGGACTTTTTGCTCCGTGGTATCTTGATAACGAGGTGGGCGCATCTTGTCTTTCGCTGGCATATTTAACCAAATCTGAAAGCCGTGCATGCCATGTTCGGCATCAGCGAGTGGCATTTCAGAGTGTATTACGCCGCGGCCAGTGCTCATCCACTGTACGTCGCCTGCACGTATGGCCTTTTTATTCCCCATTTGATCTTGGTGCTCAAAACCGCCTTTACGAATATAAGTAAAGGTTTCAATTCCACGGTGAGGGTGAGCGGGGAAGCCTGCCATAAAATCACTTTTGTTGTCTGATTTTAGTTCATCGATCATCAAAAATGGGTCTAGGCTTCTACCGTCAAAACCCGCAATACGGCTAATGTTGACGCCAGCACCATCTTGGGTGGCGTGTGCTTTGTTGGTACGAATAATTTTCATGCTATTTAATCTCTAATGTTTTGATGAGGTAAATTTAGCAAGTTTTGTTGAGGTAAATAAGTGGAGGAAATTGATGGGTATGTTCAAATATTTTGAATAGTTTGTTTCAGAGTAGGTTACCTAGCTTGATAGGGTGTAATCAAGCTAGGAGATAAGCAATATTGTTAGTGAAATCAAAATATAGAAAATGACTAATCTAATTTACCTGAATGTTCAAATTGTAACTCACAAAGTCTTTGATATAGCTTTGATTCTTTGAGCAGTGTTTGATGGTTGCCTTGCGCAACAATATGCCCTTTATCCATCACTACTATAGTGTCAGCGTGCATCACTGTTGCTAGGCGGTGGGCAATAATTAACGTCGTTCTATCTTGCATAAGTTCGTTTAAAGCAGCTTGAACATGAAATTCACTTTCAGCGTCTAAGGCGCTAGTGGCTTCATCAAGCAATAAAATCGATGGGTCTTTTAAAATAGCTCGAGCAATCGCGATACGCTGCTTTTGTCCTCCTGATAAGCGAACGCCTTGCTCGCCTAAAAAGCTGGCATAGCCTTCGGGTAAACTGGTAATAAAGTCATGTGCATGGGCACGTTTTGCGGCTTCTATTACTTGCTCGTCAGTTGCGTCCGGGTTGCCATAGCGAATGTTGTGCCAGACATCGGAGCTAAATAGCACAGGGTTTTGCGGCACCATGCCCATTGTGTGTCTAAGAGAATCTAAAGTCAGAGAGTCAATTGATTGCTCGCCTATAAAAATGTTTCCGGTTTGCGGGTCGTAAAAGCGCTGTAATAACTCAAATAGGGTTGTTTTGCCTGCGCCTGAAGGGCCAACAATGGCAACAATTTTACCTTTTTCGATTGTCAAGCTCACTTTATCTAGCGCTGCAACTTCAGGTCTAGAAGGGTAATTAAAGGTGACATTGTCAAATTTTAAATGGGCATCCTGATGCCAAGTAAGCAAAGAGGCATTATCTTTGTTAGTAATATCACTTTTTACATTCAATAAATCTAATAATCGGGTTGCAGCACCAGCTGCACGTTGAAGCTCACCATATACTTCAGAGACAGTTGCGACACTTGAAGCGACAATCACGGCATAAAAAACGAAGGCAGCCAATTCACCGCCTGACATACGTCCAGCGATCACGTCCATGCCACCAACCCAGAGCATTACGGTAATGGCGCTAAAGGTTAAACCAATGACTGCTGCAATCAAGATTGCGCGCTGTGTAATACGGTGTTTTGCGACTGTGAAAGCTTTTTCTACTTCTTCGCCAAATGCGGCTTTTTCTTTTGTTTCATGGGTATAACTTTGTACTACCTTGATATTTTGAATGATTTCACCTGCATAGGTGCTTATATCCGCAATAGCACTTTGGCTGCTTTCTGAAAGCTTACGTACTTTTTTTCCAAAGAAGAAAAGAGGGAGCAGGGTCAAAGGCACGCAAAGCATTACCAGCAAAGTTAGTTTAAAGTTCAGAATGAATAGCATGATTAAACCGCCAATCATCATCAATACACTGCGCAGCGCCATTGAAAATGAAGAACCTACGATGGATTGTAATAGTGTTGTGTCCGTGGTTAAGCGTGACATCAGCTCGCCACTGCGATTTTCTTCAAAGTAACTCGGATGAAGGTGAATAATTTTATTAAACACCGCTTTACGGATGTCATTACAAACTCGTTCACCAATCCAGCTCATTAAATAAAATCGGGTAAATGTGCCGCCTGCAAATAAAACAATCAGTGCAATCATAACAAAGACGGCATTGGTGAGCTGTTCTACTGAGCCTGCTATAAACCCATGATCGATGACATATTTCACGCCTTGACCTAATAAAAGATTCAAACCAGAAGTAAATAACAGTACTAGTAAGGCCGAAAGCGCAACTAGCTTATAAGGTTTTACAAAACCAAAAATAGGTAGCAGACTTTTAAAAGCAGACTGCTGTTTTTTGTCGTTAGCGCTCAAAAGAGCCTCCTAGTTTTTAAATTGACTGAACATTTGTCGGAAGTACACAAAGTGTGCCTTTAATTTACTGAACTATAAAGATAATTAATTTTAGAGAATTGAGAATTTTGTAACAAATAGTCATTTGAGGTTAAGGCAATTTCGATTAGAATGCCGCCTCATTTGATTATGTTTTCAATGGAAATTAAAGGAATACCATGAAAAAACTTCTTACTGTTGCAGTAATCGCAGCTCTTTCTTCATTTTCTTCTGCAGCTGATGAGTCTAAACAATTATTCAACAATCTAAGCTATATGCATTTGGATGGTGGAGATTTTGGCAGGACAACTAATGCTTACCAATTGTCGAGCCATTATTTTTTCGAAAAGCAAGAGCATTCAGGCGTATGGGATGACTTTGGGTATCTAAATACAGATAGTAATATTGGCGTCGCCTACTTCAATTACGATAACACAAGAGATTTATCAATCGCAGGTGAGTGGTTTGCAACACCAAAGTGGTTTGTGTCTGCTGGAAGCGCTGATGTGGGACACATCAGTGATGATGCATTTGTTGGCTTCGGTTATTTATTTGAAGACAAATTAAAAGTAAGCGCGCGCTATGAAAAGCATAACGGCACAAATAATCGTACTATGCTAACTGCTGAATATAACCATCAAATTAATGAAACTGATTATTTAGGTGTAACATTCGAAACTAAATCTGACTTTGATACTTGGTCTTTATCGAGTCGTTACTTCATGCATATTGAAGGTGATAGTTTTTTAAGTGTTGATCTTCAGCATTCTGATTACGACGGTTTTGATGGAACGAACTTGATAGCAAATTATTATCTTAGCCGTAACTTGTCTTTTGGTGCAGGCTCTTATGATTCAGACTTAGGCATCCAAGCGAAATACTTCTTCAATGATAAGTTTCACTTAGGCGGCAGTATCATCGACTTTGATGGTGGTGAAGTTTACCAATTATCGTTTACAGCTCAGTATTAATAAATTGTTAAACAAACACTTAATTAGATGATTGCGTGTTGAAAATGAGACTAAAAGCCGCAGGTTTTAATCCGCGGCTTTTTTGTCAAAAAATCAAAAGTTTAGTATCTAATTTCAAATATCTGCTTATTTAACAAGGCGTCATACTGCCATTGATATCTAAGTGGCTCAGGGTTGCTATCATAAAGCCAGATTTCCGCGACAAGGGCGATGTCTTGGCGACTTAAAGTTACTTGCTGCGACAGCTCACCATTCTTAATCGGTTTTCTTAAAATACAGTTTTGATAATCAGCTTTGTTAGAGTCAACTTTACTTTGACAGACATTTAAATATGCCCTTACATTGCCTGTAGATATTTTGGCATCTATCAATAAATCAAAATCTGTTTTCAAGTCAAACGATTGATCAATTGTTAGGTTTGTCATAATGACTTCAGAGTTTGAGCTAGCATTGTCTTCATTATTTGTATCATCACTCGAACTATCAGAGTTATCAGTTTGTGATGAGTTATCTGAGTTCGAAGTGTTATTGGTTTGCTCTGAAGCAGACGAACTCGCCGATGTGTTTGATACGCTGCTATCACTTTCGCTGCCACCACCGCCACAGGCACTCAGGGCAAGTAAACTAGTTAATAAAATAAGATATTTGTTCATTGCTCTGCTCCAAATTTAATGGTGATGTTTGTGTTCACTGTGTTGTACCAAAGCGGTGCTGATTCACCGTTGCTGGTGGCAAAGTCTGCAAACTTGTCGTAAGCACGATTTATATCAATACGTTCATGAGGATGGCGCCAAGGCGCGCCAATAGCTAAAGCGAATGGAATGCCGTTCTCGGTTTGAAAATATAATGATTCACTTTGGCTACTCGCATCATCTGCTGCAACAGAAAAGAGAGCGGTGTTAAATGCTTCTGTGGGTACTTGGTTCTTTAAATGAACCTCTAAGCCTCTGTAATTACCGTCTGAGATTGCATCACCATGGTAGTGGCCGCTACTTGCAAAAATAAACGGGTCGAGCATACTACCCGGTGCATTTTCAGGCGAAAGCGCCGTTTTAAGTGGTAAGGTCATTGAGAAAGTGACTTTAGCGTTCACATCGCAATTGACCTCAGTTCTAAAATATTCGCAACCATTTTGCACATAAATATGATCCCAAATATCAGATGCGACAATGGCAATGGCTTCAGTTCTGTTAGGTTCAATAATCGTTTGTGAAACTGCTTGACCATTAATAAATAAATTTGAGTTTGAGCTGTCGATTTGCTCCGCAGAAAGTACTTTAACCAAGCCAGAATCAACATCTTTTTCGTAGAGTCTGACAGCAAAGCCATTATGGAAACTGGCCCCTACACCAAGAATTTCACCTTCAATGCGGTAGCTTGTTACCCCTTCAGATGAGAAATATTTATTGGTGCGATAATGAAGGACTAAATCATTAAAATCAGAATCACCAAGGTATGGCCAGCGATCCTCATAGGCCAGAGTTACCCAATCGTTTTGGCCTGGGTAACTTTCAGATCCATATGTTTCGAACTCGTAGTCTTCAACTTCTCCACCTTGTACCGCGCCATAGGCAGTTAAAGTTGCCTCTTGTCCGTCAGTGACTCTGAATCTAGCCCATGAGTTGCCATTAGCTGCGTCCTCAGGTACATCAATCAAAATACTGTTAGCGCCTTGAGCAAGATTAACTTTATCAATGGCTTTTTCGTCTTCTGAGAAAGTGCCATCTTGGTTCCAGTCAAACCAGGCATATAGGGTACTTGCTTGTGATGCCGTAGCGATGACTTGCGCGGTTAAACCTGCAGCGAAGTCTGTGGCTAAGATAACACCGTCATCAGAGCTGTCTGAATAATCAATGTTCATATCGCTACTGGTGTTGATGTTTTCTCCGTCTACAGAGTCACCTAAGAAAATAAGGTTTTGGCTATCTTGATTGGGGTCGAATACATGGCGTGCGCCATTGTTATCAAGTGCACTGCGATAGGGGAGTGGTGCGTCACCGAAATCCATAGATTCATCTGTTACTTCGACTTTTGCGATAGCGCAACGCGCGCCGTCGTTTTGCCCTGATTTAGGGCCAAGCGTGAAGATCTCTGTGGTTGGGTTATAGCCTGATTTATCGTCAGGTACATTGGTTAAGTCGACTTTAAAAATATTGCCAGAGTTATTATTGCTAACATAAAAGATAATGTTTTCAGTTGTTTCGCCAGTGGCTTCATCATAAACATCTTGCACGCCAAAATAAGCCGCACCAAAAGCACCGGTATCTGAACCAATATCTAGGCGCGTAACCAGCTCGGGGGTGCTGTTTGGTTCAAGAGAAATCTCAAACAGATCACCATCAGATTCCATCGCATAAAGTTTGTTAGTGATAGGGTGAAATGCGAAATCATAAATTGTTGTAGACCAACTCTCACTGCCCGGTTGTTTAGTCGCTGTGAGTGGCGCATTTAAGTCATCAGAAAGCGGGATTTCGAATAGACCTCTCCCTTTATTGTAAATAAAGTAGCTCGATGTACGGTTATCGGTTTCACCTTCAGCAGGGGCATTGCCACTGACTTTTACATCGCCAACAAAGAAATGAATACCCTCAGGTAAACCGCTAACATTCAGCGCTGTTGAATCGTAATGAATTGTCTCGCCTTCAACGGTTTGTTCAATTCGAACAACTTGTTTGCTCTCTTTTCTAAAACCATATAAATATTGGTCTTTAAAGTTAAAACCTATGGCATTAACACTAGCTGTATCTTCAGAACCATTTAATCTTAGGGTGCCAGCAATGAGATTTGCTCTCCCTGACGCTAAGTCAATGCCATACATTTTGGCATTATTGTCTTGCATTAAAAAAGCTTGGCTTGGGCAGTTTTCAAAAGGTGCGGCATTGGCCAGAAATGGCGTTAATGCAGCCGCGATTAAGCATCTTTTAATCATGTTAGCACCTAGGGTTTTAGAGTTTTACCAGTAGATGCATGATCAAGTCCAATGCTTAATCGCTTGTTTTAAATTGATATTAATAAATGCATGTGCGTTTATTTTTGTTCTGCGTGGCATTTTGCAAATTTATCTGGCAAGCACTATAGAGCGGGGGACTACTCTACTAAGTCTCAAAAAACGAGACTATTTTCCCTTCTAGCTCGCCTTGCCAAGGACGACCAAGCACGTCTTCGACCGATGACTGGCAATATGATAAAAACTTTAACGCTGTTTTTGGCATATAGCGGTCATTTCTTGCAATAAAATACCAATGATTAACTAAGGGCAGCCCCTCAACGGGTAATACGGTTAAATTTGCGTTGTGGAGATCTAAAACATGTTGAGAAAGCATACCAATCCCCATACCCGATGAAATCCCCACTTTGATTGCTTCATTACTTGAAAGTTGCTGCATATGGGCAGGCGCAAGACTGTTACTTTGTAAAAAGCCGTCAAACATCATTCGAGTGGCTGAGCCTTGTTCACGCATTAAAAAGCGATGCTCAACCAGCTCATTTGCCTTGATGCTGCTGCGTGAACTTAAAGGATGGCTTTTATCAGCAACTAAAACCAGAGGATTTGCTAAGAAAGGTTCAGCTATCGCATGTTCAAGAGAGGGCGGGTGACTAAATACATACAGGTCGTCTAGCCCGCGTTCGAAACGTTGTAACACTTGTTCACGGTTACCGATTTCAAGGGTAATGTCTATTTCAGGATATAGCGTCTGAAAAGGCCCAATTAACCTAGGCAAGATGTATTGCGCCGTATTCACCATAGCAATTTTTAAGTGCCCAGAATGCCCAGCCTTAATATCAGTAAGCTGTGCATTAAATTCATCTAAACAAGCAAAAATACGCTGACACGATAAATACAATGCGTTACCAGCTTCAGTTAAAACAAACTTTTGTTGTTTAAAAACATAAAGTGTTTGTCCCACTGATTCTTGCAGTTTTTTTAATTGTATCGAGACGGTTGGCTGAGTGAGGTGAAGGCGTCTTGCAGTTTCACTAATTGAACCTGTTTGTACTAAAGTCACATAGACTCTCAATAGCCGAAAAGTGAGATATCGCTCAATCATATTGATATTTATCTATAGGTGTATTCTTTAAGTTTAATTTTTATCAATATTAAGAGTCTTTTACAATGCCGCTCGTCGAAATTAAGGAGTGCTTATGCCAGATATCATCGTAATGTTTTTTATTCTTGGGCTCGTTGCGGGTTTATTAAGATCTGATCTTGCTATACCCAAAGCTACCTATGACACGTTAAGTCTGCTTCTCATGTTGACGATAGGTCTAAAAGGGGGGATAGCATTACATGGTAATGTGAGCTGGTCTTTATTACCGCAAATGTTGGCGGTTGTGTCGTTAGGGGCACTTATTCCACTGAGTTTATTCCCGATTTTAAGAAAGCTGATTGGCTTATCAATTGCCAATAGTGCAAGTATTGCAGCCCACTATGGCTCAGTAAGCGCCGGTACTTTTGCTGTAGCGCTGGCTTATGCCGAAACAAATCAATTAACAGTCGGTGCAGAAGTTACTCTGTACCTGGTATTGCTAGAGCTACCAGCAATTATTGTTGGTTTGTTGTTATTTAGAAGACTTTCTCAAGATACTAGCTCGCAAGTATCAATGAAGGCTTTGTGGCATGAAGCGTTAACGAACAAAAGTGTTATCTTGCTTGTTGGTGGTGTGTTTATCGGTTTAATGTATGGCGAACAGCAAGGGGCACAAGTAACAGGCTTATTGACCTCAAGCTTTAAAGTCGTGCTAGCGCTATTTTTATTAGAAATGGGTATTACAGCGGCGCAAACGTTAAGACCAATGCCATTTAAGTATTGGAAGTTGGCAATATTTGCCTTAACCGTACCATTTATCTTGGGCACTTTAGGTGTGTTTGTTGGGGCCGCACTAGGTTTAACTTTAGGCTCTATCGTTGTGCTTTCGAGTATTATGGCCAGTGCCTCGTATATTGCAGCACCAGCCGCAATAAAAGCATCCATTAAAGAGGCTGATATTGGTTTGGCAATGCTAAGTTCGTTGGGTTTGACCTTCCCGTTAAATGTGGTGATTGGTATTGGCGTGTACCATCAAATAGCATTGTGGCATCTTGCATAATCAATAAAGCTGGCATTGCCAGCTTTATTTCTAAAAAGTTAATTTTAATCAATATTATCCCGCAAAATTTAATATATCATCTATAGTTATAAAACTAGTCTTTTCATGGATATAAAATGCACAGGATGTGTTAATCACTGAGAGTCATTTTAATGTTTCAACGTCTAAAACTAAACGCCCAACTAAACCTAGCTTTTGGTTTAATGATTGCCCTGCTGAGTGTTGTGAGCATAGTGTCCTACTTTGCGTTAAGCTCTGGTCATGACAACTTTGTCGAATACCGAATGAACGCCAGAGATAGTAATTTATCTGGTCGAATACAAGCGAATTTATTGTCTGTTCGCCTTAATGCACTGAAGTTTTTAAAAGAACAAGACCAACAGAGTGTTAATCAACTTAACGAGCGATTTGTTTTGCTAAACGATCTTATTGCTCAGGGGAAATCTCAGTTTAAAGATCCAAATAAAATCCGTGTAATTAATGACATTCAATCTAAGGCAGAGCAATACAAAGATGCTTTTAATCAAGTGGTTCAATTGTTCGAACAAAGAAACCTTCTTGTGCAAAATGATTTAGATGGCAATGGCGCTGAGATGCGTAAAAGTATTACCAAGATAATTGATAGAAGTGCATCAATCAGAGATACTGACTTACTGCATAAGTCCTCAAAATTACAAGAAGCACTGCTACTTGGTCGGTTGTATGTCAGTAAATTCCTTATCAATAACTCTGTGGAAGAATATCAGCGCGCTTTAGATGAGTTCGATGAAGTGGCGCGAGAAGCAGATAAATTAAAAGCGGTATTAAGTAATAGCAGTGATATTGCTGCATTTAATGATTTTAAGCGTCGCTCAGAGGTATATGTTGAAGGCATTAAAAAAGTCCAAGATATCATTATTTCTCGCAACAACATCATAGAGAATTCATTGAATAAGATAGGGCCTGAAATTGCTGAGCAAATTGAGAGAATTAAGTTAGCTAGTAAAAGTCGACAAGATGAGATTGGTCCTGAATTACAAGCTGAGAGTGAATCTGCAATGGTGACAATTATTGTATTTTCACTGATTGTTATCGTGGTCGGTATCTTCTTGAGTTACTTCATTTCAAACCTCATTCGCACCCCCATTGGTGGTGAGCCAACAGAAATGGAGAAAATTGTCCAAGCTGTATCACAAGGTGACTTGACTTATCGTTTCCAAAATACCGGGAACGAGACGGGCATTTATTTAGCTATGCGCGAAATGGTCGACAGGTTAAATGCCATGATTGCGCAAGTGATGCAGTCAACGACTGAAGTGACCAACACATCAAAAGAATTGAATCAGATCACCACACAATCAAAAATAGGCGCAGAGCAACAGACTGATCAGTTAACACAAACAGCCACAGCGATGAATCAAATGGCTGCCACCGTAAATGAAATCACACAAAGTGCGCAAATGGCGGCTGACTCTGCAATGAATGCAGATAACGATGCGGTTTCGGGTAAAGAGGTTGTGCAAGAAACGCAACAAGCCATGGCTGAATTAGTAGAGACTATGCTCAATGTTAGCCAAACCATAGAAAACTTAGAAGCTGAAACGGAGTCAGTGGGGTCTATTCTTGATGTAATTAGAGGGATTGCAGATCAAACTAACTTACTTGCTTTGAATGCCGCGATTGAGGCTGCGCGTGCTGGTGAACAGGGCAGAGGGTTTGCAGTTGTAGCTGATGAAGTAAGGTCATTAGCAAGTCGGACTCAACAAAGTACTGAAGAAATACAGGTGATGATTTCTAAGCTACAAAATGAAGCAAAACGCTCAGTCGATTCTATGCGTGCAAATATGCAAGGTGTAGAGCAAACTGCTGAAAAAACGGCTAAAACAGAGCAAGTTTTAGAAACGATCTCTCACTCAGTTGGTACCATTAAAGATATGAATGTACAAATCGCCAGTGCATCAGAAGAGCAAAATGTGGTGAGCCAGCAAATCAGTGACAGTGTGCAAAACGTTAATGAGAAAGCGCATGATACGATGGAAGGGGCCGATCAAGCTTCTCAAATTGCAGATAACTTATCCAAACTTGCCAGTGAACTAGATGGGATTGTTAAACAATTTAGAGTGCGCTAGTTTAATAAAAAATTAACCATTTAAATGGTTTTTACTCAGCCTTAACGCAGTATCTCAACTATGCTTTTTTATATGCATACTTTGAGGTGCTGCTTATGATGTATGGTGTCGATAAAATTAATGCTTTTGCGCTAGCCATGTTGAACCAAGCTGAGTTAGATGATTTGCTTTGGTCAATTGCACAAGGTGTTGGCGAAATCATGGAGTTTGATGATTGCGTCATTTATTTGCGTAATGACGATAAACTTGTGCAAATGGCAGCTTTCGGTATCAAAAACCCCAAAGACAGAGAAATTTTTGAGCGAATAGAAATACCAGTGGGTGAGGGTATTGTTGGCACTGTTGCTTTAACGGGGGAATCTGAAATCGTCTGTGACACTCGTACTGATCCTCGCTACATAAATGATCAATATGATGGTTTGTCTGAACTTGCGGTACCTGTAGTCTATGAAGGAGAAACCATAGCTGTAATAGACTCTGAATCAAATAAGCCAAAAGACTATTCTGAATTTGAACAAGCCTTATTACAGGTGATAGCTAACATTGCCTCACCGCGTATTGCATCAGCGCAATACCAATTGAAATTGAAGCAAACACAAGTTCGTTTAGAAAGAAGTAACGATGAGTTAAAACATAGTTTAAATGAGTTGGCGAAGAATCAAGCTGCATTGATCCAATCTGAAAAAATGGCCTCTGTGGGTGTGTTATCAGCAGGGATTGCCCACGAGATTAATACTCCTTTGGGTTTTTCAATAAGCAATCTAAACACAGTCTTAGAAGACTTTTTGCCTGAACTAACCCAAGTAATTCAACGAGTAAAATCTGATCCAGACCTGCCTGCTTCGAGTAGGACCTTGCTTTATGACGAAGAGTTTAACTATGTGTTAAATGACTTATCAGCACTGACGCAAGAAACGTTAAATGGACTTAAATCAGCCAAACAGATAATGCTAGATTTAAAACGTTTTTCACGGGAAGACTCTGATGTTTTTATTCTCTCAGATATTAATAAAGGGATTGAGTCTACTTTAAATATTTTACGGAATGAGCTTAAAACAGATTGTGAAGTCACCCTTGATTTACAGCCTTTACCTGAGGTGCCGGTCAATATTGGTAAGCTCAACCAAGTGTTTATGAATCTCATCATGAATGCAAAGCAGGCGATTTCTGAGCGAGGAAAAATCGTAATTAGCACACTATTTATTGATGACTGGATAGAAATAAAAGTCAGTGATACAGGCTGTGGTATTCCAAGGTCACACCTAAAAGATATTTTCACACCTTTTTACACGACCAAGCCAGTAGGAGAGGGCACCGGACTGGGTTTAGCGATTTGCTATCGAATTATATGCCAAGAGCATAATGGTAAATTGAGCGTTGATTCTGACAATCAAGGTACTGTATTTACAATCCAGTTGCCAGTAAAAAATAAGGTTGAAAGAACGGCTTAAATTGCCCGTATTTAGAAGTAACACGTATGATAAATTTATGTTTTGCGCGGCATAAACCGCGCGATTGGCAATATGGCTTTATAAACCTTTAAACCAAAGTATATTCAATTAATTGAACAACTTGCTCAGTAGTGGTCGCCCATGCATGCGCAGAGCCATCGACTTCTTTGAGAGGATGAATTATAGATTCGTCGTGTAGAGTAATATACGGCTTTGATAGTGCAGCACAGAAACCGGCATCAAATGCGGCATTCCATTGTTTATATTTATCGCCAAAGCGGATCACCGCAAGGTCACAGCTTTTAATTGCATTTTGAATTCTGATGGCATTAACCTTTGCCGATTTGTGATCACGCCAAAACTGTTTTTCTTCTTCTCCCAAGCAATCGCCTGCGGCATCACTACTCTCATGGTCGGTATTTGCAGAAATAAATGTGACTGGTAAGTTTTTTGCTTTACACCCAGCAATAATTTGTTCGCGCCAATCAGTGTGAATTTCGCCAGATAAGTAAATTTTCATAATTGCTCCTCATGTGGTGTCGGCTGAATAATAACTAAGCTTACCAGTTTGTTGACGATGGGGGCGACAAGATTAATGGTTGGAAACGCCACAATAAACGCAAAAGCCCATGCTTTTAACCAAATAAACAGGACATTTTCAATAAAACCAACATTAAAAAGTGTAATGACAAAAGACATAATGCATGACATTAATAATGCCATAAAAAATGAAAAAACGAGTTTTTGGTACTTAGCAGAAATCATAAAAACGCTACCTTTGGCCAAAGAGACAGAAAGCCAAATTTGATTGGCTTTTTTTAATTTAGAATGGATTATTTAAACACCAGTCACCCATGAAGGTAAATAATTAAGTGCGATTGTTTCAAGCGTTTTATCAAACCCGGTTATGACCATGATAGCCAAAATAAGTAACAGTATTCCCAGCAACTTTTTTAGTTTCTCAACATTACTGAACACGTTTGGTCGGAATTTCTGTAAAACACTGGTCGAGATAATGCTGGTAATGATTAAAGCACTCGCAGTGCCTAAACCAAATAGAAATAGCACAGAACTCGCCATCAGTAAGTCTTGACCTAGTGATGCTAGAGCAATGGCTGCGCCGAGTGTTGGTCCAACGCAAGGCAACCACACTAGACCAAGCATCATGCCAATCATAAATTGATTGAAAGCACCGTCATGCTCACTGTGTTGTGTTTGTTGTTCTGGTGTCAACTTGGTTAATACTAAAGATAACCAATTCGCGACTTTAGGGATCAGTAAACTGATACCCATTAGTACGAGCATGACAGCACCAAACCAACGTAATACTTCTGGCGACAACCCAAGACTGAATAAAATAAAGGTTAACACACCACCTGCTAGTGCAAATGCGACACTCAAACCTAGTGCTAATGCAAATTGACCTTTTTTACCGCTATTTGATGATGAAGCCATCACGATTGGAACAAGGGGCCACACGCACGGTGAGAGTATGCTTAGCACACCAGCCATTAATGCTAATGGCAAAGAGACAAATTCAATACCCATGATTAAAACTTAAATGCGCTATTTAGTTTTTCTTCGATCACATCAAAACGTGTTTCGGCAACCGAATACCAAAACTGCTTGTCACCCTTGTATAAAAGCAACGTTGATTGTCTTGGAGCTCTAAATTTCTTTACCCACTGCTTATCGTTGTCATAATCAACAACAAGTACATGAAACGGTTTATCTGGGTTTTGCTCATGGTATTGTTGAAAAAGCTTTTGTTGTTTTTTACAAGTTGGGCACCAAGGGGCGTATACATCAATCATGATGACTGCATTTTGTGTTTGTAGTTCTGAAAACAGTGCTTCACTAAAAGGTTGTTTTTCAAACGCAGAGGCAGAAAATGCCATAAATAAGCTAATAAGACTGGTGAAAATATACTTCATGTTGCTCTCTCTAAAAGACTGATTAATTGCTCTAGTAGAGAGAGGAAGTGCGTTTTTTATTTCAAAAAAACATAAAAATATTTTTTAAACTAGGTTTGGTTATAAAAATCACTAAACAATTTATGAGAGATTAAAAGACAAACTTATTGTGACAACTCTGAAATATCATTAATTAAATCATCAATTTCACTTAAGAGGTGCTGTTTTTGTTTGTCAGTTAAACTTAGAAAAACCCCATATAAAAAATCGTGGTAGCTTTGACGGTTTTGGTTGTTCAATTTGTTTAGCTCGTCGCTTCGAAATGATTCAGGGTTTAGTAACAGTGATTTAAGTTTGCCTTGTTCTTTACTCTCAGACACAATATTTAATAACACTGTTTTGAGAGATGTTTGATAACGCGCTCGATAATCTGACCACAAATGAGATGTTGGCGATTGAGCAAGGTATAGTGATTTGACCATTTTGTGTTGAGACGAGGTGATGTTACCCAACCAATTTTCTAGTGAATTCTCTGTGCGAGTAAACCAACGTTTTTGGCGTTTTTCATCACTGAGTTTTGCTCGTTTCTCTTGTTTTTCCTTTTCTTGCTCTGCGAGTTCTTCGAACAGGTTGTTTACTTGTTTTTCAGTCAAATTAGGTACTAAAGAGACTAGGTCGGGTACAATTTCTGCACGAACAGAGTGCCAGTGCGCAATGATCTTATCGTTATGGTAGGCAATACGCGCTGGGGTGATATTACCTTGTTCGATGTCTTTTCTGATTTGTTTTAAATGGGCAATATAAGCAGGCAATTCGTTGCTTTTATGCCAATCAAGCCAAGTTTTAAGGTGCTCATCAAGTAGGTCTTCTTGGGCATCGTTTAATGATACATAATCGTCAACATACCAATAAGCTAACCAATCTGCGTTCTTATAAGCGAACTTAGTCGAGCAGCCTGTTAACAGTATGAGTAATAAGATTAAACAATGCTTTTTCATAAGTTTTCCTTTCGTGTCTACGTAGCTTTACGGTGTTAATTCCGTTTTAGATTACTTAAAGCTGTTGTTGCTTCTTTCCTAACTCGGATAACTCAATATTGATTTCATCAGTTAAAAATCGATTTTTAGTTTTTGATTTAATGTCTAGCAATGCTTTTTTATAGGCTATATCAAAGGCGCTGTCTGCAACTGTGTTTAAATCAGGTTGAACGCCTACACTTTCCCAATTTGTTTGCGTGATTGGGTTAATTGCCATTGAGGTTGGAACCGCTACCCGATGTGATGCACCTACCTCAAACCATTGCCAAGGGTTTGCACCGCCTTTGGTTTTTTCACCGATTAAGGTTGCACGCTTCAAGTGTTTAAAGTTATAGGCAAACTCTTCTGCAGCAGAAAATGTCTTTTTACTGGTTAGAATATAAACGGGAACGTCTTGTTTAAAAATGGCAGGTATATCTGTAAATGTCCAAAACTCAGTTCTAGAATCAGAAGGGCGCGAATAGAAGCTATTTAAATGTACTTTACCTTCAAGAAAGTAGCTACTTATTAGCTGCACCATTTCTGCGCTACCACCACCGTTATTTCTTAAATCTATGATGATTGCTTGGCTATCAGATACCAGTTGCATAACCGCAAAGACTCTTTTTCGTGATTTATCATTGACTGAATCGAACCCCCAAAAATCGATATAACCAACACCGCCTTTTAGATTTTTAACAGAGTTAAAACCAGAGTTACTCCTCGATAAACGGCTAAACCAGCTTTCTTTAGTAGGTTGTTTGTTCGTTTGGTCAGGCTTCTCTTGAAAAGAAAAATGCGCATCATGCTTCTCTAATGTCTCTGTTATTAGTGAGATAAATTTTTCATCTGAAAGAGGCGCGTACACCTCAGGGGAAAGCTTGGTTAAGCTGTTGTTGATACGCTCGACTTTATTTACATCGACATAGTTTTTAGCTATTTGTGCTTGTAGTGCAGCGATGAGCTCCGCTCTACTTGAGCCAATATTGCTGGCCGTTACCGACAAGCTTGTAAGTAATAGCGTTGATATTAACCAGTTTTTCATGTGTCTGCCTTTTTATTATTTAATGCTCAGACTTTGTGCAGAGATATTTGTTCATTTTTTTGCGCATAAATTGATAAAGTTCAACAATAGCACGGTTAGATTGGTTATAATGCCGCCAGTTCTTTCGGTTTTATTTCGTACTATGGCAATTACTTCTAAGCGTGGACATGGGCGTTTTTCAACAACGCTATTAGAAAATAATATTATCAGTGCAAAGTTATGTGGCAGCTTCAATGAAAGAGGGTGCTTTAACTATACAGAATCGGTCAAAAACATCGTTAAAGCACTAAATGGCGAGCCTTTTGCCATGCTGATTGATGATTTAGATCTTGAAGGTGGCACGCCTGAGGCGTATCAAACTTTGCAAGCCTACAATGTTTGGCTTAATACACAGCCGATTATTGCTAAAGCATTTATCGTCAATGACAGAATGACGAAACACATCATACTGCAGCGCTCCCCAGCTTTGCTTGAGCAAAACATTGCGTTTTTCGAAACCCATGAGCAAGCACAAACATGGCTAACACAGCAGTTATTACAGAAGTGTGGGTAATCGCATTAATTAAGTAGTTCGTTTATTGTACTTACCCAATTCTCTTGTTCTGCTAAAACAAATTCATACTGTTTGCCTGTGTTTAAAGTGACTCGCATCGCCTGCTCTGAAATCGGCAAAAATCCCGCCCCTTTGGCTAAACACTGCTCAACTTGACTTACTTCAGATAAGGCAATCTTTAGAGCCCCTAAAGATAAAGATTTGCTTGCAGGTTTGAAGCTCAAACCTTGATCATTTAAAGACAGTTGACCGTCAGAACGCATCGCGCCGATTTGAATAGTTGCAGGGCTTGTAAGTGGAGCAGTCATCTTATTCCTTTTCTAAAAATCATTTTTAAAATTTGGTAACTAGCTTAGCTGATCGTTTGAATACAAACCAGTACACTAAAACCAATTCTCGAAATAGAGTGTTGAATTAATAGTATTGGTATGAAATAACTAATTTAAGATATGGCTTACTTAATACCAATCCACAATAATACTTAATCAGTTTTAGTCCCTCAAAATAGATCACTTAATTAAGAGGATTTGTATAAAAAGTGAAAGCAGGTTTCTACATTATTCGAACACACGATTATTAATAAAGTGAGATGTTTAGATGGACTTCTTAATAGGGAAGGGGAATGACTTCTTTCAGGCACAAAAAAAGCAGACAATGTCTGCTTTCTTTCAGAGTATTTTAATTAAAAATTAAAGTACTACGATGTTCTCAGCTTGAGGACCTTTTTGACCTTGAGTTACAGTGAACTCAACTTTTTGGCCTTCAACTAGAGTTTTGAAACCGTCGCCAGAAATTGCACTGAAGTGTGCAAATACGTCTGCGCCAGACTCTTGAGCGATGAAACCAAAACCTTTAGATTCGTTGAACCACTTAACTGTACCAGTTACTTTAGACATAATCATATCCTAAAAAATATTGTAAAAATGTGCCCGAAGGCGGTATTGCTTGGAAAATAAAACTTGAACTTAAAGCTTCAGGACGAGTATTACGAGTAGTACAACGAAATGTAGATTTTAAATTTAGACTTTCTTTCTAGCTGATGAGTACTTTATAGGCAATGATTGAGTAAGTCCAGTTATTTCTTAAATTTTTTCTTGAGTGAACGTTAACTAGACAGTAACTGGACAGCTCAAAACATCTGAAATATGATAACTGTATTGATATACAGTTGTTGTTTGTTATGAAAGCCCTACCTGAAAAGTATTACTTGTCACATTTCAATGAATTAATGAATTTCTTGCGCTCGACAAGCATGCATCTATTCACTGATAATCAACGGCAGCAATTAGAAAAATTGTCTTTATTAAATGAATCAGCGCTGTGTTTGTTATTACGCATCGTAAATAGAAAAAGTGAGTTTGTTTTTAAAGAGCACTTAAACTATGACGAAATAACAGATGTTGAGCTTGCTCTCAGTGAGTTACTTGACGCTGAGCTAGTTAAGTTTGCAACTCATAAACCACCTCATGAGTTAGTTAAAGAACTTAAAAAACAAGACCTTCAGCAAGTATGTATTAATTCAAATCTCGAGAACACGCCGGTTAAATCAGCTAAGAAACAAGCTTGGGTAGAAGCGGTCTTGCAGCAAGTACAGCATATTAATGTGCAGCACTGCTCGGTGTTTAATCGTTATGTGTATTCTGATTTTAAGCCCATTTTTGAGCTTTGCTTATTTGTTTATTTTGGCAAATTGGGCGGCACACTTTCGCAGTTTTCCATGCGCGATCTAGGTGTTTTGAATGTACATGAAAAAGCAAATACACAAATAAACGCCCATTTTGACGAGCAAGAAGAAGCGCAAACCGCTTTTCATTTCTCTAAATTATTACAATCTTTAAAAACATTAAGTGACGATGAAAAACTGACATTGGCACACACCCTTGCAAGCTATGACTCTCCTAAACCAACGGGCTTTCAGGCCGAATCTAAATATAACACGCTGACCTATAAACTCGCCGTTTTTTGTCTGCCTGAGTATGCACAGCTTGCCACACAATTAATGATGCTTAGCGGTCATGTCAGTGCGCAAGAAAAGTTAGTGAGAACTTTATATGCTCAGGGCGATATAGAGGCATGTAAACAAAAGCTTGACGATATTATTGAACACTCAGCGGATGAAGGCTTATTAATTTTTGCCGAGGACTTTTCAAGAAGAAAGTTTGCTTCTGAACGTACTTCAATTTTAACAAATATGCTTAGAAGCGCTGGGGATGCCGTTGCATTAGATGAAGCATTTGTTGGCTCGCCGGAGCAGGGGCTGATAGATAACTTTGCTCGCCAAGGGATCACAGCGATCCACTGCGAGAATACTATCTGGCGTGCACTATTTTGTTTAACATTTTGGCCTGAACTTTATGAACATGAATTCAGTGGATTGAGTAATGAATTTTCTCGATTACCTAAACCTATAAAAGAAAATATCTTTTACGACATATTTGCAGCAAATATTGAAAAGCGTTTAGCTAGTTTTTCGAGCAATCATGATTTATACACTTGGTTGCTAAAACAAACCACGGCGCATTATGGCAAGCCTAATGGCTTTATTGCTTGGTATGAGAGCCTCTTTGATGAGCTCTCATTATTGGTAAAGCATGCACCCATTGAGGCGCTTTGTGCGCATCTTCGAGCCATGGCAAAAAACTACAAAGGGCTAAAAGACGGCTACCCAGATCTTATTTGTGTTAAAGACACAGAGTTGTTTTGTGTCGAAGTCAAAGCGCCGGGTGACAGTTTAAGGCGCAATCAACTGGTGACCATGAACCAGTTATTAAAAGCTGGTTTTGATGTCTCGATTAAAAAAGTCGAATGGCAAATTGACCCCGCCCAGCCTTATGTGATCATCGACGTAGAAACCACGGGGGGTAAAAAAGAATATGAACGAATTACCGAAGTGGCGATGGTTAAAGTTATTGGTGAAGAGATTGTTGAGCATTGGAGCTCATTAGTTAATCCGAACAAGCACATACCTAAATACATTACTGAATTAACAGGCATTGATAATCAGATGGTTCGCGATGCGCCAGAGTTTGTTGAGATTGCTGAGTACATAGCATCATTCACAAAGGGGTGTATTTTTGTTGCCCATAACGTGAATTTTGATATGGGTTTTATTCGCGCTGAGTTTGCGCGTTGCGGTATGTATTACAAGCGCGCTAAGTTATGTACCGTGTCACTCGGCCGTAAATTCATTCCGGGGCATAAATCATACTCTTTAGGCAATATCTGCAAAGATCTGGACATTAGCCTTGTCGGTCACCACCGCGCATTAAATGATGCGATGGCAACCGCTGAGTTGTTTATTATGATTAATCAAATACGCCAGAAAGAGTTTGATTTAAGTTAATAACGTTCAAAAAATGCAACTTGATCGGGCTTACTCAGCGCCTTAGGGCGCATTGCCTGTACTTTTTCTTTTGCTTCAGCTTTGCTGTAGCCCAACTCAACGAGCAATATGGCAATCATTAAGCCTGTGCGACCAGAGCCTCCCTTACAATGTACAGCGACAGTTGCCGGTGTATTCAGTAAAGTCAGCAGCGCTGATTTTTGCTTTTGCCAAGCATCAAAAAATCGTTCATCAGGCCCTTTATCATCAGAAATAGGTAATTGAAACCAAGTGATGTCTTGGTTAGCACAGACTTCACCAAGCGTAGAGGCATTATTTTCTTTAAGCTCTTCATTTGACATTAGCGTCACAATGGCACTGGCACCAGCCGCTTTCAATTGCGATACAGAGTCGGCTAAGTTCGCGTCTTTTATTCCTGGGCAAGGCGTAAACAAAAAACTAATGTCGTTTTTTACGGTTAATTTATCAAAAGGATGTAAAGACATAATTTTTCCTATCTAGAGTTATGGGCAACAAGCTGAAACACGGGTTGGTCTGTCACCCATTTCATTTAAGCGCGCCAAATCATTTGCTAAAAAGTCAGGGTTATTCTCTGTGGTACTGCTCAGCACTGTTTTAGCCCACTCAGGAAGTTCGCTATTAATGCTGTAAAAGACCCATTGACCCTGACGCTTGTCGGTAAGTAATCCGCACTTTCTGAGTTGCGCCAAGTGACGCGATATTTTGGGCTGGCTTTCTTCAAGCGCTGCCATTAATTCACAGACACACAGCTCTTGCTCTTTCTCTATGAGCAGCAAGCTTTTCAAGCGAGTTTCATCTGCAAGACATTTATAAAATTGTACAGGTTCCATAATTTTCCTAAGCCTTTGATAGCAAGCTTCAACTCGTTCGCTTAATTAAGAGGATTGGTATAAAAAGCTTTTAAAACAAAGTGCGCTTATATTTGAGCGAAAATTGAATATATGGAAAATCATATATTCAAATGTGTTTTCCAGCAAGATTTTGCAGTTAAATACAGTGAGTTTATGTCTGCATGGAATGAAATGGGCTTAACAAACTCAAAAGCAAACAGTTCCAATAGCGGTTAATTGATAAATAAGCAGATGAAAATAAATGACATCTCAACTATTGTATATTGAATTCGTTTTTTGAGGCGATATATGGAACCAGACTATACGCATTACTCTTACAGGGAGTTACTTGACGCTTTAGAATGCATTGATAAAGAAGCGTACCCAGAGCGAGTCAAAGCATTGGAGTTAAGACTTGACACTTGGCCTGAAGAAACGGTTCTTTCAGCAAAGCGGCCAAATAACAATTTGATAGGGAGCGTTGCTATATTCATTTCTATGGCATATTGCACATGGATACTGTTCACGGAAGGATTAGTTAAAGCTAAACTTTTTTTTGCGCCCTTTACCTTGGTAGCAACACCTTTTATTTATTTGCTGCAAAAGCGAAAGTATCAGCGACACAAAGACGATTATTTACGGCTTGATAAACAAGGTATCAGACTAACGCTTGCTGAAACTGACCAATTTTTACTTTGGTCAAATGTTCGCAGTGTAATTTGTTCTGTGAATAAGTCTCATCAGGCTTATTTCTTTGAAGCAGATAACAGTCAACATTCATGCTCTTTTGAAGCTCGCGAATTCGAGATAGATGAAGACGCAGTCTTTGACTTTATTTCTCAGCAAGCAAAAAAGCATAACTTTGTCATGAAATCCGATTAATGCAGGTGTCTCATGGCTTATTAAGACGCGAATAAAACATTGGTGCCAATATGGCACTAATGTTTTTAAGAATTGCGTGTTTTTCTGCACAGATATTCTCCGTACGATCACATTAATCACTTTTATCGGAGAATGTCATGAACAAACTTAGCTATACACTTAGTGCAGTCGCTTTAGCCTTAGTGCTGAGTGGCTGTGGTCAATCGAATGCACAACAAGGCCAACAACCGCCGCCAATAACCATTGATGTGGCTAACGTTCAATTAGAAGAAGTACAGTCTTGGCATACGTTCACGACTCGTTTGGAAGCCCCTGAACGTGTTGTTTTAAAACCACGCGTATCTGGTCAGCTCAAAAGCATGACATTCAAAGAAGGTGAGCGAGTAGAAAAAGGTCAATTACTTTTTAGCATTGACCCTCGTCCATTTGCAACTCAGGTTGAAAGCTTGAAAGCACAACTTGTAAGTGCTGAAGCTGCGTTAAGCCAAGCGCAAGGCGAAGCAGAGCGCGCACAGCGTTTGGTTGCTAAAAATGCCATGTCGACAGAGCAAGCAGATCAACGTGATGTGACTTTACGCCGCGCCATTGCTAATAAAAACGCTATTGCTGCACAGCTTGAAAAAGCGCAATTAGACCTAGAGTTTAGCCAAGTAACTGCGCCTATCAGCGGCGTTATTTCTCGTGCAGATGTTACTCAAGGTAACTATGTGAGTGCGGGTGATACAGCCCTCACAACCATTGTTTCTGATGACCTGGTTTATGCGTATTTTGACGTAGACGAACGCACTTGGAGCAAACAGTTCGCTGGCATGAATGCAGATACTGGCGTGATGGTGCAGTTACAACGTATCAATAGCCAACAGCCAATTGCAGGTAAAGTCGACTTTATTGATAACGAAATCAACCCAACAACTGGTACGTTGCGTGTTCGCGCAGTGTTTGACGCGCAAGCGCATAACTTAAAGCCGGGTGCCTTTGCTCGAATTTCAATGGCTGCACAAACGCCAAAAACCTTGGCAATTGTACCGGAGCGCGCAATTGGCACCGATCTTAAAAATCGCTTTGTTTTGACCGTCGATGAAAATAACACCTTGCAATATCGCTTGGTCGAACTCGGTGAGCGCTACGGTGCGTATCGTGCCATCAAAAGCGGTTTAGTCCGTGGCGACCGCATTGCAGTAAATGGCCCAGCGCGCGTTGGTCCGGGTATGCCAATTACACCGAATAAGGTGGCATTTAATTTTGAGAATACTCAGTTTGTTCTTAAGTCTACAAATACCTCAAGTGATTTATTAGTTAGCGCAGCGAAGTAGAGAGTATTATGAACTTTTCACACTTTTTTATCTCAAGGCCCATATTCGCGGCCATGCTCTCTTTGATCTTCGTGATCACCGGAGCAATTTCATTGTTTCAGCTACCAGTAAGTGAGTATCCAGAAGTGGTACCACCCACGGTTGTGGTAAACGCAACGTATCCGGGTGCTAACCCGAAAGTTATTTCACAAACGGTTGCAACGCCACTTGAGCAAGAGCTAAACGGCTTAGAGAACATGCTTTATCACTCGTCTCAAGCTACCAGTGATGGCCGTTTAACCTTAACGGTGACATTTGCACTGGGGACGGATCTTGACCAAGCGCAAGTACAAGTGCAAAACCGAGTTAATAACGCCTTGCCGCGTTTACCACAAGAAGTACAGCGCTTAGGTGTAACGGCACAAAAGTCGTCACCAAACTTGGCGATGGTGGTGCACTTGGTTTCACCTGATGGCGCACAAGATACCGCTTATATGGCGAACTATGCTGACATTTATATCAAAGATGAGCTTAAGCGTTTACCAGGTGTGGGTGACTTACAGCTATTCGGCGGTTCAAAATATTCAATGCGTGTGTGGTTAAACCCAGATGCATTAGCAGCACGTAACCTCACAGCGACAGATGTAATGGGCGCTTTGCGTACGCAAAACCAACAAGTGGCAGCAGGCTCTTTAGGTGCACAACCTTCGCCTGAAGAAAACCAATTTCAAATTCTGTTAAACGTAAAAGGGCGTTTAGAAAGCATCGAAGAATTTGAGCAAGTGATCATCAAAGTGGGTGAAAACGGTCAGCTTACGCGTCTTAAAGACATCGCAAAAATTGAACTGGGTCAAGAGAACTACGCACTGCGTGCCATGCTAGATAATCAACCAGCACTTGCTATGCCTGTGTTCCAGCGTCCTGGCTCAAATGCAATTCAGCTATCGGATGATGTGCGTGAAACTATGGCGCGTTTGCAGCAAGATTTCCCTGCAGGTATGACGTATGAAATTGCTTATGACCCAACGGTTTTCGTACGTGGCTCAATTGATGCCGTGATTGCAACCCTAGCAGAAGCGATCCTGCTGGTTGTTGTGGTCGTGGTGTTGTTCTTACAAACTTGGCGCGCCTCTATTATTCCTTTAATTGCTGTGCCAGTTTCACTGATTGGTACTTTTGCCATCATGCAATTACTAGGTGTGTCTATTAATACCTTGTCGCTGTTTGGTCTCGTGTTGGCAATCGGTATTGTTGTGGATGATGCCATTGTTGTGGTTGAAAATGTTGAGCGTAATATTGCCGATGGTCATAGCCCATTTGAAGCAACTAAAATCGCTATGAGCGAAGTAACTGGCCCAATTATTGCGATTGCGTTTGTACTGTGTGCGGTATTCATCCCTACGGCGTTTATTACCGGTCTTTCAGGACAATTTTATAAGCAGTTTGCATTAACCATTACTATCTCAACACTTATTTCTGCGTTTAACTCATTAACTTTATCACCTGCATTATCGGCAATTTTATTAAAGCCACATGATGCACCACAAGATAAGCTGACAAAACTACTAAACGCGTTATTCGGTACTTGGTTATTCAAACCATTCAATCGCTTATTTGATAAAGGCGCACAAGGCTACGAAAAAGTCGTGAAAAAGCTGATCCGTATGAGTGTGGTTGTCGGTGTGGTTTATCTTGCCTTAGTTGGCTCAACAATTGGCTTATTCAACTCTGTTCCGGGTGGCTTTATTCCTCAGCAAGACAAGCAATATTTAGTTGCAGTGGCACAACTACCAGATGCGGCAAGCCTTGATAGAACTGAAGAAGTAATTAAGCAAATGCAAGAGATTGCGCTTGAAGTACCGGGCGTTGCGCATACTGTTGCTTTCCCTGGTTTATCGGTAAATGGCTTCACCAATAGTACCAATAGCGGCATTGTGTTCACGCCACTGGATGATTTTAGCGAACGTAATGACCCTAGCTTGTCTGCCTTTGCCATAGCAATGCAATTAAACCAACGTTTTGCTGCAATTGATGAAGCGTTTGTGGCTGTATTCCCACCACCGCCAATTCTGGGTTTAGGCACAACGGGTGGCTTTAAGCTTCAAATTGAAGACAGAAGTAACCAAGGGTTTGAAGCACTGTTTGCTGCACTGCAAGCAACCATTGGCGCTGCACAAAAAGATCCAGCACTCATGGGCTTATATTCAAGCTTTAGAATTCAAGTACCGCAAATGGACATTAACATTGACCGTGAGCAATCGCTAATTCAAGGCATTCCGTTAGACGAAGTATTCAACGCACTGCAAGTCTATTTAGGTTCTGCATACGTGAATGACTTCAATATGTTTGGCCGTACTTATCAAGTAAAAGCGCAAGCTGAAGCGAAGTTTAGGTCGAAGAAAGAGCAGATCAACAACTTAAAAGTGCGCAATGCTGCTGGTCTCATGGTTCCTCTAGGTTCAGTAGTGACTGTAGAAGAAACCACAGGTCCAGATCGTGTGATGCACTATAACGGTTATGTTACCGCTGAATTGAACGGCAGCCCTGCACCGGGTTATAGCTCAGACCAAGCGCAACAAGCCATTGAAGCGGTACTGGCTAAAACATTGCCAGAAGGGATCACCTATGAGTGGACTGAGGTGACGTATCAACAGATCTTAGCGGGTAATACCATGGTGTATGTATTCCCACTGGTGGTTGTATTGGTCTTCATGGTATTGGCAGCGCAATATGAAAGCTTACGTTTACCACTGTCGATTATTTTAATTGTGCCAATGACGATTTTCTCAGCGCTGGCAGGTGTTTACATGCTCGGTGGCGATAATAATATCTTTACGCAAATTGCTTTGATTGTACTGGTTGCGCTGGCTTCTAAGAATGCAATCTTAATGGTCGAATTTGCCAGAGATAAGCACTTACAAGGTGCAACGCATCTAGAGGCGATTATTGAAGCGTGTCGTTTACGTCTTCGTCCAATACTGATGACATCAATTGCCTTCACCGCAGGCGTAGTCCCTCTGGTACTGGCGTCAGGCGCAGGGGCTGAGATGCGTCAAGCAATGGGTAATGCCGTATTCTTCGGCATGATTGGAGTAACGGTATTTGGCTTGTTATTCACGCCTGTATTCTATCGTCTAGTAACGGCTAAGGAGCAATAAAATGCGCGTATTTAAAATGACGTTATCGGGCATTGCTCTGGCTGTGTTGGCAGGATGTGCAAGTGCCCCAAATATTGACCAAGCACAGCAAACGTCGCAATCTTTCAGCAATGCGTTAAGCACACATGTGTTGTTATCTGAAGTGGCGAAACAAAGCGAACAAAACTGGTGGCAGCAACTGAACATCGCTGAGTTAGACCAACTTGTGGTTGATGTATTGGACAAAAACCAAAATTTAAAAGCTTCAATGGCGCGTTTGCGCGCCGCCCTTGCTGGATTATCAGTGCAGCAACGCGCAAACCTGCCGCAAGGTGGCTTAGCGGTATCTGGTAACCGCTCTAATTCGCCTAGTAGCACAAATCCAAATGCAGATGTTGTGAGTTCAGCAACCGCGGGTGGTAACGTAAATTGGCAACTGGACTTATCGGGTCGCATTGCAGCACTTACTTCAGCGGCAGAAGCGGTTGCAGTTGATAGCCAAGCGCAATATCAGCAGTTACTGACTGAGCTAGTTAGCACGTCTGTTCGTAGCTTTTTACAATGGCAGAATTTACAACAGCAACAGGCATTAACCCTTAACCAATTAAAAGCACTCGAAGACTCGATGGAGATCATTCAAGTGCGTATTGAAGAGGGCATAGCGACTGAGCTTGAGTTAAACAGAACACGTGTGCAGTACTTTGAGCTTAAGCAACGATTACCTCAAATTGGTGTTGAGCTTGCCCAAGTTGAGCAAATTCTAAGTGCACTAACCGATAAACGTGCCGATGAACTTAGTTTCACTGTGTTGAGTCAAACAGACTACGATGCGCTTAATTTAACAGTGAATGTGCAATCGGCAGATGACGCACTCATGCAGCGCGGTGATATTCGTTCAGCGATGGCCAAGGTACATCAACGAGGTTATTTGGCACAAAGTGCAGAGCGTGCGCTTTATCCTGATATTAGCCTATCGGCCTTTGCTGGCGTATTAAATATGCCGGGTATGAACTTCAATAATACCCAATCGAATTGGCAGGTTTCGCCAAGCATCAATTGGTCTTTATTCAGTTACCCGCAGTTATTAGCTCAACTTGACGCTCAAACTGCATTATCAGAAGCAAGCTATCACAGTTATAAGCAAACTTTGACCGATGTATTGTCGCAAACCGAATTGTCTTTGCGTGCGCTGCAACATGCTCAGCAGCAGTTTGCACTCTCTTCACAAACTGTAAAAGCCGCGCGTGCAGCCTATCAACAAGCTGAAGCGGGATATCAAGAAGGGCAATTAGCCTACCTTGATTTACTTGCAGCAAGACAAGATGTACTCAGTGCTGAGCGCAGCCAAGTGTTGATCCGCAACAAGTGGTTAAGTGCTTCTGTTGCAGCGTATAGCCAATTGAGCGGTGGCTGGTCATCACAATTAGTATCTAACCTTTAAAAGAGGAGGCCTCATGTACAAGGATAACAACAAAATGAATGCATTGGAGTTACGCCAACATGGGGCTGACTTCGATTTAAAAATGACCCAGCTCGATTTACCTATTCCTAGAGGCAATGAGCTATTGATAAAAGTAGAGTATGTCGCGTTAAACCACTTGGATGCCAGTTTTGCTGTAAAAGGTTTTAGCCAGTGGCAATATCCGCATATTTTGGGCTCAGATGCTGTGGGTACGGTTGTTGAAGCCCCAAAAGGGGTATTTCCGGCCAAAGGCGCACGGGTTTTATTTCATGCGAACCTTGCAGAGCAAGGCATGCTAAAGCAATTTACTGTTATGCCAAATCATGCGGTTTCTGAGTTACCAGAGCAAATCGAAAGCGAATTAGCTGTTGCATTGCCAAACTCGGGTATGGCGGCATTGCTTGCACTTGAAAAAATTAAGTTGCAAGAAGGGGACACACTCGCAATAAACAGCGCACAAGGTGCAGTGGCTCATTTTGCGATTCAGTATGCAAAAAAACAAGGAGCACAAGTATTTGCGTTTGCTCAAAAGCCACACCATAGACGTTTGAAAAAACTGGGTGCTGACTTTGTATTTGATTGTAGTAAAAAAGACGATGCAATCTGTGCACAAATAAAACATGAAATTGGGCCTGATGGCTTTGATTGTGTGATTAACACAATTGGCAAAGAAAGTGTTGTTCAAGATATTCAAAAACTGAGATTCTGTGGACGTATAGCTTGTTTAAATGGGTTTTCTGCGATCCCCGAAGAGTTACTATTCGAAAAAGCGCCTAATATTGGCGTGGTGTCGATTGCAGGAGCTTGGTTGGCAAATAGTTTATGCGCGCAGCAGCATTTATGTTTTATGGGCGAGACGCTTTTAAAAGACATTGAGAGTGGTGCGATACAAGCACCAGAAATAGAGTTGATTGAGTTTAACGTCGAAAGCGTTAAAGACACGTTACAATGCCTTTTGAATCAAACCTGCATCAAGCGACCGGTTGTTAAGCTTACTTAAAAAGCTTATTGAAAATAAGCTTTCACAAAATCGATAAATACTCTCAGTTTGTAAGGCGGGTAAATGAGCTGAGGGTAGAGCATATAAAGCCCGCCACTGTTTTTTATTTTCTCTTGTTGTAACACTTCAACGAGCTGACCTGAATCTAGTTCATCTTTAACGAAATAATTCGCGATCCTGAAAAGCCCACCGCCTTGTTGAGCTGAGCGCTTTAACATGTGATTGTCGTTACTAGATAGCCAACCATTGATGTTTACTTGCTGGGAAGCAAAAGGCCAGATGGTTTGCTCAGTCACTGTCAGGCAATGGTGGTTTTCTAAATCAACAAGCGAGTCTATTGGGCCACTTGATTTCAGATATCTCGGTGAGGCAACAATGACATGCTCATAGTCGAACAGTTTATTGGCAACCATGTTATCTGGCGGTGATGAGGTGGCACGAAAAGCCAAATCAAAATCTTGTTGGTTTAAATTAAACGTTCGGTAACTTGAGTTAATCATAAACTCAATATTCGGGTGCTGTTGTTTAAACTTATGGCAAATGTCGAAAAGAAAGGTGCTCGCAAACATTTTTGGCGCAGTGAGTCTTATAACCCCAGCAACTTGTTGCGAGTCAGTGGTTTTTTCTATATCAAACAACTGGGTTCTTATTCGCAATGCTTGTTCATAAACATGAACGCCTTGGGCGGTGAGTTTGACACTACGCGTTGTTCTTATAACTAAAGGCGTTTTTAAATGGGTTTCAAGCTGTTTTATTTTTTCAGAAAGATAACCTTTAGAGATCCCTAACTGCTCAGCGGCTTTTGTAAAGCTAAGTTGTTCTGCTAGTGTTAAAAATAGCATCAGCAACTCAACACGTTTATGTTCGTTCATAGATATTATTGTTTGCTATATAAAACAATGTTTTCTTAATTATACCCTTTTATTCATGGCACAGAACAATAAACTAAAGAGACTAAAAACAAATTAAGGTAACTTGATGACGAAACAGACTTTACCACTTCAAAAATATTACCCTCAATCTAGTCGCATTGCATACGGGTGCATGGGGTTAGGCGGTGAGTGGGATAATTCTTCGATTATGAATAAAGATATCTCACAAGCGCATTCTGTGATAGAAGCGGCTATGGCTTATGGTATTAATTTCTTCGACCATGCTGATATCTATCGAAATGGTAAAGCTGAGCAAGTTTTTGGTGAAGTGTTAAAGAAAAAGCCTGAACTGAGAGAAAACATGATACTGCAATCTAAATGCGGGATCCGTTTTAAAGAAGGGGTTTTACCTGGCCGGTATGACTTTTCTGAGAAGTGGATCAAACACTCAGTTGAAGGCAGTTTAAGACGTTTAAATACAGAGTACTTAGACATTTTAATGCTGCACAGACCAGACCCTTTAATGCAAGTTGAAGAGTTGGCTGAGACATTATTAGAATTAAAATCAGCAGGCAAGGTCAACCATTTTGCGGTTTCTAATATGAGTCATCATCAGATTTCATATATACAGAAACATCTAGAACTGCCGATAATCGCAAACCAAATCGAAATGAGTTTAGGGAAGCTGGATTGGCTCAATGACGGTGTCATGGTGGGCAGTGCGGGTAACCATCAGGTGGACTTTGTAAGTGGTACTTTAGAGTATTGCCAAAATGAGCGGATACAACTCCAAGCTTGGGGATGTTTAGCTAAAGGTCGGTTCTCAGAGCAAGGTTTGCAGTCAGAGTGTCATGTGACGAGACAAACTACTAAACTTATCTTTGAATTGGCAGAATCACACCATGCAACACCAGAAGCGATTTTACTGGCATTCCTATTAAAGCACCCGAGTAATATACAACCTGTTATTGGCACAACTAATTTAGATAGAATAAAAGGTGCGACCATGGCACTCGATTTTGAGCTGACCAGAGATGAATGGTATAGCCTCTTCGTTAGCGCGAGAGGACAAGCACTGCCTTAAAATGAAAGAAGAGAGATTAATAAGTGCTTTCGGGTGTTAAAAAGGGTGACATAATGTCACCCTTTTAGTTTGAAACTCTCTTATAAAGAGAATGTTCTTGCTACTGACAGCACGATACGTTCATCAGCTGTATCCCAATCTAGGTTGGTGTTTTCAGCTGCCACCTCAATATTAAAACCTTCGTAGCTTGTTTGATACGCTAAACGATAGTGATGGTAAGACTTATCAGTTGCTTGCCAACTATATTTATCACCATCTAAAGAGTTTGAGATATCAAAGCTGGCTCTTAAGTTGTGGTTTGGCGCAAGCTCAACGGTGTGTGCCACCATCGCAATCGTATGGCCCGCATCTGTTCCAAAATAATCCCAGCTATACCAGAAGTTAAACTCGGTATTACCTAGCTCATTGTTAAAACCGAACTTGGCGTATACTTCAGGGTAGTTACCGTCGCTAGAAGCGCTTTCACCATGATACGTGTAATACGCGATACCATAATCAATGCTCCATTGGCTGTTTAATTCAGCGTAGCGGCCTACATAGAAGTCCCACTCTAAGTTAGTGTCGGTACCAAAATCGACATTCGATGCCCAAGAGCCAGCATATACGCCATTATCGAATGCTTTATCAAGACTCGCTTGAATAGCAGGTCCGTTATCAGTTTGGCTAACACCATTGAAAGTATAATCAGATGCGCCAGTAACGGTTGTACTCCAATCTGCCATTGCCAAATTTGAGCATAGCGCGAGAGAAATAAGAGATGTTTTAATCATTGTTGTCATAATTAGCTTACTGTTTCTATTTTTGTATAGTCGATTTCATTTTCTTTTGGTGAACCTTCAATATTGGCTACGGCTTTGTATTTTTGCACCAAGATGTAACCAAAACAGGCGAAGAAAATGCCGATCACAATGGCGCCAACCCATTGGATCTGTAAAAAGTTTAGTTTGAATAGCAGGGTCAGCAGAGACAGCGCGGCGATGTTAAGCGCGATGTATTTTGCTTTACCAAGTTTTTGAACTGTGATCCCCAAATTATCTGTATATAAACGGACAAGCGAATCGAGAGAGTTGATCACAAATACAATACCAACAAACACCATGGCAAAATTCACTAGGCCATCTGTTGCAATGCCAGCTTCATGGTAGTGATAAAGCACTGCAAACCAAGCCGCAATTGGAATTGATGGGAATATCAACATCGCAGCGAGTACTTGATAGGTCTTTAGTCCACCCACGAAACGTGAAGTAAATTGACCGATCATGATGCTCCAAGCAAACCACCAGAATAAGTAAAACTCATGGTAATCATTAATTGGTAATACAAACTGATGCATGTTGGCAAAATAGTCGCCGATCAAAGCAAAGTTATTGAAGTAACCCGAAATCGCACTGTCACCAAATACGAAAGCATTGGCCCACATTAACCCAATTAAACCAATGAATACCCAAGTAGTAGTAATACTTAAAAAGCGCACATATTTAATGTCTGTGCTTGAGTAAACGGCAAATGCGATGGCTGCAAATACAATGAGATAGAAAGTCGGAATGATCGACTCACCATCACCCATGCTCGGTAAGTACCATGGCAGGTTTGAAAGTAATAGGTATGCGGTAAACGCACAGGTGCCTATGATCACAACATTATTAAGTAGTTTAACGATTGGGATCTCGAAGAACTTTACTTTAGGTTCAATTACACAGAAATAAAAGCAGGTAAGGAAGTAGAATCCCCAGATCAAAAAGCCCCAAAAACCAAACTCGATAGCAAGTGGGTTTGTGAAGCCATATTCTGGGCTTGCGTTTATGTCTGCATAACCTGCAAACTCAGTGAGAGGAAACATCACTAAGCCAACATCTAGGCCTGAAGTAAACAAGATAGCAATAAAGGTAAAGGTTTTGACCGGTGTAACACCGACCACTTCGACGTTGCCCCATTTGTAAATAATGAAAGCAATTGAAAGTAGGGTAAATAAAATGCCCGCACTAAGCCATAAGGTCATTGTCACCCTCCCAAAATAAGTAGAAATAACTCATATTTTCTCCCGTTATGATTGTTATATGTCGTTGCTCTCATTCAACCTAAACGGCACACCATGACAGCAAGGTGCAGCAATTAAGTGCACCTGTGTGATTCTTTTTATCTTTGCTTGTTACGCCAATCTTCATGTAAATGCACCTTGGCATTCATAGGTGCTAATGGCGCGTTACCTAAAATCATATCTGCGGCTTTTTCAGCGACCATGACAGTCGGTGCATTCAAATTGCCATTTGGAATAGTTGGAAAAATGGAAGAGTCCACCACTCGCAGGCCCTGAATACCGTGAACTTGAGTTTGTGAGTTCACAACGGCCATCTCATCTTCGCCCATCTTGCATGAACAAGAAGGGTGGTAGGCACTCTCAACGGCTTGTCGAACAAACTCATCAATCTGTTCATCAGTTTGAATATGTTCACCAGGTTGAATTTCGCCATCACGATACTCATCAAAGGCAGGTTGAGAGATGATCTCTCGCGTAAGGCGAACGCACGCTCTAAAGCCTTCAATGTCATCTTGGTGTTGCAAGTAATTAAATTGAATTTTTGGTGGTACCAGCGGGTCACTTGACTGAATTGTCACACTACCACGACTCTTAGGTTTGTTATGCCCAACGTGCACTTGGAAACCATGACCATCAAATGCAGACTTACCATCGTAACGGATCGCCGCTGGCAAAAAGTGATATTGAATATCAGGCCACTCAATACCGGCTTTTGAGCGTATAAAAGCACAAGATTCAAAGTGGTTTGTAATGCCAAGCCCTGACTTATTCAATACCCATTCAGTGCCGATCAAGCCCTTTGAAATCAAGCCAAGTTTACCGTTTAAAGTAATTGGCTTTTTACACTTGTATTGAAAGTAAAACTCAAGGTGATCTTGTAAGTTTTTACCGACTCCCGGCAACTCATGCTTAACTTCGATACCCGCATTTTCTAAGGCTTTGCGTTCACCGATACCAGATAATTGCAGAATATGAGGAGAGCCTATTGGGCCCGCGCTTAATATGACTTCTTTACTCGCATCCGCTTGGAATACTTTGTCATTAATACGATATTCAACGCCTGTGGCTTTTTTATTGAGCAAACACACCTTGCTGACAAGGGCACCTGTGACCACAGTTAAATTGCTGCGATGTTTAATTGGGTCTAAATACTCGCGAGAGGTTGAACTACGCACGCCGTCTTTTACCGTCATGTGCATAGGGCCAAAGCCTTCTTGCTGCTCACCGTTGTAGTCATTTGTCACTGGGTATCCGGCTTGAGCGCCCGCCTCTATAAAGGTGCTATAAAGCGGGTTTTTCATTTCATTACCGTTGTTGACGCCCAGTTCACCGGTGCCACCACGATAGGTATTCTCACCTTGATACCAGCTCTCAGCTTTTTTGAAATAGGGCAAGCAGGCTTGGTAATCCCAGCCTTGTGCGCCGTGCGCTTGCCACTCATCAAAGTCTTTGGCGTGACCTCTCACGTACACCATGCCATTAATTGAGGACGACCCACCTAACACTTTACCGCGTGGGCAGTGCATTTTTCGGTTGTCTAAATAAGGTTCTGCCTCAGTATGAAATTGCCATGCATACTTATCAGTATTCATCGGAATAGACAGCGCCGTCGGCATTTTGATAAAAATACTCTTATCAGAGCCACCGGTTTCTAGTAATAGCACCTTGTTTTTTGCATCCGCTGAAAGGCGATTTGCCAGCACACAGCCCGCAGAGCCTGCACCGACGATGATGTAATCGTACTGCATGTTAGTCTCCTAAAATGTGCTTTCGATTTGACTCATACCCACATAAACCGACTTGGTTTGTGTGTAGCTATTTAAAGTCTCGATGCCATTTTCGCGACCAATACCTGATTGTTTGTAACCGCCAACTGGCATTTCGGCAGGGGAGTTGCCATAGCTATTTATCCAACAAATACCGGCCTTAAGCTGGTGGATAACACGGTGTGCACGTTGAATATTTTGACTAAATACACCGGCGCCTAACCCTAGCTCTGTGTTGTTAGCGCGGTTGATCACATCAGCTTCATCTTCGAAAACTAACACGCTCATAACTGGACCAAAGATTTCTTCTTTGACAATGGTCATGTCGTCAGTACAGTCTGTGAAAATAGTCGGTGCAACGAAGTAACCGTTCGGGGCTGACTCAGGCGATAAGGCATGACCACCTGTTAATAAAGTGGCACCTTCGGCTTTGCCTTTTTCGATGTAATTCAGCACCAAATCTTGGTGCTTTTTAGAAATAAGCGCGCCCAGATTTACATTAGGATCAAGGGGATCTCCTGCGATAATATTTGCTTCAGTGCGCGCTTTAAGCTGGTCAACAAATTGCGTATAAACCGATTTGTGTACATACACACGAGTACAGTTAGTACAGATCTCGCCCTGGGTGTAAAAATTACCCAACATGGCCGCACTTACAGCTTCTGTGATATCGGCGTCATCAAATACGATTAAAGGTGATTTGCCGCCAAGTTCCATGGTCACATCTTTTAAGTTCGATGCTGCGCTCTGCATGACTTTTTTACCTGTGCCAACTTCGCCAGTGAACGATACTTTTTCGATCTCTGGATGTGTTGTCAGCCATTGTCCGACTTCTGCAGCACCTTGCACGACGTTGAATACACCTGCAGGCATACCCGCTTCAATGAAGATTTCAGCCAATTTAATTGCACCAAGAGGTGTTTCTTCTGATGGCTTAAAGATCAAAACGTTACCAGCAGCAAGAGCGGGGCCTGATTTCCAACAAGCAATTTGTAGTGGGTAGTTCCATGCGCCGATACCTGCACAAATACCTAAAGGCTCTTTGCGAGTATAGAAAAAGTCGTTACCAACGGGTTGTTGTGTACCGACTTGTGTTGGTGCAAGACCTGCGAAGTATTCAATTACATCAGCGCCAGTTTGAATGTCGACACAATCCGCTTCTTGAATTGGTTTACCTGTGTCTAATACTTCAATTTTAGCTAGCTCGTCGTTACGCTCACGTAATAAATAAACGGCTTTGTTTAGAATTCTAGTTCTTTCGATAGGGGCCATTGCTGACCAAACTGCAAAACCTTCGCGAGCACTGGCAATGGCTTTTTCTTGAATTGACTCATCTGCAATTTCGACATGATACATAACTTCGTCAGTTGCAGGGTTTTTCACAGCAAACGTTTCTTTGCTTTGGTTCGGCACAAATTGGCCATGGATAAAATTTTGATAAACAGGTGTGGTCATTTTTAAGCTCCACAAGATGAAATGAGGGAAGACACATAATGTTTTGCAAGCTGCTCAGCTTGCTTAAATTCTTGCTCTGAGGCCTTACTTAAAACAGCCCTCAGCCATAAGCCATCGATCATACCCGCCGCTAATTTAGCTGCGCGTTTAGCATCGTGTTCTGGCATTAATGCTTTGAAAGAAAAAGCTAGGTTACTGTATAAGCGTTTTGCATTTACGGTTTGTAAACGGTGCAATTGCTCATCATGCATTGATTGCGCCCAAAAGCTTAACCAAGTTTTTGTGCTACTGGTTTGTTGTTGAATAACTGAAAAGTTAGCCTCAACAATAAACATTAACCGTTCTTCAGCAGAGCAAGGTTGCTGAGTTTTACTGATCAAACTGGTTTTCAAACTATTTAATAAAAAGCGAACTGTCGCCTCGATAAGACCTTGTTTGCCTCCAAAGTAATGGCTAATGATCCCTGAGGATAAGCCCGCTCTCTTACTAATGCTGTTTATGGTAGTGGCATGTAAGCCCACTTCTGCGACCGACTCTAACGTTGCTTCAATGAGTTGTTGGCGACGTATCGGTTCCATTCCTACTTTTGGCATAACTTTTTATTAATTGACCGTTCAATTAAAATAAATCCTATAGAGTTCTAAGTAATTTTTCAAGCTTGTATTGGTTTTTGCTCTTTGTGCTTATCAATTGATGTGTTTTAAATTGTTGTTTTTTATTGGTTTCTATTTTTTATGTTTGGTTTTAATTATTTTTGTTTGAGTAGTTAAATTTATAGTTAAAATGATTTGTTCCTGTGGCTTTTCACTGGTTTTCACATCGATTAAGTTGTTTTAAATCGAGGATAGGGGCATTTTTTATGGTGCTATTTTCAAATTTACTGGGTTTTTGTTGAAGATATAGGCTGTAACAGTGCTTATGTGGCTTGTGTTCTTGGTGATTTGTAATTTGATTCGAGTTCTAATAATTGTTAATATGCTTTGAATACAAAGTATTTGAAAGCCACTTTGTAGCGACACACCCTCCTAAGTTGAATTTATAAAGTATTGAATATTAACAAATAACCTTAATTGGATGTGCGGGTGTGTGTGCGTTTTAAAGTTTTAAATCAAATTATTTTCGACAATGGTTTGTATTTAGTAAGTGTTTTCTCGCATTAACCTATTTATGGAGAGATCATGTCAGCCGTAGCAAGTAGTTATTACGACTGTGATGAAATTGTTGAATTTAATCAAATCCGCCATGGTCAGTTAAATAGCAGAATTTATGTGACTGACTCGACGATAAAAACCCCAAATACTTTCCATGACGCATTAGTTCAAGTCGCTTTGGCTCAAGGTTATGGCAAGATAATCGCAAAAGTAAAAGACTCACAATTGGTATCGTTTTTGAAAAAAGGCTATAAGATTGAAGCGACTGTGCCAGGTTATTTCGGAAGCGAAGATGCGGTATTTATTTCTTACTTTTTAGATAAAAATCGTGAGCAAAGTGAATTCAGTCAACAATACGATGAAATCGTTGCCGAGGCCTTAAAAGCTAACCCTTGGCATCCGGGAAAGTTTAACGAGCCGGTTCAATTCAGAAGTTGTAATCTCACCGATATTCGTGCTTTGAGTAAATTATATGGGCATGTTTATACCAATTACTCATCTCCTGTGAGTAACGAAGAGTTCATTAAGACGAGTATGAATAATGGTGTGCAATACTACTGCGCTGATTATATGGGCGTTATTGTTGGTTGCTTGCGCGTAGAGTTAGATACAGACACCAGCAATGCGCGTATTTACGATCTTGGCGTGATGACGCAATTTCAGAATCAAGGCATAGCATCTGCGCTTTTAAACAAAGTTAAGCAGTTTTTACAACAGCAAGATATAAAATACGTTTATACCTTATGTTTGGCGACCTCTTTACCAGTCAACAAGATATTTTCGCAGCAAAAATATGAGTTTGGTGGACGGCTAACTAATAACAATCGAATTGAAGATGAATTTAAGTCTTTGAATCTCTGGTTTAAAAAGTTAGCTGAGTAATAATACCAATCCTCAAAGTAGATCACTTAATTAAGAGGATTGGTATAATCAGAAGGGTGGTAATACAAAATTACTGCCTTTGATTAAAAGGCTTATTCTGCTTCAGTTTGTTTTTGGCTGCTGAGGTGCATCGGATCAATTTCAAGCACAGGTGCAGCATCGATTTCTGTTGCATCCATCATAGAAGCAATACGTTGCATAGAGGAAAGTAATAAGGATTGTTCCCATTCTTCTAGCTGACAAAACTTTTGGATAAAGTGCTCTTGTAGAGGTTGTGGTGCATCAATTAATGCTGTCTTACCATCTTCAGATAAAAACAACCCAACGCGTCGTTTGTCTTCAGAGCTTCTAACTCGTTGGATCAAGCCGCGGTTTTCAAGTCTATCTAAAATGTTCGTTACCGTTGCTGCACTGAGGTTAATTTGTTTGGCAACCTGACTCGCCGTCACACCTTTAACTCGCGCAATTTCTTGCATAATAAGTAACTGTGGACCTGTTAGACCCGATGATTTGTTTAATTGCTTAGAATGCAAGTCAATCGCACGGATGACTTTTCTGATTGAGACGAGTAGCTCTTCGTATTTTTCCATGATTACAGCACTGATAGACTATTTTCGCCGATAATAGCATCTATCTCAAAAGGATTAAAACACTGATGAAGAATCAGTGATTTTAGTATTTAGTGTGTGTTGGAATGGTACTATCCAGGGCAAGTTTTGCGTTTATCAAAATCTTTTTTAGTGCCTTAAATCGTTCTTTTTGTAAATTTTTTGTTCTTTTAAGTCTAGTTAAGTTCATCCTTTTGCATTAAATTTGTTGCTATAAATACTCTCGCTCATATAATGTTCAGAAAAAGTGCATAGTAGTGCACTTTACTTTGTGGTGCGGTGTGTATGCGGTTTTGTGTTCTAACTTTTTTTCTTTTACTTCCTAGCTGGTGTTTTTCACAAACGCCCTTGGTGGTCGATATTATGCAAAGTGAAAACTTTACGCAGCGTTATCAAAGTTTTTTAAATGGTCGCTCCCCTTATGACGTCAAAGACTTTCATGCCACAACAAAAGGATCACATATAGAAATCATCGAAATGATCCTTTTGCAACAAGCGTTGAAACTTGGAGGCATTGATAGACCTATTGTGTTTAATCCCAAGCCTTCTATTAATATCTTAGAATATTCGGACTTAATTGCTGGAGACAGTCTGGTTCTGGCTCGCTCTGTATGGCATGAAGATATTCTCAATTATCGAGGGTCACTGTATGTGAGCACGCCCTTAGTCAAATTTGGAGAATACGAAGCGGGTTTATATGTTGCCAAGCGAAACGTGCATCTCCACAATTTAGCTAAAGCTCAGCTAGAAAACTTAACCGTGGTTGCAAACCCCAGATGGAAGGTAGATTGGCGTGCACTTCATAATACCGACTTAAACATTGTTAGTTTTATTGGCCCTTGGGAAACCATGTTGGAAATGGTAGAGACCAGTGTGGTTGATGCTATGCTGATCAATTTTAGTGTCAGTAGTAGTTTAGAACTAAATTTTGAAAATCGGCTATATGTACCGATCAATAATATTAAGGTATTTTTGCCAGATTCTAGACATTTTGTCGTAAGTAAACGTCACCCAGAAGGTCGCGCCGTATTTCAGGCGTTGAATAAAGGCCTCGGCATATTGAGAACAAATGGCACAATAGAAAAAGCGTTGAAACAGTCAGGTTTCATTAATGAGAAAGTCACGGATTGGCAAACGATTAACATCCAAATGCTCAATCCGGGATTGCAATGATTAAATATACTTCTCAGCTTATTGCGTTATTTCTTTTCTTCTTCTGTTTTGAATCTTCCAGTAAAACATCTGTGTCTAAATTTCAAACCAAAAGCTTTGCTGAGCTACCCGCAAAACTTGAGGTATATAAAAAAGCCGTATTGGCTACATACGATTTAAAGTTATTGCCAAATCTGAAGACGCTAGAGCAAGAAGCGGCTTCTGCAAACAACACTATAGTTCAAGCTGAAGCATTATTATTGGTGGCATTACTTAAACACCGTTACGGTGACTACAAAGAGAGCTTAGCGCTTAATCAACAGGCGCTAGATATCGCCATGGAGCTGGCCGATCCAGCTTTATTGATCAGTGTTTACCTTTCAATTGTTCATCTAGAGGTATCGTTAGAGCGCTATAAACAAGCATTAGAAAAAATGGATAAGATAGCTCTTCTGGAGAATCAGTTGCCAAAGGTCAGTATCTTGAGGGCTAAAATCTGTCTTTGGAAGGCGAGGATCTATTTTAGTCAAGGAAGTTATTTGCAAACATTGTATGTGCTAGATGATGCGCTAGACAAACCTAATATGAGCAAGTCGATTTACATTGAGTTGCTGATTGAAAAAGCCAAAGTAAAGTTAGAAATGGGTGAGCACATTGCCGCACAGGATTTGATTGATCAAATCAGTCTGTACAACTCCGACAGTCAATTTCATCATACCAAGTTAATGGTTAAAGTACTTCAAGCGAAGACATACCTACAAGCTGGTTTATTTGCTAAAGCGATTTTAACCGCACAAGATGGTCTACAAAGCACATTTCACACACGTTTTTTAGAAGAGCAAGCACAATTACAACATACTCTGGCTGCCAGTTTCGCTCAAATCCAAGATTACCAATGGGCGCATTTATATCTGAAGCGCTATGCATTCACGCAAAAGGCATTAGACCTGCAAAAAAGAAATAATAAGTTACTGCAGTTTGAGGCAAGGTTTGACTTTGATCAGCAAAGGCAGCAGTTGTCTTTACTCGAAAAAGATAATGCCCTAAAAGAGCAGCAGATAACGCAACAGATGCAAGCAATAGAAAACACCGCTTTATTACAACAGCGAGTGATATTACTTGTGGTGTTGTTTTTTACATTGCTATTTTTTATGTATTGGCGCTGGCAAAACAAACGTACGTTGAAAATGCTTGAGCAGCAAGTTGCTCAGCGTACCCAAGAGCTTGCAATTAGAAATAAACAGCTTCAAGTATTGAGTTATACAGACAGTCTGACTGGGGCCTATAATCGTCACTTCTTATTCACTCACATTGACGAATATTTACCCACTGAGATGATGACTGAGTCAACCATTATGTGTTTAATTGATATCGACTTCTTTAAGCGAGTCAATGATACCTATGGGCACAGCGCAGGTGATACAGTTCTAAAGTCTTTTGTAACAGTGCTAAAACAAACGATTAGGCAAAATGATGTCATTATTCGTTGGGGTGGTGAAGAGTTTTTACTATTAATGCCTAATATCTCGCGTGATGCAGCTGCAGAAATCCTAGAGCGGATAAGAGCCAATATAGAATCTTTTGAATTTAAAGATAATAACATTCGAATTCCGGTTACCGCTTCATTTGGCTTTACGCCATTTCCATTGCAAAGAAACTCGGCTTCACTTGACTGGGAGCAAACTATCGAGCTTGCTGATTTATGCTTATATTTGGCGAAAAACGGTGGCAGGAATGCATGGGTTGGGATCACAGAAGCAAAGCTTGATAAAGCTTTCGAGGCTGAAGATATTGTTAATAATGCTAAGCAACTAATAGAGCAAGGCAACCTAAAGGCAATCTCAAACCGTGAGGTGATCGTCAATACCATGATAAACTAAACAAAAAGTTTATCTTATTGAGCGAAACTGTGCTGCCGATTGAATCTGTTTTTTCACAACTGACCGACTCCTTATCTTCTCACCCGAGTGTATTACTACAAGCCCCTCCAGGTGCCGGTAAATCAACTTGGTTGCCTTTACAACTCTTGTTATCAGGGCAATTTAAGAAAATAGTGATGTTAGAGCCACGCAGATTAGCGGCTCGTAATATTGCTAATTTCTTAGCTCAAAAATTAGGTGAACAAGTCGGCGAGCAAATCGGATTAAGAATAAAGCAAGAAGCGAAAGTCAGTCACCGAACACGTTTGGAAATTGTCACTGAAGGTGTTTTGACACGGATGATCCAGCAAGACCCAGAATTAGATGGCATAGATCTACTTATCTTTGATGAGTTTCATGAGCGCTCATTACAAGCGGATACTGCGTTGGCTTTATCGTTAGAAAGCCAAAGCGCATTGAGAGATGACCTTAAAATTTTAGTCATGTCTGCGACATTAGACTCTGAGCGTTACCAGCAGTTTTTACAATGTCCTTTGATTCGCTCGGAGGGCCGAAGCTATCCTGTCGAAGAAATGTATGTGCCACTTCGCAACGAGCGAGAGTGGTTAGCAGCCATTCCAAATGTAATACATAAAGCGATTGAAGAGCAATCTGGCAGTATTTTGGTCTTTCTTCCAGGCCAAAAAGAGATTAATTTTGTGGCACAAAATTTAGGTGAATTGGGCGACAATATTGACGTTGTCAGCTTATTTGGCGAGCAAAATAAACAACAACAGCAAGCCGCTATTGCTCCAGCATCGCAAGGAAGAAGAAAAGTGGTATTGACCACCAATGTGGCCGAAACGTCTTTGACCATCGAAGGCGTTCGTGTAGTGATAGACAGTGGTAAAAAGCGCGCTGCGGTTTATAACTTGAACACCGGTGTGAGTGAGCTTCAAACACAGTCAATATCAAAAGCGTCGGCGGTGCAAAGGGCGGGGCGTGCAGGGCGTATTGAGCCGGGAGTTGTTTATAGACTTGGTGAAAAAGCCCAGTTCGACCGACGCATAGCCCACGATTTACCCCAGATAAAAACATCAGATATCAGTGCCTTAATGCTCGAAGCCAAAGTATGGGGAGCAGAAGTGTCAGCATTGCCATTACTTGATCAGCCTTCGTTAGCTCAACAAGAGCAAGCGACTCAATTACTGCAGATGTTAGAAGTCTTGGATGCCAACGGAAAGTTAACCCCATTAGGCGCTCAGATACATAGTTTTGGCACTGAACCAAGACACGCCCATATGTTATTAAAAGCCCAACAACTTGAAGTTGATATCCCTGATATTACTGCTTTAGCTTGTGCATTGGTTAGTTTATGGGAGCAAGGAAAACAACATAACCCTGATGTAGTGCTTGCACTGTCTACTATGCTAATTAAACCAACATCAAGCTTCAAGCAAGCGTATCAGCACTGGTGTAAAAGGCTTAAAATTACAAAACCTGCAGAGCTCCCTATATCTGCCGTGCCACTCCTTATTGCATTGGCTTACCCCGATCGTATTGCAAAACGCAGAGGGCAAGGCTTCTTAATGGCAAACGGTGCAGGTGTCAAAGTCAATGAGCAAGTTTGGCCGGTTGCTGAGTACTTAGCCATTGTATCCTTGGGAGGGGAAAAGGGCATGCAGGTGTTTAGTGCGACTCCCTTACATATTGAAGAGCTAAATGCCCATCTTCCATACTTGATAAGCCAACAAACAGTTTGCGAGTTTAATGAAAAACAGCAGAAGTTTATTCATGAAGACCGAGATCTACTTGGGCAGATAATCCTTTCGAGCAAACCAAGCAGAGCCGAAATTGACACACAGGCAAGAACGCAAGCATGGTTAAGTTTGATAGCTAAACAAGGTCTATCATTATTCAAATCATACGGTGAGTGTGAGCAGTTACTTACTCGCTTTGAGCTAGCATGCAAGTTTTACCCTGACACATTCAGTGATTTATCGGAGAATGCATTAATAGCAGACTTAACATGGTTATATCCATATTTAGAGCAAGTTAAGCAGTTCGACGCGTTAACTAAACTCGCGCTTAAAGATGCACTAATGAGTTGTTTAGAATGGCCTCAACAGCAAGTGTTAGAACAATTCCTGCCAATTAGATTACAAGTGCCTTCAGGGTCTAATATAAAGCTCACTTATCAACAAGAAGGACCTGCAAAACTCAGCGTTCGAATGCAAGAGGTGTTTGGCATGCTTGAAACGCCAAGACTGTGTGAAGGGCGACTTCCTTTGTTAATGGAGTTATTATCCCCGGCGCAACGTCCTTTGCAGCTCACGCAAGACTTAGCAAATTTCTGGGGTACAAGTTACAAAGACGTGCAAAAAGAAATGAAAGGGCGTTATCCAAAACATTTTTGGCCGGATGATCCAGCCAATAGTCCAGCAACAAATAGAGTAAAAAGTCGCATGTAGCGACTTTTTATCACTTAAAGTGCAGGTTAAAGAATCTCGCTTCGAATTGTAAGAAACAGTAAGTTATTGTCAGTTCTCTGTGCCTAATATATTGACTTGATGCTGCTAAGGCTAAGAGAAATAAATACAATCTAGATCATATTTACAATGAGTATGTCTACAATTTTTTAAAAGGGGTTTTGCAATTTTCTGAGGCTTTGCTAATCGTTTTATTAAAGCCAATCACGGAGTTTGTAGCATGAAACCTTACCTGCTCGCTGTTTTATCTGCTTTAGTATGTCTATCCGGCTGCGGTTCAAGTAGCTCTGAAGATAGTCAGAATATGACACCTGCCCCAGAGCCGACACAATCAACAAATGACGAAACTGAAGCGCCTAAAGTTGCTTTACGTTTCCCAACTAGTTTAATGGTGTCTTCACCTTTTGCTGACAGTGCACAGCAAAAACAGGCAAAAAACAGCCCAAAGTACGCGCCAAGTACACCTCTCTTTGGCCCAACTGTCCCCAGTTATTTTTCCGCAACGGAGCAAATAGGGCAGGTGTTAGCCGGGGAGCTTGCAATTTCAGATGCGTTTGATGTTGCCTCCTTCTATCAAGTTAGCATTAACTCAGATTGTTTCGGCCCCCAGTTAATGTATGAGGGGCATCCTGAAGCGAGTGGCTCAGGCAGTAGTTCTGGTACATTGCCCAGTGGTGATTTGGGTTTGTGGCTTGCAGAAGACAGCAGTGGGAACGCTTGTGCCGTATCGCAAGTAAATGCACTGCTTTCTGGTGTTGAATCACAAACACAAATGGCGTTAATGGTTATTGCGAGTTTTATCAGCGTTGCAGACAGCGAAGGTGAATCTTTGCCGGAAGAGGGCGCAACACTTGATCTCACTACTTATATGAATGCCCAAGGGATAACCAGCGTTAGCTTCGATTCAGCAAACATCTCTCTGGTTTCAGATACCTGGACATACAGTGCAGAAATGGACTATCAAGTGTCTGGCAATGACTATCGAATTACTATTTCAATGTCGCACACGCCTAGTTCAGAAGAAACCGAATATACCGGGTTATTACAATACACGGTTGAAGGGAAGCAAGGGGTGTCGGGTATAGAATGGCCAGGGTTTAATTGCAGTCAAAATGAACGTACGTTCGCAGCGTCTCTCGCGTATGAAAGAGAAGCTGATGAGATGAACTTGCAATTAAGAAATGCCACCTTATGCGGTCATAGTGCCACTGGAGTATTTAACAGTAATGGTTTAGTTGATGTTGATAATACGTATAGCGCTTCAAACAGCGATGGTTGGAGCGAAAATTTTGCAATTTTAGGTGCTGACTTCGATTTAACCTCTCTGGCTGGTAGTTACAGCTATGTTTGGCAAGCGGGTGTTAACGACTCTCACAGTCGGATATTTAATATAGGATTTAATGATACAACTTTAGACAATGGTGAAGCGCATTTTGGTTATGGTGAGCAAGTCACAGACACTGACGGTTGGATCCAAGGGTTTATATGTAATTGGGCGGGACCAGGTGCAAGCCATGCACTCGTTGCTAAAACACAAAGACAATTCTTCGAGTACGATGCAAGTTTAAGTGTGTATTTAGGCACTGATCATAGAGCCAATATTGAATATGCGCCGACAACAAGTTGTGACTATGATGGCTCAGGTAGTTTCATATTTGATATAGATTTAAGTGGTGCTTTAGGTGACATCACTGATGAAGATAGCAGTTCAATATTTACGAACGATTTGTGGAGCGCTTCAGATACTAGCCTGACAGTACCAGAAGCCTTGGCCGCAAGAGGGCTTACTGTTCCCAGTATTCCATTTAACTGGCCTAAAGATGAGTGATGCATATTGTATAAGAGAATGACGCGATTAACGCGTCATTCTCTTTACGAAGACCACGACGAATAATGCCAAGGAGAAACTACCTGTAAATGCTTCAACCGTAGCAATAAAACGAGAAAATCCGATGGGGGTTATGTCTCCGTAACCCAGAGTTGTAAATGTCACCACACTGAAATAAAAACTGTTCAGCAGTGCACTTATATTGTCAGAAAAGCTTTGTGAAAAGTTTATAGAAAGTACTTCACCCTGATAACTGATGCCAAACAAAAAGTACATTAGTGCGCAAAATACAATCATGGAAAGGCTGAAACGGATCACATTAGCGGGTTTTTCACCATAACCACAGAGCAGGTCAACAGCTGCACTCATAAAGCGTTTTTTTGAATGAGTTGGGTATTGATAATGACGCATACGCAGCTCTTTGTAGGTATAATTACCAGCCATTTCAAAAAGACCTTGTTGCTCAGCGCCTTTTCTAAGTGTGCGGTATGTCTCTTCAGATTGTAAGAAGAAATCAGCGGCATCTTCTGTTCTTTTCTCTTTGGCCGCTAAGCTTGCCTCATTTTCTTGCTGTAACTTACCACTTAAATCTATGTTATCGATCCGAGTATTGTTTAGCTTTATGCCCAATAGGTTGGAATTTGAAAGCTTACAGCAATGTAAATTGGCATCATGCAGATCTGCTTTCATTAAAGAGGCATTTTCAATTTTGTTGTTAAATAAGTGCGCACCTTTTAAATTTGCACGATAAAAATTGCTATATGATAAGTCGTAACCAGTATGGTCATTATGTTTGACAAGGTTTAAGCCCTCTAGGTTTGCTCTTTTCAACTCCAAACCTTGAAGAAGTCCACCACGCTTGGCATAACGCTCTAGTTTTTGCGATAATTCAAGCCCACTTTTATCGAACTTTGCGTCATGCCAAAAGCAAAGACCAGAACCCATATCAATTTCTTGGCAGCGATGACCATCAGGAGATTGATATTGGCAAGTAGGTTTATCTTTCATAAATTAACCCCTTTATAGTCTTATTACACTAAAGGTAGCAGTAATTTTATGGCTTTGAATGTGAAGTAAAAAAAATTCTTAAAAATGTTTGATTATCAATTAAAGCTTAGTAAACGAAGAAAGACGGTTGCAATTAAAGTCACACCAGAGCAAGTGGTCGTGACAGCCCCCCATAATGTGAGTGAGGTCGCTTTAGAAAATTGGCTAAAGAGTAAAAAAGACTGGGTGCACGCACAAAGACATAAACTAGAGCTTGCGCCTAATAAACAAAAACCGTTGCACACAAGTTCACTATTGGTTTTTGGTTCAGTTTACAAGATTGAATTTTCAGATATAAACAAGCCTGTAATAGATCATGAGAGCCGCTTTGTATATTTACCAGAAGTGCTGCGCCAAGAGAGGCTTGAGTTCAGGCGAGCGATAATTGAATTACTGACAGACTTACTCGCTAGTTATTTAGAGTTGTGCTTAGAGCGATTTTCTAAGCAAATGAATTGTCATGTTTCAGCTGTGAAAATCAGGGAATATAAAAGCCGCTGGGGGAGTTGTAGCAGTAAACAGGCGCTTACTTTTAACAGCCTTCTTGCAGGGGCACCAAAGCATATGATTGATTATGTCATTGTTCATGAGCTAGCACATTGTCATGTACTGGCACATAACAAATTATTTTGGGAACTTGTTGAAAACCACTATGAAGATTATAAGTCAGCAAGATTATGGTTTAACAAGAATGGTAAAGCTTTAATGATAGAATGAAAAAAGATGATTTAATAAGAAAGAGATGGTGGAGGGGGCTGGATTCGAACCAGCGAAGGCAGAGCCGTCAGATTTACAGTCTGATCCCTTTGGCCGCTCGGGA